>JAYVIO010000211.1:0-34962 GCA_043770175.1 Verrucomicrobiales bacterium | reverse complement strand
GCCGGTGGTGGCATCGACGACGAGGAGAACCTCATGCGGGGAGGTGTCATCTTTGCGACCGAGGATGCGGCGGATCTTTTTCAGCTCCTCCATGAGGTTGTGCTTGGTGTGCAACCGTCCGGCGGTGTCGCAGATGAGGAAGTCGGCCTGTGTTTTGAGAGCGAGTTCGTAGCCTTCAAAGCAGACGGAGGCCGGATCGCCATTCGGCGGGCCTTTGACGAGCGGAATCTTCAAGCGCTCAGACCAGACGGTGAGCTGCTCGACGGCGGCGGCACGGAAGGTGTCAGCGGCGGCGAGAACGACCTTGTGGCCGCTCTTATGCAGGAGGTGGGCGAGCTTGGCGGTGCTGGTGGTCTTGCCCGTGCCGTTCACACCGACCATGAGGAGCACTTTGGGCTTTCCGGCGATGGGATCGAGCGCTGAAACCGTGGCGGGAAGAATCTCGCGCACATGCTCGCGTGCGACCTGCACGATGTCGGCTCCATGCAGCGTGCGCTGACGTGACTTGAGGTCCTCGACGATCTGCAACGCGAGACGTGGGCCAAGATCGCCGGCGATGAGGGAGGCTTCGAGATCATCCCAGTCGATGTCGGGCTTGGTGAAGCGCTGGATGAGAGATTTGAAGAAGCCGGCCATGAAAAGGAATGACGAATGTCGAAATCAGAATGACGAATGCTTGTTAGTCCTCGCCCGCAGGTTCCACGGGACGTTTTGCCTCGGACTTGCGCAGGGCTTTGGCCAGCTTGTCGAGCACGCCGTTCACAAAGGAGCCAGATTCGCCGGCGCTGAGGGCTTTGGCGATGTCGATGGCTTCGTTGAGGATGACGGGCGCAGGCACGTCGGGGCAGTACAGCAGTTCGTAGGATGCCAGGCGGAGGACGTTGCGGTCCACAGCGGCGAGACGTTCGATGCGAAAGTTTGCAACGATGCTCATGATGTGCGCGTCGATCTCGCTTTGATGCTCGATGACGCCTTTGATGAGGCTTTCGGCATAGGCACGGGTGGAGGTCTTGGCACTGTGGAGCGTCCAGAACACATCGGCGTCTTCAGGTTTGGATTCACCCTGAAGATCGCGGGCAAAGAGGAATTGAATGGCGGCTTCGCGGCCGTCGCGGCGTTTTCCCATGAGGTTAGGCGTGGTCGATGGGTTCGCCGGCAAAGCTGGCTTTCATTTTGCCGAACAGATTGATCATTTTGACACAGGTTTGGGCGGCTTCCGTGCCACGGTTGATGGTGGTGCCGAGGCAGCGCTCCTCAGCCTGTTCCTCGCTGCTGACGAGCAGCACTTCATGAATGACAGGAATGCAATGCCTCACCGCCATCTGCTGCAAAGCATCCGTGACGGAAGCACCGACGAGATCCGCATGCTCAGTGGAGCCACGAATGATGACACCGAGCGCGATGACGGCATCAGGCGCACTGCCACGCAGAACATGCTCGGTGCAGACCGGAATCTCGAACGCGCCAGGCACGCGATAGACATCGACGGAAGCATTCGGCGCGATGATTTCGATCTCCTCCTTGGCGGCATTGAGCAAGCCTTGAACGAAGGTGTTGTTATACAAAGAAGCAACGATCGCGATGCTGATCGGCTCCTGGGTGGGACGTGGGCGGCTGGAGGCAAAGTTAGACATGGGTGAAAAGCAGTTCTGGGGCGAACAATGACGAAATCAGAATGACGAATGACAAAGGAATGACCAAGCCCGAACACCCAACGAGCGGCCTGCGCGCCAGAGCGTGTGCTGCTCGGGATTTGAAGATTCCTTGGTCATTGCGGCTTGGATTTTGGTCATTCTTTTGTCATTCGGAGATTCGGCATTCGTCATTTCAAAGCTTGTGGCCCATCTTTTTCTTTTTGGTTTCGAGATAGCGGGCATTTTCGGGCTTTGGCACCGATTTGACCGGCACCTGCTCGACGATTTCGAGCTTGTGGCCTTCGAGACCGACGACCTTGCGCGGGTTGTTGGTCATGAGCAGAATTTTTCGCACGCCGAGGTCGGAGATGATTTGCGCGCCGATGCCGTAGTCGCGCAAATCCATGGGGAAGCCGAGTTTGAGGTTGGCTTCGACGGTATCGAGCCCCTGCTCCTGGAGCTTGTAGGCCATGATCTTGCCGTGCAGGCCGATGCCTCGTCCTTCATGACCACGCATGTAAACAATGATCCCCTTCCCTGCCTTGGCGATCTGCTGCATCGCGGCATGAAGCTGGCTGCCGCAGTCGCAACGACGGGAGGCGAAAATGTCGCCGGTGAGGCATTCGCTATGTACTCGAACGAGCGTTGGCTCGCCGGGAGTGATGTCGCCCATGACGAGGGCGATGTGATGCACGCCGTCGAGACTGCTCTTGTAAAGATGCAGTTTGAAGTCGCCGAAGTCGGTGGGCATATCGACGACCTCGATTTTTTCGACCAGTTTCTCACTGAGACGACGATACGCGATGAGATCGGCGATGCTGCCCATCTTGAGGCCGTGCTTCTTCGCAAACTTCTTCAAATGGGGCAGACGGGCCATGGTGCCGTCCGGATTCATGATCTCGATGAGCACACCAGCTTCACGCAAACCGGCGAGACGAGCGAGATCGACCGCCGCTTCGGTGTGACCGGCACGGCGCAGCACTCCGCCAGGTTTGGCGACGAGCGGATTGATGTGACCGGGCTGCACGAGGTCTCCCGCGCTGCTTTTGGCATCAGCTAGCAGGCGGATCGTGCGCGTGCGGTCAGCGGCACTGATGCCGGTGGAGATGCCTTGGGCGGCATCTACGGTGACGGTGAAGTCGGTGCGGAAGGCTTCGCGGTTTTCCGGCACCATGCTGGCGAGGTTGAGGCGCTGGGCGATTTCGAGCGAAACAGGCACACACAGCATGCCGCCACCTTGGCGCACCATGAAATTCACCATCTCAGCGGTGATTTTTTCGGCGGCGCAGATGAGATCGCCCTCGTTTTCGCGGTCTTCGTCGTCGGTCACGATGACCATGCGTCCGGCACGGATGTCTGCGATGACAGACTCCACGGAATCGAAGACGGGTTCCTTTTTGCGGGGCATGGGAGAGGTGGGAAAGAGCCAGTGCCGCTGGTTGCGGCGTTCGGGGGCGGATGATTTAGCCGGTTGGGGACTGTTTTCCAGCACGAGTTGGTTTTTCATTGCCGTTGCAGAGGGGCCGCGAGTAGAGTCATCCGCATGCCCCTGCCGCCCAAAGTCAAACGCCCGTCCTCGGTGACGGTGGAGGAGTTTTTTCGGCTGAATGAAAAAGCGCTCAAACTAAAGCTCGTGGGCAGCGATGCGGGCTTTACTCGCAAAATCAGCGAACCCTCGGTAAATCGGCCCGGCCTGGCGCTGTCAGGTTTCTTCACTTACTTCGCCTACAAGCGTGTGCAGGTCATCGGCAATTCGGAAAGCTCGTTCCTCGAAGGTTTGGAGCCCAAACTGCGCGCGGCACGCTTCAGCCAGCTCTGCTCCTGGGACATTCCCTGCATCGTGGTCGCCCGCAGCCATCGCATCGGCGATGAACTGATCGAGATCGCCAACAGCGCGGGCATCTCCGTCTTTCAGACGCACATGCAGACGATGAAGTTCCTCAACGCGGCCACCATCAAGCTGGAGTGGGCCTTTGCGCCCAACACGCTGGTGCATGGCTGCTTAGTCGATGTTCAGGGCATCGGCGTCCTGATTCAAGGCGACAGCGGTTGCGGCAAGAGTGAGAGCGTGATCGGCCTGCTGCAACGTGGTGGCAGCCTGGTGGCCGATGACGCCGTGCGGCTGCGGTTGATCGAGGACCGCGAAATCGTCGGTTCCGCGCCGGACATGACCCGCGGGATGATCGAAATTCGTGGTCTGGGCATTCTGAACGTGGCGGCGCTCTTCGGCGTGGGGGCCGTGCGTCTGAGCAAGCGACTGGATTTGATCGTGGAGCTCGTGCGTGGAGCGAAGACCGAGGATTTGGAGCGCGTGGGGACGACTACTGACGCCCGCGATGTCATGGGCATGAAAATCGAGCGGGTGGCCCTGCCGGTGGAACCGGGACGCGACGTGGCCGCCTTGATCGAACTGGCGGCCATGAACTACAAACTGCGGGCTTTCGGCTACAACAGCGCGGTAGAGTTTGATCAAAGGTTGTTAAAAAAGATGACGGATGACCAATTAGGTTAAATGTAAGGCACACGACCCCCATGAGCATTGAAAAAGAACTCACGATCCGCAACAAGATGGGCATGCATGCACGCCCGGCGGCCCAGTTCGTCAAACGCGCCAGCAAATACCAGTGCGATGTGTGGGTGGAGAAGGACGACGAACCGGTGAACGGCAAGAGCATCATGGGCCTCATGATGCTGGCCGCCGGACGTGGTGAGACGATCAAAATCATCGCCGACGGCAACGACGCCGAGGCGGCGGTGGCTGATCTCGTCGAACTGGTCTCGTCAGGCTTTGGCGACGTGGAGTAAGATCACCCTTACGGGTTGGTTTTCTTTGGTTCCTCGACCGGCGCTGGCGGTGCTGACACTCGGATTTCTGCGCCGCCTTGAGGCTCGGGCGCATGATCCTTGAGCATCTCCAGCATCATCGCCCCGATCAGATAGATCAATCCGCCGCCGATTCCGGCCGCAATGGCGATGAACCGCCGCTGCCAGGTGTGCTCGCGGTCGATGGCATACCAAAAACGCATGCACAGCAGCATCCACAGGATGCTGCCACCGAGGACAAGGAGATGGCCGGAGGTCATGATCGGATTTTGGAACGGGTTTGCCCCGCCAGCGACTAGAAAATGGCTGCAACCGCATCACGCCCCCGCCAACGCCACAACCAAGAAATCACTGGCCCCACCGCCCAAGCAGCCTAATCTCCGCCACCCCCAAACACATGCCCACCGAGTTCGACATTCAATACGCCCTGGAAAACACCCAGGTCTTGCACGAACCGGATCGCCGCATCGACACCTTCGGCAGCACGCAGTTTGAATTCCAGATCGTCACCGAACTCATGGACACCGTGGGTGCCGTGCGCGTGCGTGAAGGCCGCATCGAGGCCGAAAAGCCGCTGATCCTGCGCCCGGAGATGCCAGGCAACTTCGATTTCGAGGGCTTCGGCCCGGAGGTGGCCGCGTTTGGCGATTTCCTCAAAGACAACCTGCACAAGCTGGCGATCCTGAAATACGGCTTCAAATTCCGTAAAGGCGAAATCACCGAGCAGATTGTGCATGAGTCCATGGATGAGGTCTGCGGCAAGCTGCTCGGCGACATCCGCACCACCGGCAATCCCATGCGTGCGGTAATTCAAGGCGTGGACGACACCTGGGAAATCTGCCTGCTCAAATTCACCGTGGAGATGATCGAGAAGTCCCAGAACATCAACCTGTTCGATTTCAAACGGCGCGGCCTGCTCGGCTGAGCGCGCACTTTGTAGCAACGATGGCCAAGGCACAGCTCAAGATTCTCGTGTTCCTCATCACCATCGGCCTGGTGGCCGGCAGCCTGTCCGTCGGCTGGTGGTTCTTTACCAACGTACTGCTCAAGGAAAACCAGGTGGAGAACGACATCGCAGCGATGAAGGGCAAGGATCGGCCGCGCATCGACCCCGGCGTGAAACGTTTCGAGGCCGCCGTCGATCTCATCCGCAGCGGCAAGATCGAGGAAGGCCGCGATGCGCTCATCAAGCTGCGCCAGCAGTTTCCCGACTCCACGGCCAACCCCGAGGCCATGCGCATCATCGGTGAGATCAATCTCGACCAGCTCTACTCGCCCGACAACATGGCCGGCAAGAAGGACTACATCGTGCAGCCGGGCAATTCACTGTTGGGCATCGCCGGTGCCCACAACACCACCATCGACTCCATCATTCGTATGAACGGTTTGATGAGTCCCATGCTCCAGCCCGGCGATCACCTCACCCTCATCCCGATGGAGTTCAATCTCGGCGTCAGCGTGTCCAAAAAGCAGGTCATGCTGCTGCGCACCGTCGGTGACAAAGAGTACCTGTTCAAAGTCTATGAGGCGAAGGACATCCGCCTGCCCGCTGGCACGCGGTTGCCGGTGCAAATGGAGGTCGCCGGCAAAAACTCCATCTATGATGGCAAATCCGTGACCTCCACCGATCCGCACTACCTTGACGCTGAAAAATGGATCGCCGGCACGAAGTCCGGCATCGTTATCAGCACACCGCCCGTCGCCCGCGCCCTGCCCGTGGAGGAACCGAAGGCTGCGCCTGCCAAGAAAGGCCCCTCACCCGCCGCCACTCCGCCGCCAGCCCCTGCCGCAGCCGCTGAGACCGGCGTCTTTCTCGCCCGCGAAGACATCGAAGAACTCTTTGCGCTGGTGCGCAAAGGGTCAAAGTTGAGCCTCGTGCGCTAACCACCTCCCACCTCTTTCCCGACCGCCATGAAACAAGCTTTGGAATTCGAAAAGCCCATCGTCAAACTCCGCGAGGAAATCGAGGAGATGCAGAAAAAACTCGCCGCCAAGCCGAGTGACAAACTTGCATCACAGATCGCCGATCAGGAGGCCAAGCTGAACACCTTGCAGCGCGACATCCACGCCAACCTCTCCCCGTGGCAACGCGTGCAGATCTCCCGCCACATCGCCCGGCCCTTCATGCTCGATTACATCAAGTACTGCTGTGACGAGTTCGTGGAACTGCACGGCGACCGCCACATCGGTGACGACAACGCCATGCCTGCCGGTTTCGCCACCTGGGGCGGCCAGCGTGTCGCCATCCTTGGTCACCAGAAAGGCCGTGACACGAAGGAGAACTTACTGCGCAACTTCGGCAGCGCCCACCCTGAAGGCTATCGCAAAGCGCTCCGCCTCATGCGCATGGCGGAGAAATTCAGCCTGCCTATCATCACCCTCATCGACACCCCAGGAGCCTTCCCCGGCATCGGCGCGGAGGAGCGCAACATCGCCGAAGCCATCGCCTTCAATCTGCGTGAGATGATGACCCTGCGCACGCCCGTCATCGCCATCGTTATCGGTGAAGGCGGTAGCGGTGGTGCCCTCGGCATCGGCATCGCGGATCGTGTGCTCATGATGGAGAACGCGTATTATTCCGTCATCAGCCCCGAAGGCTGTGCCGCGATCCTCTGGAAGCATCGCGAACACGCCCCCGAAGCCGCCTCCGCGCTCAAGCTCAGCGCTCAGGACCTGTCCAAGCTCGGCGTCATCGACGGCATCGTCCCCGAACCTCTCGGCGGTGCGCACAACGACCACGTTGCTGCTGCGGCATCGCTCAAAGACGCCGTCCTCGCCGCGCTGGCCGAACTCGGCAAAATCCCGACCGCGAAACTGCTGGAGCAGCGCTATCAGAAGTTCCGCGCACTGGGCCAGTTCACGGAAGGCTGAAACAGGCGACAGTAGCGGTCAAACTCTGACCACACACGCAGGATGCAGGTGTCACGTCTCCCAGGGTAGGGCGGCTGATCCCCAGCCGCCGCTGCGGCGTGTTGGGACAACACGCCCTACCGCCGCAGCGCCAGAATCAGCTCATCCAGCTTGCTGGCGATGGCCTGCATCTCACCTTGCGACGGCGGATCACTCACCGTCATGCCGAGCATGCTCACTGCATTGCTGTTGTTGCTCGTGCCATTGATCGCGCTGTTGAGCTGTGCATTCGACACCTCACCTCCCCATGCCGCGTGGAAGACCTCCCACGCCCTGTGGAAGGCTCTCCATGCGCCATGGAAGACCTCTCATGCGCCGTGGACGATCTCCCATGCCTGACTGGACACCTTCTTTCCCTCATGGAAGACCTCCCATGCCCCGTGGGCGAGCTTCCATGCCTGACAGACGGCCTGCTTTCCCCCGTGGACGGTCTCCCATGCCCGGTGGACGAGCTGCTTTGCGGTATGCGCGGCCTGCCATGATGCAGGGGATGGCGTGAGCGGTAGCACGGTTCCCCGCGTGGACGCGGGCAACAGCACGCGGGACGCGTGCGCTCCTCCCAACCCGCTACGGTGCGGTCATCTCGACGACGATGTGGAAGCCGTTGCCGTCAGCAGTCATTTTGGCTTGAACGTCGATTCACCGATGGTGAAGGCGGAGTGGTCTGACGCGAAAGCCAGAATGTGTTTCTGGCCGCTGACATTCATCTCCACCGTGCCGTCTTTCTTGTTTACATAGGGAACGAGGGACTTTACTCCTGGACTGCCGGTCTTGATCCACATGACGTTATACCTCGCGTCATCAGGTTTTGTGATTTCCCACAGATTCAGAAAACCCGCAGATTTGTTTTCAGACTCATGCAATCTGTGGGTTATCTGAATCTGTGGGATTCATGCATTTTCACCCATCGTGACGATGTGCGGTATAACAGAATGCCTGACATCTTCTTGTCCCAGAAGCAAAAGTCAGCTCATCGGTTTTCCAGCGGCCAACACAAATCCAAGGCCCGCACCGCCGCAGGTCAGGATGTCTGAGCCCAGGGAAAATCAAGAACTGGTCTTCAATGGTGCGAAACTTGGGCTAAATGCTTGGCATTTTTCTTTATGAAGGGAGCTGCCTGCAAAACCTCGCGGGCACATTCTGAAACATGATCCTAATCGCTGAGGCATATGAAAATTGAGACAATCCGATGCCGATTTTTACATTTGCCGGGGGTTTGCAAGTGGCTCAAGGGACAAACACTTTATTTTCAGGTCCAACGCCATCGAGCCGAAGGTGCGGGAGTTGATGAAGTAGCTAATTCACCTCACTTGGACGCAGCTCGATGCGGTCAAAGCCAGCCATGTATCCAGGTTTCGCAGCGGCATTCTTATCCGTAATTTGGATTTCGATCAGCAGCGGGGCATCTGGCTTAACGACAACTTCATTA
Organism: Verrucomicrobiales bacterium; assembly: GCA_043770175.1. Lineage (GTDB taxonomy): Bacteria > Verrucomicrobiota > Verrucomicrobiia > Verrucomicrobiales > Verrucomicrobiaceae > Prosthecobacter. The sequence goes on along the minus strand of JAYVIO010000211.1, from coordinate 26,166 downwards.
AATTGCAGCGGATCGCCTGGACGCACTTTTTTCGCGTAAAGATCGACGCTCTTCTCCTGCCCACCCATCTTCACTTTGATTTGAGCGTAGTCCCAAGAGTAGGTTGGAAACAAGGTAACGTCGTAGCTGCCAGTCCCAACATTTCCTTGGTCAAGTTTCAGGGTGAGAACATCGCCGGGATGACCATTCGTCCACCAAAGTTGCTTGTCTCCTGAATAGGCGCTCCCAAGAGTCTGAGAACGGATCGTCCCGCCGCTTGGTTTGGTGGCTGGAACAAAGGACTCGCCTTCGATACGGATGACTCCCGCTGCTGGGGGCGGAACGTCGGGAACGATACCAACAGGAACGTCCTTTATCTGGATCGCGCCGCCGTCTGTTTTGCCCTTGTCCATGCTGAGAGATGCCAAATCTTGGGCTGGATCTCTGAGCGAAACTTTTGGATATCCAATATAACAACCATACTGCCCATTACCCTGCTTAGGACTGCATTGAAATAGGAAGTCACTGACTGACATCCAGTGAGACATGAGTCGCCCTTCGTTAAGCATCGTGAGTTGAATTTCTCCAACAGGACTGCAATAACCACCGCGGTAGCCTGTAACTGCCACTATTTGTAATTTCTGATCACCTTTATCAAAAACCATCAATGGAGGCTCTCCTTGAGCGACCTTAATCCGAACAATGTCAGCAACACCAAGCACCTTGCGTGGATCTCTTTTATCCCACCATTTAGATAAATGTTTCCAATCCGTATTTGCCCCTAATCGAGTGGTACCTTCGGCCCAATCTAGCATTTGCGGAGTAAGAACCTCAGAGATTTTTAATTTTTGTAATGCTTCCGCTAATATATTAACACAAGCATTTTGAGGAGGATCTCGTAATTCAGCGCATGGTGGGAATTCTAATTTCTCTGTGTCTAAAGCAAAGTATTTGGAATAATCCCTCATGAGAGGCCACTTCTTCGCAAATTCTGAAACTGCAATTTCAGAAGCTTTATTCAGTAATGGATCATGGGTTTTCAACTTATCTGTTTTTGCATTGTAACTAGTTACTAAAATTGCATGCCCTCTAGGAGAACCTGAGGTAACGCTAAAACTAAAATATGCACCACCTTGAAGCGCAGGGATAATATCTTTACGAAGCGCTGTTAATGCTAGTGCGCTTGCTTTACGCACATCTGTAATTTTAAATTTTTCACAGAAATTGAATCTTAAAAAATTGAAATTAAGAGGGGGGTAAAGGCAAACCATGGCCAATCCAAAGTTTGGATCGCCAGCACTTTCCATCACCATCGAAGCTAACCTCTGAACAGTAACTCGGTCGTTCAACCTAAGTCCAGTTTGCCTCTGGTAAGCGGTTAAGACAACCGATGGACCACAAAATTTAGTGCCACTTGCTTGTTGAATATGGGGTAAATCCAACGGGGATGCCTGTTTCACCACCGCACCCACCGGCAGTGGGGCTTTCTTTGTTTCGGAATTTTCCTCCTCCGCCTGATTCTGGACCGCCTTCTTGGCGTTCGATTGCGCCTTGGACATCTGAGGAGCTAGCACCGCCAACGCGATGATTAAGATAGCAACCGCACTCGATGACCTGGCGCGGTGGAGAATGTCAGCCGCAGCCGAAAAAGAATCTTTCAGATGAATGAAGACTATCAGCGGCAGCTTGAAGTCAGATTTGGGGAGCTGGGGGGTGGCTGAGGCCGAATTCATAACGATTTCAACGTCCAGGAGAATAGCTTTCCTGCCCACTGTCCAAGGTTTTTGCTGGCAGCGGGCTTTCGTGGGACTGATGCGGGCTGGTGAGGCTCAGCCGGATTCAATCGGCATCAAGGACGAGGATGCGGCCATCTTCGAGCGGGACTTCCTTGGGCTTCCAGCGGGATTCGTTGCTGTGGTGGGTGTCCTGCCAGTGGAAGCTGGCCTCATCGTCATCGGCGGGAATCCATTGTTTGATGGCCTGCCAGGGCGGCTCGATGGGCTCGATCTTTTCGAGAACTACGACCCCGCGCTGCTGCGCCGCATTCAGCGCCACATCAAATTTCGCCTTCCCGACGCCTCCATGCGCAGGTAGTTGTTCGCCCTCCATCTACCCAACCCCGAGCGGGTGAAGGCTGACTACGCGGTTCTCGCGGAGCTATCGAAGGGACTCAGCGGTGGGGACATTCTGAATGTGTGCGTGAATGCGATTCATGCGGGGAGTGTGGATGCTGATTCGGCGAAGTGGTTGGTGACGCAGGAGCTGCTGGAGCGGGAGATTGCCAAGGTGAGGAAGGCGAAGGCGGAGCACTCGGGGGAGAAGGGGCAGAACCGGCGGAGGATTGGGCTTCAGCCCAGTTGATCGGCGGAGAAATGCGATTCGCCACCGGCGTAGCGACGACGATGTCATCCGTGCCCGTCCACTTCGACAGGTTGATTTGAAACGTGTTCAAGAGCGTGATGAACAGCGTCGCACCATTGCGGTGGGCCAAGTCACAGACCTCGCAGCGGGAGCCTGCATTGTCGCAGTCATCCATGATGCTGCGCCGATGGAGCCATGCGCGAGGAGTTCATGACTGTCGGTGCAGCATGACTTGAAGCAGCGAGGCGATCACCATCCCGATGCAGGCGGCAGCGGCCACGTCGGTCGGCCAATGTACGCCGAGCACCATCCGTGAGATGGCCACAAGGAGCACCCATGTGGCGGCGAAAGCGAATGCCGCCATTCGTGATCGAGGCCAGAGTCGTGAGACGCACACCGCTGCCGCCATGGCATAGCAGGTGGTCATCAGCGTATGCCCGCTCGGAAAACTCGCACCCCAATACCAGTCGTGCTCCCAAAGCGCCGGCCTTGCGCGTCCGACAGCGAGCTTCATGACATAAGTGATCAGTTGCCCGGCGGTCACTGTCGCAGCCAGATAGAGCGCCTCCTGCCTGCGCTGCATGGCCAGCAACAGCGCCACGGAAATCACAGACAGCGGTAACAGCGTCATCCACGAGCCGCTGAGCGTCACGACGCCGGCGGCGTAGGCGAGCGACGTTGAGTGGTGTGAATGCAGCCAGACGAGAATGGCCTGATCCACCACGCTCGATTCGCCGCCGATCACATCTTCGCTCACCTTGATCGCCAAGAGCGCGGCACTCAGCAGAATCAGCAGCCAGAGCCGCTGGTCTTCGAATCGTTTGCCAAAGCGCGTGCCGAGCTTGCGGATGGCAAGATAGGAAAGCCATACGAGCACTGCGATCTTCGCGATATCGAGCGGGAACTCGACGATTGGCGAATCAATCCCCATACCAAGGTGAGAAGGCGTGTTCATGACGGTGATAGGTCCGGTTTGGTGGAATGCTCGATCCACTCATAAAGCACCGGCACGACGAGCAGCGTGAGAAAGGTCGAGGTGAGGATGCCGCCGATGATGACGGTGGCGAGCGGGCGCTGGACCTCGGCACCGGCTCCGGTGGCGAGCGCCATGGGCAGGAGGCCGAGCGCGGCGACGAGTGCGGTCATGAGCTTGGGACGCAGACGGGTAAGAGTGCCTTCCGTGATGGCATCACGCAGCGTGCTGCCTCCGACTCGCAACTGATTGATGAAGCTGATCAACATGATGCCATTGAGCACGGCGATGCCGCTGAGGGCGATGAAACCGATGCCTGCGCTGATGGTGAAGGGCATCTCACGCCACCAGAGTGCCGCCACGCCGCCGGTGACGGCGAGGGGCACACAGAGGAAGATGAGCGCGGCTTGTCTGAAGGAACCAAAGCTCAAATAGATGAGTGCAAAGATGAGTGCGAGTGCGAGTGGCACGACGATGGCGAGGCGTTGACGAGCGGCGAGGTAGTTTTGAAACTGGCCGCCGAACTCGATCTCGAAGCCAGGTGGCAGTTCGATTTTGTCTTTGATGGCAGCGGTGGCTTCGGCGACAAAACTGGCGAGATCGCGGTCGCGCACGTTCACGAGCAGGCCAACACGGCGGCGGGTGTTTTCGCGGGCGATGATGCTGGTTTGCGGCACGGTCTTCAAGATGGCGACCTTGCCCAAAGTGAGCAGGCTGCCACCCGTGGAGCCGACAGGCAGGCTCTCGATGGCCTGGAGACTGGCGCGGTCTTTTTCTGCGAGACGAACGACGATGGATTGGCGGAGGTTGCCTATGCTGATGTGGCCCACTTCACTTCCGGCGATGGCGATTTCGACCGCGAGGTTCACATCTTCGGCGTGAAGATTGTAGCGATGCAAGGTGTCGGCGTTCGGGGTGATTTCGAGGCTCGGAGCCTGTCCCACGGCTTCAAATTCGACATCGGCGGCTCCAGGGATGTCTTCGAGAAGTTCGCTGATCTCCTCGGCGGTTTCTTCGAGCTTGGCGAAGTCTTCACCATAGATTTTCACGGCGACATCGGCCCGCGTGCCTTCGAGGACTTCATTGAAGCGCATTTGGATCGGCTGAGAAAAGAGGTAGCTCTGACCAGGAATGCGTTGGGTGAGTTCTTCGCTCATGAGATCGGCAAGGCGGTCGCGGCTGACAGGATTGCCATCTTCTTTCCGCCACTGCTCATGCGGTCGCAGCATGAGATAGGCATCACTGACATTCACGCCCATGGGATCAGTCCCGACTTCATCCGTGCCGATGCGGGAGAAGCTATGCGTGATTTCAGGAAAGGTTTCCCGCAGTATGCGTTCGGTCCTGCACTGCGTGTCGATGGAGACGGACAAACCTGTGCTCACGGGCCGCACCATGAAGACGGTGAAGTCGCCTTCATCGAGTTCGGGCAGGAGTTCAGCGCCGAGTTGATTGAACAGGGCCATGGCACTGCCAAACAGGCCCAACGTGAGCAGCAGCACCAACCATTTATGCCGCAGGCCAAAGCCCAGCAGTGGTGAATACAGCCGCTTGCACAGACGTACGAGCAGGTTGTCACGCTCGCGCATCTCACCACCGAGCAGCAAGGCGCAGAGCACGGGCATGAGCGTGAGCGCGAGCACCAGCGCACCGCCAAGGGCAAGCATGACCACGATGGCCATGGGCTGAAACATTTTCCCCTCGATGCCCTGCAAGGCGAGGATGGGCACATAGACGAGCGTGATGATGATGACGCCAAAAAACATTGGGCTGGCGACTTCTTTGGCGGAACGGAGCACTTCATCGAGGCGCTCGCTGCGGTTGAGCTTGCGGCCGAGCGCGTGCTGCTTTTCACCCAGATGTCGCACGATGTTTTCGACCATGACGACGGCTCCATCAATGATGAGGCCGAAGTCGATGGCTCCTAAGCTCATGAGATTGCCAGGAACCTCGAAATACGTCATGCCAACCACGGCGCAGAGCATGGACAGTGGAATGGCAAAGGCCACGATGACGGCGCCGCGTAGATTTCCCAGCAGTAGAAACAGCACGACGACGACGAGCAGTGCGCCTTCGGCCAGATTGTTCCGCACGGTGTGCAGCGTGCGATTGACGAGGTGCGAGCGGTCGTAAAGCGTGCGCAGCACGAGATCGGGGGGCAGCTTGGCTTGAATCTCTGCGAGCTTGTCACCGACGGCGCGTGAGACGAGTCGCGTATTCTCACCGGCGAGCATGATGACAGCACAGACCAGCGCCTCATCACCATCCACGGTGCCAGCTCCCGTGCGACTACCCGCGCCAATGCCGACCTCCGCGAGATCGCTGACGACGAGGGGCTTCACGCCTGCGCCAAACTTCAGCGGCAGTTGCGCGATCTCCGCCACTGTGGTGACGCGGCTGTTGGCACGCACGGTGAACTGCTCGCCTTTGATCTCCACGGAGCCACCACCGGCATTGCGCGTGTTCTCAGCGATCTTGGCCGCCAGCTCAGGCAACGTGACGCCTGCATTCATGAGCTTCACGGGATCGGGTTGAATAACGATCTGCTTTTCATAGCCACCCGTGGTGTTCAGCGAGGCGATGCCGGGCGTTTGCAGCAGCAGCGGCTTGATGGTGAGATCATGCAGCAGGCGCAGTTCCATGAGTTGATCACGACGACTGGCGGGCCGTTTGGCCTCCGGTGTGTAATCGAGCGTGTAGTAAAAAATTTCGCCCAGGCCCGTAGCGACAGGCGAAAGGCGTGGTGCAAGGCCGCGCGGGATTTCCTCACCCACATCAGCCAGTCGCTCGCTGACCATCTGGCGTGCGCGATAAATCTCGGTGCCATCGGCAAAGACCAGCGTCACCTGCGAAAGACCGGACTTCGAGAGCGAACGGAATTCAATGAGGCCCGGCAGGCCCATCAGGTGTTTTTCAATGGGAAAAGTGACCTGCTGCTCCACCTCCTCCGGCGCGAGTGCGGGCACTTCGGTGTTCACCTGCACCTGCACATTGGTGATGTCTGGCAGCGCATCCATGGGCAGCTTCAGTGCAGACCACAGGCCGGCAGCGATGAGCACCAGCACGCCGACGAACACAGCAGCGCGCTGACGCAGGACGGTTTCTAGAACGAAGTTCAGCATGGCTCAAGGCTTGGCTTTTTCTTCAGCGGCAGTCCTCACCAACGGCTGCGAGGAGCCGATCAGTTGCTCCAAATCGAGCGCCGCTTGTAGCGCTTCGATTTTCGTGGCGTTGATGGCTTCGAGAGCTTGCAGATAGCGGTCCTGCATGTCGAGATAGCTGGAGACCTGCACGGCACCGAGCCGGTAGTGCTGATCGGCCAGCGCTGCGGCATCGCTGAAGGTCTTCATGAGTTCAGCAGGCCACTGATCGAGGCGTTGGCGCTGCGTTTGCAGGATGATCATGGCTTCAGTGACTTTGCGTTCGGTTTCGCGCAGCAGATTGTTCAGCATCGCCTCGGCTTGCATGCGGCGTGCATCGGCGGTGGCGACTTTGTCTTTGCCCGTGTTCCAAAACGGCAGCGGCAGGCTGACATTGATGCCGATCAAGGTCTGACGACCACCAGGAAGCTGATCCTGAATTACTGGACCGACGGTGAAGGTGGGATGCCGTTCGTTCTTGGCGAGATCAACCTTCAAACCCTGCTGTTCCAACTCCACACGCTTCACCCGCAGGTCATAGTTATGCTGCGCCGACTGAGCGAGCAGCACACCGAGCGGCGGCAGTGAGGTAAGAGCAAAGTCGGCTCGCTTCACGATGAGAGGTGTGTCAGCCCGCCTGCCCATGAGATAGTTCAGCTCCAGCAGCGTCTTTTGCATCAGCACCGCCGTCTCACCGGCACGGCGCTGCACACCGACAGTGGCAGCTTCAATGATGCGTGCCTCCAGCAGTGGTGCCGCTCCGGCAGGATCACGTTGCACGAGCACAGCACGTACGGCGGCGAAGCGCTCTGCCACTTCACCTGCGGCGGCCGCATCCTGCTGCTGCATCGCCAACGCATAGGCCAGTGCACGCACACGTGAGGCGAGAAAACTGCGGAAGCGCGCCAGCCCCAGCTCCGCCAGAGTGATGTCGCGATTCGCGATCGCCTTGCGCAACCCCAGCCGTCCCGGCCACTCAATCGGCTGCGCCAGTGTCACGGCATAACCTACGCCGATGGAACGCGTGAGATCATTGGTGTCACTTGAGCCATTCACCACTCTCATGCGGCCAAAATCGACATTCAGTTCAGGATTGCCCAGTTTGCCCGCCTCACGCCGACCCGCTTTCGCTGCGAGGATTTCCGCCTCGTAGTATTGGAGTTCAGGATTTCCAGCGAGCGTGTTGGCGACCAGTGTTTCGATGGAAACGGGAGTCGGTTTGTCTGCGGCAGTGGCAGACAGCGAGAAACAGAGGAGCAGAACAAAAGAGTGTGATTTCATAAGCATGATGGTTCAAAAAACAAAGAGCAGCAGGCACAGCCACAGATGGCCGTGATTACGGAGGAAGAGATCAATCACACACGGCCTATGGACCGCAGATTGAACTCAAGCCTGAAGGCACGCCGGACCGCGTACGGGACATGCCGTGCTGGCTAGAAACTCACACAATCGCCATCGCGGCGGCGGGAATGGCTGCGCTGGCGTGAACGTCTTTACTGCCACCAATGTCACGACCGGCGCTGTGAGAGGAAGTTCATCAACCAGAGCCACTGCTGGCGCAGTGATGCTCACCTTGGCGGTGAGCGTGGTGCCATCCGTCAGCAGGTCACAGACTTCGCAGCCGGAGTCCGCCTTGCCGCTGTCCTCCATATACGCCCCATACTGGCTCATCGAACAGTGCGTCCAGCATTGGAAGAAAAGCAGCACCACATAAGTTGGGAGTGACTTCATCACGGCAGGTGATTAAGACAGCGCGAGCGCAGAGCGTCAAGGTGTTTGCTGGCGGTCCTAACTTAAAAGCAGTTTCTTATCAGTTCACTATGCAGCCGTTAGTCAGTCGAGTGCCGAAGTATGCCGCTACGAGCCAGGAAATCTCTTTCCGTGCGCGTCTGTGACCTTGGGTAGGCGCCCCACCAAGCAAATTCCATGCAAACGCAAATTTGTGCTTTCCACTTTTTTCGAGTTCCAGGCCGTCATGAAGCCTTTCCACGTTCAAGCAGGCAGGCGCACACTTGCGCCTCCAGCGGCTTGCACCAGCACGTAAATGCTTACCAAACGAGCATCCCGCGCTAGCTTGATGTGGGACATTGCCTCTGATTTTCCGACCCCTTCTCACTTTCTCTCACCGTTAGGTTGCAGGCCGCTGCGGACGGCCATGAGGTCTGCTAAGCCCTGATGAGCAAGGCTGTTGCGCACGCATGATGATCAGCCGTGATAAGCGACGGTGCAGGCGTGCTGAGGTGGCAGCGGAAGGTTCCCAAGTGTCATGGTTGTGCATCATTGTTGCGCAACAAGGTTGGAAGGGCGCGATGAGGGTGATTTCTTGGCCGAGGCTGCCTCACCGCCGAGGCATTGCAACGCATCTGAGAACATTTCCAGCCAGCCGTCTTCGTTACTCTCCAGCTCCTGATCGAACAGTTTGATCCATTGAGCCAGTTCCTCAACTGCCATACGCAGTTGGAGGCAACCTTCATCGGTGCGCTTGCTGCGTGCTTCGACTTCAGCAGCAGCCTCTCGCACCTGCAACTCCGTCCTCAAGGTGTGCTGGATGAATTCAAGGTGAGATCGAAGCAGCGAGGTCGCCTTCACGATGATCTGGTGCCTGACCTCCGCGTGGGCTTGGCGTAGCAGCGCGTAGCGTTTGGCGGTGAGGCGTTCGTCAGCGAGCACGGCTAGGCGTTGCTCGTTTTCCGGGGAGGGATCAGCCGTGAAGGCCCCGTATGCGGCCTTTTGATCGAGCATGGAACACTCCGGGCGCAACTGCTCCATCCGTTCCGAGTGCCGCTCCCAGTTGTCTTGCAGGGATTTGAGGGCGAGGACCTGGGACTTGCCGAGGGCGGGCAGTTTCAGAGATTGGATCAGGGTGGTGAGGGTTGGTTGCATGGTGTGCGACGTGGATGATGTGAAGCGATGAGTGCTGCCGTTGTGGTGCGAAGATGGATCACAACAGTGGGTGCTGCCCTGCCGAGGATGTGGCAGCTTGGGGAGGCGCTGCTTTATCGGCGAAGAACAGGGGCAGCAGTTTGCCGCCACCGATGTCCATAGCGGCATCGGCCTGGAGCTTGCCATCCTTGAGGCGCAGTAGGAGCGTCACGCGGCTGTGGCCGGTGAGTTGAGCGAGGCGGTTCAGCGAGACGTAGTGAGGTGTGGTGGCAAGGGTGCTCATGAGCGATTAACAACAGCGTTCGTGTCAACGCGTTCAACACTGCGGCAGGCTGCTGGGTCTCAGGCCCCTTTCTTGCTGATGGCGCATTATGTCGGCTGCGTTGGTGGCATGTGCCGAACTCGTCCCGGAACTCGTCCTGAAGTTGTTTGATTTTTTTCATCTGCGCGAACTCGTCCTGGAACTCGTCCCCCTAAAGGGGGTGGGACGAGTTTCCCGAGTTCGCGCGCGGCGCTTTTCTTTCTCGTCCCGCGCCCGAGTTTCCCGAGTTTCCCGAGTTCGCGTTTCAGCGCTTTTTGGGGGGCTTGCGGCGCTTGGCGGACACCTTGAGCGGCACCTGCTCCATGGGGGCAGCCGAAATTCAAGCCCGAAACCAGCGGGCGATTGATGAGGCGCTGACCATGCTGCACCGGGGAGAGTGAGATGGTCCGCTTTGTGCCGCAAACAGCCCTCTGGCGCGTCTGTGGCTGGCGCGAAGGTGGATGGAGCGGAGAGTGGCCCGGAGGCATCCAGCGTCACGCAGATAGCCTTTAAAAACCACGCTGAAATAGCTCAGCCAAACGCGCCACATTTTCAAGGGTGATCTGATCGGGTGATGATCCGACCGTTGGGCATATCGGCCATTCTGGGCATTACCTCCTCTCCGGCTGAACTGAACTCTTTTTTATCATCTCTATTTTCCTTTTTATATTGGTAATTATTTTCTCCCGTGTTTGGCAGAGCTACGAAATGCCCCATATGCCCATCCGAGGTGGTTGAAGGCGGGGTTTGAGTGGGTCCAATGGCGGCAAAGAGGTCGCCGATGATCTCGGTTGTCGCAGGGGAGGTGGCCTGGGTTTTGGGTTTGGGGGTGGGGGTAGTGACTGACGTTGGGTGGCTGCCACCGGAGGCGCTTGCGTTAAGTGAAACGTTACGCATAGCGCGCGCGAATTCAGGTTTAGCTGATTCGCGCTCTCTCTTTAGAGAGATAGGAATTGGTTTCTCAGTTCCCAGGGAACGCGAGAAACGATGCTCCAAATTCCGTTCCTTGGGAACGAGTTTTGAATGCACAGTACTGGCGTGAAAAGTCATCATAACTCGCCTCCTTGGTCGGTGGTCGTGTTGGCAAATTTCACCCCTTGCCAGCAGTCGTTCTGGAACTGCAGGATGCGGTATCGTGGATTGCGCAGCAGGTCGAACACGCTCATGGCACGAGCACTTCAGAGCAGATCGAACTTGGCGTTGTGGGCGATGATTTCGACGGATTCGAGAGCTGTCTTCAGCTCACCGAGATCGTAGCCGATGGCACGCAGGTCCAGGAGCCATGGCTGCCGACCATCGACGCACAGCGCGAGTAGGCGGATGTCGCCGCTCCACGGGTCAAGGCCATCGCCTCTCCGTTCGCCATACGTTTCGATGTCCAGCGCGACGGCCCCGGCACCCATCACCAGTTCCGCAATGCCACCAAGGCTGCTGCGGTCGCCGATGATCTCGGTTGCCGCAGGGGAGGCTGCCTGGGTTTTGGGTTTGGGGGTGGGGGTAGTGACTGACGTTGGGCGGCTGCCACCAGAGGCGCTATCGCTGACTTCAAGGAAGCGCATAGCGAGCGCGAATTCAGGTTTAGCTGATTCGCGCTCTCTCTTTAGAGAGATAGGGATTATCCCTCGATCCCCATGGGATTCAGGGATTTGGTCAAAAAATCTGTCCCCAGGGGATTTTGTTTTTGGGGCTGTCCCTAGGAGAGTCATGACTCACCTCTTCTCTGCGATTCGCGCTGGGTATTGCGGCCGATCCATGCATCGTTGACACCGGCACAGGGATGCAATGAACGATTCCCCTGCCCTCTCCTCACCTGCTTCCTCAACGCGAACAGAATCTCCTGCCGAAGAAACGCTTTGGACCATCGACGACGTGGCCCGCGATGCAGCGTGCGTCACGTCACCACTTTGCGTGAACAACAAGGTCTCCCTTTTCGCAAACTGGGTCATCTGGTGCGCTTCAGCCCCGAGGCGGTGAAGCGGTGGTTTGAGGATTGATGTCGCAGGTTTGATCACTTCTTTGCGGGCGTTGCTGGATCTTCGAGGAGTCGCTTCACTTCGGCAGATCCTTTTTTTTAATACCTTCGCCAGCGAGAGAACGAATCTTCAGCCCCTTCTCCAGTTCAAAGCGGCAGCAGAAATTGATCGCGTGTGGGTGGAACTAGGGTGGAAAGACCGATCCCGAGCAACCTCAACGGACGCTTCACTAGTTGATTCTTGGCTAGGAGGAAGCAGGCCAGGTGGTAAATCTCAACCGCAGTCGTGGCAGGTTCTTGAAGACGGATTTGGCGGGTGAACGTGGTGAAATCGCTATACCCCACTTTCACCTGGACCGTAAGTGCTGCGACACCTTCAGCATCGAGTGTTTGGGCCACATCAGACGCCATTTCCTTGAGAGCTGCACGCAACGTTGGCCGATGATCTGTGTCGGTTAAAAAAGTGGTTTCGGCACTGATGCTCTTTCGTTCATCACTCAGATCCACCGGCCGATCATCAATCCCCAAGGCACGTTGTTTTAGTGTGCCGGCAAATGAACCAACAACGGGTTCAAGATCGAGGGTGGTGTTTTGCAGGTCGCCAATGGTTTGAATTCCTTTGGCTTGGAGTGCTTGTGCTGTGACCGGTCCGACGCCGTGAATAGATCCGACCGGCAATGGCTTCAAGAACTCCACTTTTTCCTCGTCACGAATGACCGTCAGTCCATCCGGCTTTTGAAAACCACTCCCCAGCTTCGCCAGGAACTTGTTGCAGCTCACACCGATGCTTGATGTGAGTCCCCTTTCTTCTTTGATGCGTCGTTTGATCTCGCGAGCCAACGCTACTGCATCCCCCATTTCACTGACGTCCAAGTATGCTTCATCCACTGACATCCGCTCGACCAGTGGCGTAATGCTCCGCAGGATCTCCATGATGAGAGCGGATTCAGCGCGGTAAACCTCCATCCGGGGACGAACAAAAATGCCATGCGGACAGAGCTTTGCAGCGGTTCGAGAAGGCATGGCAGACCGGACCTTGAACTTCCTGGCCTCATAGCTGGCTGCGCAGACCACGCCTCTTTGATTTGGCGGAGAACCCACGATCACTGGCTTCCCTCGATATGATGGTTCGTCGCGTTGTTCGATGGAGGCAAAGAACGCATCCATATCGACATGGAGAATTACTCGGGGCATGACTTTATTTCAGCATGCTCACCTTCACACCCATCGCTTCAAGCAGCATCTTTCCCATTTGCCGTGTTTTCTCATCGGCGGGTTTGGGTGGCAGCAGGCCGGCGAATCTCCCTTCAAAACTGTCTGCGGGCATGGCTTCGGCGTCCCCGAGGTTCCAGAACTTGCCGTTACCGAGACGATGAATGGGCAGGAGGTGTGTGATGTTGCCCTGCGGAGATTGGCCGATCAGCACCACGACTTCTTCACGGTCATAAGATTCCGACGGTGTGTCTCTGTGTCTAACTTTTCCCCTGCCTTGGCTTTGGTGATCCAAGATTCGACGATAAGGACCACAGGCGGTTGCCATTGCCCTGCAAGCCAGTTCTCTCCTGCAGCAGGCCGCCACCCTGCAACGCGATCTCATCGTGGCTATCTTCGACGCCGAGGAGCCGCCGTATTTCCACACCGACGCCATGGGCAGCAACCGGTTCTTCGAGGACCAAATACACGGCAGCCGCGAGATCCATGCCGCGCTGGTCATGGACCTGGTCGGGCATGACGTCTGCCTGCCAGTTGAGCAGTTTGGGGCAAAGGCAGCGCTGCCCGGCATGAAACAGGCCATTGCCGATTTGAGGTCACTGCTGTTTGTCACCGGCACTGAGAGCCATCCCGAGTTGGCTCAAGTGATTACCGCCCTCGGTCAGCCGCAGAACCTGCGAGTGATCCCCACCCTCAACCGCTACGTGGGCGACATGAGCGACCACGGCATCTTCCGCCGCCATGGTGTGCCGTACTACTTCCTTTCGTGCGGCACTTGGGAGCACTATCACATGCCCACCGACACGCCCGATCGGCTGAATTACGCCAAGATGACTGCTATCACGCACTATGTGGTGGCGCTGCTCTCAGGCCGCACCGGCAAAGAGCAAATCCACGACACGCTTGCTCTTGAATGCCAGTACTTTCGTAACGCACTCGGCAGCCTCCACCAGCCCATGCTGGATTTGGCCAGACTGACTGGCTTGACCAGCCGCAAAGAGATGGACCGGTTCACCCGAATGCTCCTGTCCATGGGACTCGGCTGATGTGCCTTCACAACCGCCTCGACCACGCCACAGCAGCACGGATCTGCGGCAGTTCGTCTTTCACGTCGGCGCTGATGCGGGCATGGAGCTTGCGGTAATCGTTGAGCACACGCAGGGCGTCTTCTCCCATCTCTTGTCCGGCAAAGAGCTCCGGGGCGGTGTCGGCGAAGTTGAGGCCCAACTGCACGCCTTTGCCATGCACCTCGGCACCGAGTTCGTAGTTGGTCAGCAGGAGTCGACGCTTCGGGCTGGTCGTGGCACCGCAGGAATCGAGAAACCAAGTGGGTGATCCGGTGGAGTCGGCATGGAGCAGCACCAGCAGCTTCTTTTCGATGTGCCAGAGATCGCGCAGTGTCTCCTCGGTGATCGAGAGCGTTCGCAAATGCACCACCGTCTGGAGAAAGGCGAGATAAGCCTCCGAGTAACCCGCCCCATCGAAGGTCGGTAACTCAAACCGCGATTGCAGGCCGGAGAGATAAACCGTGGATCGGTTCAAGGCTTTGGCGAGATCGGCGAAGGTGTGCATGGCGTTGATTAAAACCCCCGCTGTTGACGGTGTCGCCGGAGATGCTCCGTTCGTGGTCACAGTGAGCAGTTTGGGTTCAACTTGTGCAGCCATGTGGAGCGACCGGCAGTCATTTTTGATGCTGCGATGTTTTAAAGTCACGCCACTGCCCGCTCCCGCACATCTTCGAGGATCGAAATCAATCGTTCCACCACCGCTGGTGCGAACACCCCATCCACGCCGTTTGAATTGATGTCAGTGTAGGGGGATTCGTAAAGTCGCGCTATCTCCATGCTGCCGTGTTCGGTCAAATGATCGACAATCAGGTTGAGGAATTCGATCTGGCTCGCGCTGAAATTCTCGCTGGCCAGAAATCCAGCCAGCGCATTCTTGGCCGCCTGGCGATCCAGCCCGACCAGTGAGCGAACAAACAAGCCGAGCCCGTGGCTCTCCTCCTTGGCCTTCGCGACATCCTCAGGAGTTCCGATTCCGCTTTCAGCCAGCATTCTCTCAAGCTCGGAGAGGTCGGTGGGTGTTAGTGGCTCATTCGTTCGCAGTTTATGGATTGTCAGATGATCTTCATGTTGCTTGAGGAAGTGGCGCGCCTTAGCACGGAACTTCTCAAAGCTGTCCGCCGGCGTGAATCCGGGCAACTCGATTGTCGTAACTTCGCCCATTTCATCTTCAAAGTCGGTATAAACGATCTTGCGCTCCTTCTTCTCGATCAACTTCACCAGGAGCCGCAGCTTCTTTCGCACCTGTTCCAGCATGGGCAGCGTCACATCTTGCCACCATTCGTCGGTCTGGATCTCCAGGATAACCGGCATTTGATCTTTCACCATCGGGATCGCCTGACTCTCCTCCAACAGCCCTGCAATGGCCTTCAGTTGTTCTTGTAGTCGAGCAAAACCAGGCTCGGCACGCAGTCGGGTGAGTTGCAGATTCAGGATCAAGACATCGAATCTCTTGGCCTCTTCGTCCTCGGCATCCACTTCGGCAGGCAACCCGGCTACCTGCGACTCCAACTCGACCAACGCGTCAATTCCCAGCGTTCCCCAAGCTTTGGCGTTCGAGTACTTTTCGATCAGTTGGCGATGTGGGCGCACGATAAAATTCTCCAAATTCATCGCGGCCACCTCTCTGTGCAGCGATTCGGCCAGATCCTGACGAAGTTCCGCGTGCGGATGGGGCAGTTCCTTCACCTGAGCCTTGCCATCCCTCATGCTCTTGTCGATCTCACCGATCAACTCCAGCCGCCTCTTGAACAACCGCTTGGCGAGAGACTCCCCAAGTGCGCCTCCGGTTTCAGGTGGGTCGAGGCGGAAGAATTCCAGATTCTGGCAGTAGTCGAAGATGAAGAAAAATTCCTTATTCTTGTCCGGCCCGAACAGATTCGGACAGAGCCGCGTGCCACGTCCGAGCATCTGCCAGAACTTCGTCTTCGAGCGTACCATCTTGAAAAACACCAGATTGACCACTTCGGGCACGTCGATTCCTGTGTCCAACATGTCCACGGAGATGGCAATATGCGGGGCTTTGGACGAAATCGAAAAGTCATCAATCAGGCTCTGCGCATAAGGCATGTCACAGTGGATCACACGGGCAAAGCTGCCTTTGTAGTGTGGATAGTTAGCGTCAAAACGCCTGGCGATAAATTCCGCGTGCGCCTGATTCTTGGCAAAAATGATCGTCTTCCCGAGTTGATCACCGCCAGCGACTTTCTGGCCATGTGTCATCAGGTGCTCCAGCACTTTGTCCACGGTGTCCTCGTTGAAGAGCCATTTGTTCACCGCCTCGGCTTCCACGCGGTCAGGGACACCCCCTTCTTCCTCCCATTCCAATTCGTCCCACCTCTCCTTCTCCTCCTCAGAGAGTTCATCGTAATGAATGCCTTCGCGCTGAAACCGCAGCGGCACGGACACCGCGCGCGGCGGCACGAGAAAGCCATCGCTGACGGCCTGATCGAGCGTGTAGGCATCTGTGGGCACCCCCGTTTCCAACTCAAAGAGGCCATACGTATCACGGTCGATCTCCTCACGCGGCGTCGCGGTCAGCCCCACCAGCAGGGAGTCAAAGTAGCGAAAGATCGCGCCGTATTTTTGATACACCGAGCGGTGAGCTTCATCGATGATGATGAGATCAAAGTGACCCGGCCCAAAGCGGCGCATGCCATCGTCCATCTCGTTGATCAGTCCCATCATGGTGGGGTAGGTCGAGACATAGACACGGCCCTGCGCGTTCTTCTCCGTCACCAGATTCACCGGCGAGGAATCCGGCAGGAACTTCTTGAAGGCGTTCACGGCCTGTTTCACCAGCGCCTTGCGATCTGCCAGAAAGAGCGCGCGCTTGACCCAGTTGCACTGCATCAGCAGCTCGCTCAGGGCGATTACCAGCCGTGTCTTGCCCGAGCCTGTGGCCATCACGAGCAACGACTTGCGGACATGGTCCTTTTCGAATGCATCGCCGATGCGCCGAATGCCTCGGATGTGGTAGTATCGCTCCACCGTCACTTCGTTGATCTTCGCCTCGGCCAGCTTCTTCCGGCTCGTGCGCCGCTGGATGAGAAGCTCCAGCTCCGCTTTTTTGTAGAACCCCTGCACCTCGCGGGGAGGATAGTTGGCATCATCCCAGATCCAGTGCTGGTAGCCGTTGGAATAGAAAATCACGGGACGCTGCCCGAACATCTTCTCCAGACAGTCCGCGTAGAGCTTGCTCTGCTGCTGGGCGATCAGCGGACTCTTTCTGGCACGCTTGGCTTCCACGATACCCAGCGGCTTACCATCATCACCCCATTGCACGTAATCGACGAACCCCTCCCCCTGCTCGTTCGGCATGCCGGTCACGGGAAATTCGCGATCACGCTCCTGATCCAGCGGCCAGCCAGCTTCCTTGAGCAGCAGGTCGATGTAATAGTCCCGCGTCTCTGCCTCCGAGTAATCATGCTTATCGGGCTGTGCGGCGTTCACCTTCTTTGCCTCAGCGACCTCGGCCCGTAGCTTGATCAGTTCGGCATCCAGATTCGTTTTGTCGGACAGCAGTGAGGAGAGTTTCTCATCTTTCTCTTTGAGCTGGCTCTCCAGCTTCAGGAGTTGATCCTGCGTCTGCTTCGGCAGCGGTGTTGTCTTCGGCAGCAGATCAGCGTTGAAGGCTAGGCCATCCGTCGGCTTCGCGCCGCGTGCGTAATGCCGCGCCAGCCAGAAGCATACATGAAAAAGCTCCTTCACCGCCATCTGTGCATCTAGAGGCTTCACTGGGCTATGCTTGTGCACTGCCAGATTGCCCAGGTCCTTGATCGCCCGTGCCTTGTAGAACACCGCGTCGCCTGTCACCTGCTTGAAGCTCGGCTCGTGGATCAGTGCGCTCAGGTTGTCTTGATAGGGCAACCGCAAGTTACTGTCATACTTGTACAGCCACGCCACCACGACCTCCAGCGAGCGCCGCGCATAGAAGCAGGCTGTGCGCGGGTCGGGATGCACCATCTGCTCTGCCTTCACTGCCGATTCATAAACGGCAGGCCATTCGGCGGTGAGAAGATCGAAATTCGAGATCATGCGTTCAGACTTTGCTCCGCCTCCCGCAAAATGGCGAGCACTTCGTCAAACTTCAGCGGCGTGCTCAGAAACATCGGCTCCATCGCCGTGTAGTCGCGTCGCAGCTCTCCCACACGCGTTTCTGACGGCAGCAGGCGCAGTGAGCCTGGCACAGCGGTGTCGTAGTGTGCCCAGCTTGAGGCAAAGTAGCGGCTCTTGTGAAGGCGCACGCGCTCCAGCAGGTCCAACTGGGCAGCAGCAGCCGGACCTCGCGGGTGCCGCCACAGCGCGGCAAAGTCGGAGTAGTGCCGGGCGAAACGATCACGCAGTGGCTGCTCTGCCGGGCGATGGTACTCCGCGTGCAGGATCGTGGCCTTTTCCCAAAAAGTGCGCTCGATCTCCAGCGCCACCACCTCCGCCTGAAAGTCCGCATAAGCCTCCGGTGCCAGCTCCGCGATCATTGGCACAATGCGGTGCGTGCCAGCAGGCCGCTGATCCGTCAGCGATCCACACTCGATTTTGACGACAGGGGCCACATACACACCCGGCGGTACTGCCTGTGGGTAGGCAAAGTAGAGCACGGGAGAATGTGCGGCCGCCTCCAGTTCATACGTCAGCCAAGGGGCACCGCCGGGCCGTTCACCCAGCACCTCCGCGATGGCTTGTTCCAGCTCGGTGCAGAACCTGTGCTCGACCGCTTGTGCGCACTCCGCGCTGATCTGCTGCCATTGCTTGCGCCGCTGGCTCGCGCTGGGCGCATCGTCCAGATCAGCCTCGCTCCAGCCCAGAGATGCCGGCGTCAGGCTCAGATCGATGTCCTCGGAGAAACGATCAATGGCTCCGAATACCTTCGAGAGTGAAGTGCCGCCCTTGAACACACACTCCGCACCCAGCCCCGGCGTGGTAAAGATGCGCCCCAACAGCCAGCACACCCAGAAATCCTTCTCCACGATAAACGCCGGCACCTTCGCAGGAATGGCGAACTGGTAGATGAAATCCGCCCGCTCTTGCGCGGACTCCAAGGCAAAGGCGCTCATGCCTCCTTATCCTTTCCCGCGATATGCCGCAGATGCGGGTGCATCCATGCCGGAGCTTTGGTCAGGTCCACCAGCAGGCGGCGGCAGTCCGCCGGACTCAGCAGCCCGCGCAGATGGCCGATCCGCTCTGGTGTGATGTTTGCCTTACCGATGTTGCGCAGCGCGGCAAATACCATCGCACTCATCGCTGCTGGGGTCGTCAGCTTGCGCGGCGTGCGGTGCCGCAGTTCGATCGTCGTCGGCCCGGCCTTGATGGTGCGGCTGCGTCCAGGTGTCAGGTAGATCAGGCGCGCTGGCACCTGCTCCGTCAGTCGCAGCCGGTTTGCTGCGTAGGATTCATGCTCCTGGAACTTTGTGCCATCCCTGCGCGTGATGGCCGCCAGGATCGCTTCTGGACGCGCATGCAGCAGCCCCAGCTTCGCGTGTTGTTTGGGGAAATCGTACAGCCCACGGTCCAGCCGGCGGATCAGTCCGCCTTTGGCTAGGCGCAGCAGCGTCATCCCCACCAACTGCGGTGAGCCTAGATCGAGAAAATCCGATGGCGTGAACACCCAGCCCTCCCCCTTCCGGCGGATGCGGTTCGCAATGCGCTCACTTTTCATCATGGCTCGAATTCTCCCAGTAAAGTGTTAATAAAACAAGTCTGTTTATTTAACACTATGGATTGCCAGCGTGTGAGTTGAAGCAGCAGCCAACATCCCGAAGGCGAATGGGTAAACAGTCGGATATCGGTCATTCTGACTTACCGAGGGCGGCAGGCTTACCCACAAAACACAAGGTTGGTACGATTCCCGCCGCGTGAGTTTGAGCCAACAGGTGGGTGTCTAAAATTCCACCACAGACAGCTCCGCGAAGTACAGCCCCTCACGCCAGCATTTCGTGCTTCTCCACCCCCAGCGAGATCGCCGATTCCACCAGCACGCGCACCACCGGGTTGCAGCCCTGGAACACCAGCCGGTCAAGTGCCTGCGGACCATGCTGCTCGATGAAGCCGGACACCAGTGCATTCACAAAGGAACTGTTGGCGCTGCGGATGCCCGTGAAGTTCAGAACGATCTGCGTACACAGACTGGCGTACGGATCCATCCGCCCCATGCGAAACTCTGCCGCCTGCTCCCCATCCGCGAGGCGGGGGCCGAATTCTTCAGCGAGGTTCAGTTCGAGTTTCATATTTTAAAAATACCAGATGGTACACCGGTACGCAAGAGTCCAGCCTGAAACTTCGCGTCATGCAGGAGGGAAGCAAAGTTTGTGACGTCCGCCTGACGGAAGGCGGTTATCACCAGCGAACCATCAAAACGCCCGCCATCGGGCAAAAGTTGCACTTCCGGAGCATTCCCAGGCTTCAGGCGTACCACACCCGTACCGCTCACCACCAGCAACCAGCCCCTTGTTTGCTGAACCAGCCCAGAAACCAGGGTGAGCCCCACGCCCTCGTTCGTTGGGCGGCCTTTGCTGGAAACCTTCGGCTCCAGAGCCTTCAGGATCGCCTCGCCCTCATTCAAATCTTGCGCCCAAGGCAAACCGGCGTCGATGAAGCTTTGGCGGATGCCTTTGCCATTGTCTGCCACCGCCAGCCGTACTAGCCCCTCAGATCGAGTCACCTGCGCCGCCGCATAGCCCAGGCCTCGGCTGTGCTGGCGCGCGTTGTTCGCCGTTTCCGTAAAGACGTACCAGGCCAGATCATACAGAGAAGCATGCGGGTGCTCATAATCATCACCCCCTGGGGCCATGCAGGCAGCCATCTCATGGCCCATCTTCTCCACGTCATGGTCCACCAGTTGCACCGGAACAAACCGCCCGCGTGACTCGTGTCGGCGGAAGTTCTCCGGCAGATCGGCACCGCAGGCACGCAGCATATCCATCCGCTGGAGATAGCCCGTGATTGCACACCGCTCCAGATTCAGAAAATTCACCTTCTTTTGCTGGCGCAGCCAGCGCGTGACCGTTGCCACCAACGCGACCAAGGCTCCCGGTGAAACCCGGCGTAGTCCCGCGAAGTCGAGATCGATCTCCGTAGCATCACCCGCTGTGGATAAATGGGAAAGGAAGGGCAGCAGCCCGTCCGCATTGATTTGGGGTGGCAGTTGCAGATGCATGGTGAAATCACAGCTCTCCGAGAAAAACCCGATGCTGGAAAGTAGTAAAGAGTGCTTCCTGATTCGGCAGCGATTCGCTTGGCTTCGTCCGGGTCTTCATTTCGAGGGCAGCGTTTTCCAATGTCGGTCAATTTGTTCCGCCAGATCAGGACGCAGCACGCGCTCGCTGTTTAGCGCAGGAGCTGGGGCGCCGAGTTTCTTGAGCAACGCCTTGAACGCACCCCAACGCACCACAGGCTTTGATCCCGCTGGTTCGCCGAGGAAGAGATAGGTCACACCTTGACGGCGCTTCTTCATCAAAAGGGGGCGCGCTTTGAGGACGGACGCGGGACTCTTGTCAGACCGCTTATCGCGCCAAATCTGGATCACCCAGTCGCCCGGCTTGGTGCCCGTCACGACACGTCCCGCAGCCCCCCACTTGATCCAGCCGACATCCTCCATGTTCTCGATCTCCTGCTTCTCGGCGGCTTCCGCTATCGAACGATCAATCCACTGCTGTTCGCCAGGCGTTGTCTCGATTCGCTCATACACACCTAGGAGCCAGGTCTCTTGTCCAAGGTCGGAAATCACCGGCTTGCGACGCTGTGATGCCGGGGCGCGGCCCCCTCGGCGTTCGACCTTGATCTTGGTGAGGGCGGTTAGGGCCGCCGCATCAAGCGCCTTCGTCTGCTTCACCAACTGCTCAATGAAAGCCGCCACGCCACCCACAGCGGCGCTGGCGTCCGTCATCACCGCCGCTTCGATCAAGGCACTGCGGGAGGACTTTGAGAGATTGCCCGAACCAATGACGGCCACATCGTCGAGCAGCAGTACCTTGGCATGGAGTCCCGGGCAACTGTGCACCGCCACGCCGCGTCGATGCAGCTTCTGCAAAAGACGGGCCGATGTTTCTCCCATCTTGATGGCTGCTGGCGAGGCGTCCGTCACCAGCGCATCGCCCTTTTTGAACCCCACCAAATCTTCCGTGACATAAGCGATCGCAGCGCGGTGACTTCGCGCTTTGGCAGCCACCGCTCGAATTTCAGTCCACAGGTTCTTGCTCAAGACTCGTAACATATTTAAAAGGAAAGAGGGTAAAGCTCCCCGCTGAATGCGCGATGCTGAAGGATGGCGAAGATCTCGGTCAACCCCACTAGTAGTTACTTGGGTTCAACCGCAGCGGTCATTGTGGTAGTTGATGAATTCCGGCCCGATGTCATGCAGCGATGACTTGAGATTTTTGACGCTCAGCTTCTGAACACTGAAGTCCAAAAGCACATGGCAGTTGGGACAGACGCAAATCAGGTTCTTCATCACATCCGGCCCGTTGTGTGGCTGCCCCAGCGGTTTCAAATGGTGTGCCTCCAGATAAAACTCATCCTCTGAAATTTCCAAACGTTCGCCGCAGAGCTGGCATTGCCCGTCGTAAAGACGCTTCAGTTCTCGCGCTATCTTGGTGTCACGCACGATCCGGCTGATCTCAGTGCGAATCCGGGTGGGCAATTCGTTCACATCCACGTCGATGGCGACCGGAGTGATTCCATCAAACACGCCTCCATAATTGGAGCGCACCATTTCCACGTATTTCCGGAGCACCGATTTGTAATTGGACCGCTGGTCTCGGTTGAACTCCGTCTGGCTGATCTGCGGAATGATCGCCTGAATATCGCTTTCACTTCGAAGAAAAACGGGTCCGAGTCGAACCCCCAGGAGGGCGGCGATCGAGTTCATGCAACTTCGATATGTTCCCGCTGAGACCAGAACACCATGCGAACGGCAGTAATCCGAGAAGAGTTCCTCGTGGTCAAAACCTGGTCCTGCGCGTGCTGGCATATTAGAGTTCTCCTTTGAAGGCGCGGTGCTGGAGGGCGAAGAGCGCATTCATCCTACCCTGCCGCCTTCTCTGCTTTGACAGTTGATGTGATGCAAGACTGCTCATCCGTCCCTCCTTGGCGGCCCCACTGTCACCGCTCTGGCAAAGTGTTGCCCTGGGAACTCCCAGATCGTTTTCACGTCACTGCCATCAAACTTCGCGCTCCGAATCCGCGCCGGAGCCTGGCGCGTGCGCTCGAGCCAGACAATCCGGCGCGCATCTTCATTCACCGCCAGTCCCTCGATCATGCCCTCCGTCACGGTCGCGAGGGTCTTCGGATTCGAGCCGTCGAAGCTGGCCGCCGTGATCCGTGCGGGAATGGTGGGAGCATTCTCCACACTGGCCCAGAAAACAATGCCCTCGCTCGAATCCACGGCCAGGGCATCAGCCAAAGTTTCCACTTCCGCGATCCGGCGCTTCTCGGTTCCGTCCAGCTTCGCCATCCAGACGCCCCCTGAGTCAACCTGCTGCGTCCAGTAGAGCAGGCCCTTCGTCGGATTCACGGCCACCTTGGGGAAAGATAAACCGGAAACCAACACGCGCTGGTCATCACCTTTCGTGTCGCAACTGGCCACGCTTCCACGCCCCTCTACTGCGGGTCGCCCCATGTCTGTCCAGAACAAGCGTCCAGCCTTTTCGTCCAAGGCCAGAATGGTGATGATGCGGTCAGATTCCAGCACGGCCCCATCCTCCTTGCCGTCGAGCCTCCAACGTGTGATCCTCGCTTGGTCAGATACATAAAGACGCTGCTCTTTTGCCGCATACGCCAGCCCCATCACCATCGCCGGCCCTGGTATCAGCACCTTCGGCGGCCCTCCCTTGGCCGACACATGCTCGATGTCGTGGGCGTAATGCGAGGCGAAATAGACCATGTTCGACTGGCAGCCTGTCAGGAGCAAGCCAACGATGATCGCCGGCAGGATGGTAAAGAGCGTGTTGGTTTTCATTGGGGCAAAATCAAAGTTCGCTGCGGAAGGTGCAGTGCTGGAGGGTGGAGAAGAGCGCGTC
The DNA here is from genome assembly GCA_043770175.1 of Verrucomicrobiales bacterium. Taxonomy (GTDB): domain Bacteria; phylum Verrucomicrobiota; class Verrucomicrobiia; order Verrucomicrobiales; family Verrucomicrobiaceae; genus Prosthecobacter. The sequence continues at coordinate 2,268 of JAYVIO010000211.1, read as the reverse complement.
CAACTCCACCAGCGGCGTATGTGGACGATTCATGTGACCGGCACTCCCAATCGTGCCGGCGCGCTGTTGTCCACCGTTCGATAAAGCAGGGAGATGTGAATGGGGAGCTTTTCTTGCTGCATAGGAATATTAGCGATCTTCAAACAGGCTGGGACAACTGGGCTAGGTAAGGTGCGAGATCAGGAATCTTTGCATCCGTGAAAGTCTTTAGCAGTTCCATCATCTTCAACACGGAGCCAATCACAGTCCGTGTGTCATGTTCATCCGAGAGGATTTTCCAGTGTCCATCAATCGCCGCTAGTGCAGCATGGGTGAATTTGCAGTAGAGCCGATATTGCACGTCATACATTCTATCCAGCCCCGCAAGTTTGGCTGAATCGCGCGTATTCACTGCTTTCTCGTCGGTCGGGTAGTCGGGGTAGAGTTTCGCGAACTCGCTTTTAAATTCTCCCCATTGAGCTTCGGTTTCCGCACGAGAAGCATCGTCCCGAACGAAAAGCTTATTGTCGTCCTTCCATTCGCTAAATGCCTTGCGGAAAATGAAACTCTTGTCCGACGCCGCAGCACCGGCAACAAACATGGCTTCAATCATAGTTCGCACCATGATTTTGGAGGCTGCGACCAACCCGATTCGCCGAAGAATCAAATAACCCTCAGCAGCTTGATTTACAGCGCGGCTACATTGAGTGATGTATTTCGCTTCGAGGCTCTTCGGAGTCGTCCCCCCTAATGAATTCAACGCTTCCGCTAGCATTTGTTGAACTTCTGTGAGTAGCCCAAGCAAACGCATCTCCTCATCACAATGTTCAACCTCCTTAAATTTCAGTTCTTCGCCTTGGCTCATATTCGGTTAGGGTGTCAAAGTTCCCCTCGGAAGGCGCGGTGATGGAGGGTGGCGAAGAGCGCGTCCTGCTCCGCCAGGGCGGCGCGCTGCGATGCCGGTGATTCGGATGGGAGGACGACGAAGTTGCTTGTCATGACTTAGAGCGGATGCGGCCACCAGTAATGCGTCTGCCCAAAGGGATGAACCACCTCCAGATCGTCAGGCTGGTGAAGATCGTGGGTCCATTCCCGGTTGAGACCTTTCATGGCTGCGAGGCAGCCGATGCAGGCATCAAATCCATCATCTGTCGGGGCCTCATCAAAACCAGCGAGCGAAGCCATTCCGAGCCAGCCGCGCAGATAATCATCAGCCTGCTGCTTCGATGCCCGAAGCACCCCCCGCCGATCACGAGTAGCCCACGGATGAAGGGACGGGGCTCCGTTGAGACAGGTCAGAGCAAAGAAGGTCACTTTGGGGTGTGACTCAGTGATGAGACCGCCGTGATCGCCGCGCCCTTTTAGCCAATGCAGAAGGATTGCGCCATTGATGCTCATGGCGCCTCTCAGGCCATTCGGTGATTTCACACTATGGGTGACAGGAGCGTAGTCCGCGTAGCTTCGCAGACGCACGTCAGCCGGTCGCCATCCTGATGTCTTCGTGCTCCATGCGGTCAACGTGTCGATGCCACTCGCAACAATGACCCCGCGTTGACCGACGCGCTCATGCACGAAATGAATGACGTCGGCGACAGTGGGCCTCACTTCGGCGTCCAATTGGACCGGCATCCATCGCTGCTCTTGTTCGGCGACTTCTAACAAGGCGATGCCGTGATTGCCGTCTCCACCCGGGTCGTAACCGAGCACATAACGCTTGATGGCTTCGCTCATAACTCTCCTTGGAAAGCACGATGCTGGAGGGTGGCGAAGAGCGCGTCCAGCTCCGCCAGCGACGCGCGCTGCGCCCTCTTCAGCGCCTCCACCGCCGTCACTCGCCGGGCGAATTCGCGCTGCAATGGGATGGGGGGAAGTGGGACGGCGAGGTTTCGCAGCAGAGCCAAGTTGATGTTCTTCTGCGACGATTCGGGTGCGGCGTCTTCGAGTGACTTCTGGAGGAAGGAAAGCCAACTGCGCACGAACTCCACCGTTGCAGCATCGTCGGCACGGAAACCCACGATGCTGTCGGGAAAGCAGGCGTCGAACGTGAGAATCCCGGTCTTCGCGATGTTCGCGGCAATCGTGATGCACAGCGTTCCAGCAGGCCACATCTTGCTCTGTCGCAGTCCGGCTTCGGAGTAGGTGCTGTGGTATTCGCGAATGTAGCCGTTGCAGTTCGCGACTTCGCCAGTCTGCACCAACGGATACGGCCCGCCCAAGAGTTCTGGAGCGTTTCGCGGACGATGCTTGGATGCACCACGGTCAAGCGTGCCGACTTCGGAGAACAATTTT
>JAYVIO010000210.1:0-4285 GCA_043770175.1 Verrucomicrobiales bacterium | reverse complement strand
GCGCGGGGGTCGCGGTAACGGGCCTCCCAGCCGAGGACGGCCTTGGCTTTGGCCGGGTTGCCGACGAGTTCCGGTGGATCTCCCTCACGGCGGGGGCCGAGGACAACGGGGACCGTCCGGCCGGTGACGGACTCCGCGAGGTCGATGATCTGGCGGACGCTGACGCCAGTACCGGTGCTGAGATTGACGTGAGTGGAGGGTTGGCCGCTGCGGAGGTAGGTGAGGGCGCAGACGTGGGCTTCGGCGAGGTCCTGGACGTGGACGTAGTCCCGGATGCAGGTGCCATCGGGCGTGGGGTAATCGGTGCCGAAGACGGTGATGTTGTCGCGTTCGCCCTTGGCGGCCTGGAGCACGAGCGGGATGAGATGCGTCTCGGGGTTGTGGTCTTCGCCGATCTCGCCGCTGGGATGGCAGCCGCTGGCGTTGAAGTAGCGGAGGAAGACGGACTTCAGGCCCCAGGCGCGATCACAGTCGCGCAGCACGCGTTCCAGCATCCACTTGCTGGCACCGTAGGGATTCACAGGCGCTTGCGGATGTGATTCATCAATGGGGATGCGCACAGGATCACCATACGTCGCGCAGGTGGAGGAGAAGATGAAGCGATTGCAGTCGTGGCGCTGCATGGTTTCAAGGAGCGTGAGCGGCGCGGCGAGGTTGTTGCGGTAGTATTTAAGCGGATCAGTGACGGACTCGCCGACATACGCGAACGCGGCGAAGTGCAGCACAGCTTCCGGCTTGTGCTCGGCGAAGGTGCGCTCGAGGAGCGCGGTGTCAGCCATTTCACCTTCGATGAACGTCACACGATCCAGCGGCAATGCTTCACGATGACCGAAGACGAGGTTGTCGAGGACGACGACGCGTTCGTTTTGTTCCAGCAGGTGGCGAACGGTGTGCGAGCCGATGTAGCCGGCACCGCCGGTGATGAGGAGGGTTCCTTGGGACATGCGGAAATACAGCAGGCGATGGCGGCGCTGCCAAATAAAGTTTCCCTCATATAATCCCCGCGTTTGCGGGGCCGCTTTCAACGTGGGGTCTTGTCCAGTGTGGCACGCAGGCTCTTGATCTCCGCGCTCAAGCGCTGAATTTCTGCACTCATGCGCTGCAACTCAGTCTTCATCTCCTTCATTTGCGTGGACATGAGACTATTGTTGCTGCTGCCGCCAAAGATGAGCACGATGATGGCGATGAGAATCAAGGTGCCGCAGCCGAGGCTGACTTTTTGATTGGTTTCGGGTGTGTTCATGGTTATTTCGGCATCGGCACCTGCACCGGGTGCATGAGGTAGGCGATCAAGTCGCGCACTTGATCAGGCTGGAAGGCGAGTAAAAGACCTTCAGGCATCATCGACATTGGCGAGACTTCTTGCTTGGTGATGTCGGTGCGGTCCACGGTCAAGGGTTCGGCCAAGGTGCGCAGCGTGATCGTGCGGTCGTTGGATTCGGTGATGACACCGCTGAGGATGCGGCCGTCTTTGAGCGTGAGAATGCTCATGCGGAAGTCGGCGCTGACGACGCCGCTGGGGTCGACGATGTTTTCGAGGAGGTAATCGAGGTTCGCACGGCCTGAGCCGGTCAAATCTGGGCCGATCTTGCCGCCTTGACCGTACATGACGTGGCAGGCACTGCAGACGGCGGTGAAGAGCATGCGGCCCTGGCTGAGGTTTGCTTTGGCTAGCGCTTTGGTCATGAGCTGCTTTTTGATTTTATCGATGAGCTGTTTTTTGTCGGCGGTGGACTCACGCAGCTCGCCCCAGGCATCGACGAGCTGCTTGGAGAGCACTTCGTCATTGAAGCCACGAATCTGGCGGGCGTTGAAGGCGCTGAGGTCCGCACGTGGGATTTTGCCGGCGGCCATTTCGCTGAGCATGGCTTTGGCGAAGGCGGGGCGTGAGACGAGCGTGTCCATGATGCTCGGCGTGAACTTGCGGTAGTTCTTGGCGAGCTGCGTGCCGATTTGAGGATCGTCGAAGAGAGCGAGACCGCGAGCGGCGGTGGTGTTGAGTGTGCGGACTTCGATGAGCTGCGTGCAAATCGTGCGCAGATCGTCCGGACGAGCCTCGATGAGCGTTTGGAGCGCGGATTCACGCGCTGGGAGGTCGGCTTTTTCATCAAGGGCGATCTTCTTCACGTCATCAAGCGCACGGCCATCGCCGAAGAGAATGCTGAGGTCGCGGATGTTCGTAGTTCGGGCTTTAGCCCGTTCTGGGTCGCTCGATTCACGGGCTAAAGCCCGAACTACGAACTCGTCCCAGTTTGTCGGCTTGGGAGCCTTGCGAATGCCTTTGAAGGCATCGGTCATGCCTTCGAGCACTGGGTCCGTGGCGTTGACCGCGAGTAGCGCATTCAGCGATTCTGGCTGCGTGGCAAGGCTGCGGGCGATCCAGCGAAGTGTCTTCGGCCACGCGCAGTTTTTGGCGAGATTGACCAGCGCTGCCGGATCTTGCTTCGCCAGCGGACTGATGCCGAACCAGACCATGTAGGGCAAAAACGGATCGTTCGTGTCTTCGGTGTGTGAAAACAACGCGGCAGCGAGTTCGGCACGTTTAGAAACGGGAAGACGTTGAAGCGTGGAAGCGAGCGTGAGGCGGACGAACGAAGATTTTTCTGCTTGAGCGAGCTTGGCGGGATCAAAAGGCAGTTTGGGATAAACAGCGTCCGGTTGCGGGCCTGTGATGGTGTCCAGAGGAGAGAATTCCGTGTTCGTGCGTATGATCCAGGCTCTGACGTGCTCGTCCGGGTCCTTCAGCAAGTCCATCACCTCCGCACTTTTGGTGTCAAAGGAATGCAAAATCGACAGGCAGCGCAGACGGCAGCTGGTGGACACATCATCCTCGTGCCCATAGGCGATCGAACGCATCATCATCGTGCCAAAGCTCACATATGCTTTCCGAGTCTCGACTTCTCTCTGGAACATGTGTGACAACCAAGGATTGGGATCTTTGAGCACTGTGTCCAGCTTCTTGAGATCCCACATCGTCTCGGTGCTTTGCAGACCGGTGATGTCGGGCTTCTTTGGCTCGCCGTGGCTGATGCGGAAGATGCGGCCGGAGGTGCGATGCACGCCGGTGGACTCGTGGCACTCGCCGGTGTCGCTCCAGTCGAGGATGAAGCCGCTGCCGTCGGGGCCGGTGCTGAGTTCGATGCCACGGAACCACGGATCGTCGCTGAGGAAGACATCGGGCTCGTGTTTGCCGACGTAGCCGCTGCCGTTGCGCTCCAAGCGCTCCACATTGGTGCGGCGGCCGTGCATGTTGAGGGTGAAGAGCTTGTTGCGATACTTTTCGGGCCATTGGTCGCCTTGATAAATCATCATGCCGATGTGGGCGTGGCCGCCGCCAAAGGCATTCGCCTTGCCGTTGCGGGAGTTGCCCCAGCTTCCCGTGCGGTCGTAGTGGTAGTGATCGGCGATGGTGTCGAGCTTCTCGTAGATCAACGGGTTCATCGTGTTCGAGTCCACAAGGTGGGCACCGTGCATGAGATGCCAAAGGTGGCCGGTGACGGTGTTGATGAAGAACAACTCGCCGTTTTGATCCCAATCATGGCCCCAGGGGTTCGTGGTGCCGTGCGTGAGCACTTCGACGATTTTTTTCTCGGGATGGTAGCGCCAGATGCCGCCTTTCATCGGCACGCGTTGATCATCGGGTGTGCCGGGAATGCCGAGCCTGCCGGGGCAGGAATGGCCGCAGCGGCCGTAGAGCCAGCCATCCGGGCCGAAGCGCAGGCCATTGGCGAAGTTGTGGTAGTTGTCCTTGGCGACGGTGAAGCCGTCGAGCACGACTTCGGGTTCGCCATCGGGAATGTCGTCGTTGTTGCGATCCGGGATGAACAGAACCTGCGGCGGGCACATGAGCCACACGCCACCGCGGCCGACTTCGACGCTGGTGAGCATCTGCACGTCCTCGGTGAAGACTTTGCGCGTCTCGGCGACGCCGTCCCAGTCTTTGTCTTCGAGGATGCTGACGCGGTCCTTCAATCCGAGGTCGAAGCGCTTCGCACGCTCGGCGTAGGTGTAGTTTTCCGCCACCCACATGCGTCCGTGTGCATCCCAGGCCATGCCGATGGGATTTTGGACGTCGGGTTCGGCGGCAAAGAGCGTGGCTTTGAAGCCCTCCGGCAGTTTGAGCGCTTTCAAGGCATCCTGCGGCGACATGGGCGAGGGATTGCCCGGCTCGCTGTTGTAGGGCGCTGGGAAGTCGGCGGCGAGTGAGGTGCTGACAACACAAAGACTGAGAAGAAAAGCTTTCATGACAGGCGAGTAATCAGCCGTGAATCAACCACACGGCGGC
>JAYVIO010000209.1:0-34991 GCA_043770175.1 Verrucomicrobiales bacterium | reverse complement strand
GTGAATACCCCTATTTCTGCACCTTCCCCGGCCATGTCGCGATCATGAACGGTGTCATCATTGTGCAGTAACCCACCCTGCATGGAGTGGTGGAGTCTTGGAGTGAAGGAGTGCTGAAACTGTCATCCCTTCCTAAGCCCCGCCATTCCATCAATCCACCACTCCAACCATCCAATTCCCGTGTCCGTCTCCATCAGCGTCGATTACGAAGGCGGCCTGCGCTGCCGGGCTACGCATGGCCCGTCGCAAAATCAGTTCATCACCGACGCGCCGGTCGATAACCACGGCAAAGGCGAGTCGTTCAGCCCCACCGACCTCGTCGCCACCGCTCTCGCCACCTGCATGGCGACCGTGATCGGCATCAAAGCACAGCAGAAGGGCTACGACCTCGTCGGCATGAAGGTCAGCGTGGAAAAGCACATGAGCACGGACAGCCCGCGCCGCATTGTGGGTCTGCCGATCACCATCGACATCCCACTGCCCGCCAATCATCCTGACCGTCCGGTACTCGAAGCCACCGCCCTCGGCTGCCCCGTGCATCACAGCGTCCATGCGGACATCGACAAACCGGTGACGTTTGTGTGGAGCGGGAAGTAGGAGTGACGCGCGGCTGAGCCAGCCAGCGTTTAGCGCTTCACCCAGCGTGCTCCAGACGACAGGCCCACATGCCAGTCGCGCAAATGCATGTCGGAGTAATCGGTTTTGCCTTGGGCACCGACCATGAAGGTGCCAGTGGCGCGTTTCCATGCCTTGCTGAAGCTCTCCGCCGTGTGGCAGCCCCAGCTCTGGCAGTAGGCTTTGCTATTGAAAGCCCAGCGGCTGAGCCTGCCCAGGTCATTCTCATGCAGCCACGCGGTCGAAGTGGCATACACTTCGGAGCTGTAGTCGAACATGAAGCTATACTTGTTGGAGTGGCCAAAGTACTCGAAGCCGGAGATCTTCATGCTCCGGCGCAACGGACCGCTGTTGACGTAGCGGATGAGTTCATCCGTGCTGCGGAACCAGACGAGGTTGATGAATGGATATGCCTTGGGCACGGACTCCACGTTCTGTGTCAGCGGCTGATGCTCGGCGGCGGCGCGGCGCACATAGGCGTCACGATACACCAGCCAGGTGATGTGCGTGCCCGCTGGCGCGGTGGCGTGAATCTCCTGCATGCGCACACGCGCAGTGCGGACGAAATTGCCCCACCAGCGATCATGCTGCTCGCCCGGACGACGCAGGTCTTCAAACTGGCGCACCGCCGGTCCGCCGCTGACGACGAGGTATTCGGTGTCAGCAGCCGCCTGGGTGGCAAGGCCGCAGGTGAGGAGAAAAATCGCGGAAAAGATCAGTCGGGTCATGACGGCGGCAACAAAGCACGGCTACTTCGACTCGACGAGCTTGAAGTTCTTGAACTGCACCACCATCGGCGGACCCGCGTGGATTTGCAGGGCCAGGAGGCCCTCCTTAGGCGCATTGGCGGCGTCTTCATCGGTCACATCGACGGTTTGCAGGCCGTTGATGAAATGCTGCACATGATTGCCCTTCGCCACGATGCGGTACTCGTTCCAGTCTTCCTTCTTGATCGAGGCCTGGATCGCCGCGCTTTCGCCCACAGTTCCAGTGACTTCGACAACGTGCTTCTTGCCATCGGCACCAACCTTGATCACGGTCTTTTCGCCACGCTTCGCCAGGATGCCACGGCCACGCTCTTCATAGAGAATGCCGCTGTAGGTGTCGCCTGCTTCAAAGTCGGCCTGATAGCCGCTGATGATCGGCCCGAACTCGCCGGGGGTCAGCTCCTTGCTGCGATACTGCACGCCGGAGTTGCCCGTTTCGATGCGGTATTGAAACGTCAGCTCGAAATCACCCACCTTCCCGGCCTTCCAGACGAGGAAGGTGTTGTGCTTCAGGATGCCCTTGGACGGATTCGCCGGATCAGGCGGTGTGATGCCGGTGATGGCACCATCTTTAACGCTCCACAGGTCTTTGTTGCCCTCCCAGCCGGTGAGGTCTTTGCCATTGAAGATTTCTTTTTCTTCTGCGCTAGCAAAAGAGAGCGCGGTGAACAAAGCGGCGAGCGTGAGGTGCAGTTTCATGGTTGGATGTGGTTGGGACGGGCGAGGTGTAACGCGCAGGCCCGCGCTTGTCTATCGCTTTGCTGGTGCCGTGCGTCGCGCTTGCTGTTTTGCCTGCCAATGATACAGGGCGCGTGATGCAACTGCCACGTTTCTTCTCCTCGCCCCTGCTGTGGCGCACGTTCGTCCTTTTGTGGGCCGGAATTCTCTTCTGGCTTTCAGAGCAGAGCAAACTGCCGTCCCCCGCCAAGTTTGAAGGCATCGACAAGCTCGAACACGCCGTCTATTTCGCCGCTGGTGGGATGTGCTTCCTGCTCAGCCTGCGCCTCGCCGGATTCGCCAGATCCACGGTGACCGCGATCCTTTTCACGATGCTGTTCTGTTCCATTGTCGGCGCTCTCGACGAATGGCATCAAACCTTCACCCCCGGCCGCAGCGGTGGTGATGTGTGGGACTGGACCGCTGATACGATCGGCGGGTTCATCGGTGCTATTCTCGCTCTCGGAGTCGAGAAGTGGCTCACTTCAACGGGAACCACCACATCAGCAGCGCGGTGAGGAAGACGTTCGCGAGTGCGAGTTCGAAGAACACTTTCCAACCGAGCGCCATGAGCTGATCAAAGCGGAACCGCGGCAGCGTCCAGCGGATGACGATGAAGAAGACGATGAAGCAGAACACCTTCGCGAAGAACGTCCCGATGTGCAGCAGGCCGGTGTAGAGCGGGGTGTCGCCGGGGCTGAAGTGAAGCTGCAGGGGGATGATTTTTTCCAGCAAGGGCCAGCATGGGATGCTCCAGCCACCGAGGAACAATGTCACCGCCATGCCTGAGCCGATGATCATGGCGGCGTATTCACCCATGAAGAACAGCGCGAACTTCATCGAGCTGTATTCCGTGTGATAGCCCGCCACCAGCTCCGTTTCGCACTCGGCGAGGTCGAAGGGCAGACGATTGGTTTCCGCGAACATCGAGACGGTGAAGATGACGAACGAAATGACGATGGGGATCAGCAGCACCCAGCGTGCGACGCTCAGGCCTTCGCCCCAGAGCGGCAGCAGCAGCCAGCCGTTGGCATCTTGAAACGCTGACATCTTGGTCAGATTCAGCTCACCGAAAATCATCAGCACCGGGATGACGGAAAGGCCCAGCGAGATTTCATATGAGATCATCTGTGCACTGGCACGCACACCGCCGAGGAAGGGATATTTCGAATTGGAGGCCCAACCGGCGAGCACGATACCATAGACACCGAGGGAGGCGATGGCGAAGGTGAACAGCGGTCCGACACTCAGATCGGCGATCACCAGCTTGATCGGCTCTGCCAGTCCAAAATAGGACAGGTTCAATTCACTGCCAAACGGCAGCACCACGCAGGTGAGCAGGGCAGGCACCACCGTCATGCATGGCGCGAGCCAGTAATAAAAGGTGCGCACATGTGATGGCACAAAATCCTCCTTCAAAATGAACTTCAAGCCGTCCGCAGCTGCTTGCATCAGGCCGCCGATGCCAAACGGCTGCCAATCCTTCTTAAAACCCAGCAGCGTCAGCGGCACGCCCACGCGGTTCGGCCCCACACGGTCCTGGATCACCGCCGAGATGCGACGCTCGAAGTAAACGGCGATCGAAACCAGCGGGAGGATGACCAGGAAGGTCAGAAACACGATCTTCCCCACCGAGACGGCGAGGGCAATAAGATCAAGATTGGCGAGCAGTGGCGTGAACATCAGCAGCGCGATTATCAGGACGCAGCGAGGAGCGGCAACCCGATTTTGTGAAAAGTTTCACAAAGTCCGCCACGCAAGGTCATGGTGCCCGATTCGCCGATGGATTCTGCACCGACTTTGCCGCCGCTTCTTCCGACATCGGTGCCAGGTGATCCGCGATGCGGAAGATCGCGAGGATCAGTTCCACCGTCACTCGGGCGACGATCAGGTAGAGCAGGAAGGCCACCGGAGCTGTGACCATCTGGAAGATGCCGGTGAACGTGCCATTTTGAAAGCCGCTAAACATGTAGGACAGCGCATAAAACGAGGCGGCCAGCAGGCTCAGCACATACAGCATGCGCACCAGACGCGGGGTGACGAAGCGCTTAAAGGACAGGTCCAGCACCAAGTCCAGCACAGCACGGATCTGCTGCCACAGGCTGGAAAGCACGGAACCAGAGGATTGTTCGGCATTCATGACGGTCAGATTAGGCCGGCAGGACTCAGCCGCAACCCGCCATATCCAGACCTTCGGCCCCGGTTTTGCGACGGCCCGGAATAGTGGTTGCGCGCCCTGACAACCACAGCCAGAATCCGCGCCTCTTTTTCGGCACCCATGGCCTGGTGCGATTATTCGAGAAGCTCATCGACAAACCCAACACCGTCAACGTCATGCCTGCGAAAACCAAGAAGCCCGCAGCTAAGAAGCCTGCCGCCAAACCCGCGAAAAAAGCTCCTGCCAAGAAGGCATCTGCAAAACCGGCGGTGAAGTCGAAAAGCAAACCCGTTCTGAAAAAAGCGGCTCCCAAAAAGCCCGCACCGAAGAAACCCTCCCCCAAACCTGTGAAGCAAACCGCCCCGAAAAAAGCTCCTGCTAAAAAGCCTGCCGCCAAGAAATCCGCTCCTGCCACCAAGCCTGCCCCAGCGAAGAAAGCTCCCGCTCCGGTCAAAGCCGCCAAGCCTGCCGCCAAACCGGCCCCGGTTCCCGTGGTCGTAAAGGCTGCTCCGAAAACCGCCGCTCCTGCCAAAGGCTCCAAGCATGCCCCGGTACCGCTGGTCCCCAAGGGCCGCATCACGGGTTCGACCGGCGGCACGCCGCGCTCCCGTATCAATCGCGAAGAAGAAGGCATCACCATCGAGATCGCCAAAGGGCCGGTTAAGATGACCCCCTTCCTCAAAAAACAGAAGCAGCGCCTCGTCGAACTGCGTGACGCCTATTTGAACTCCATCGAAGGCGTGGCCAGTGAGACCATTCGCAATGAAGGCGGTGACTCCTCCGCCTTCGGCATGCATCAGGCCGACGCCGGCAGCGACGCCTATGACCGCGACTTTGCCCTCAGCCTCCTCGGCAAGGAACAGGACGCCCTCTATGAAATCAACGAAGCCCTGAAACGCATCGAAACCGGCACCTACGGTCTCTGCGAAGGCACCGGAGCCAAAATCCCCGAGGAGCGCCTTGAGGCCATGCCCTTCGCCCGTTATTCCGTCACCTATCAGGAAAAACTCGAGCGCAGCCAGATGAGCGGCCGCTGGAGCCGCCCGGTGCATTCCCTGTTCGGCCTCGACAATGCCGACGACGCCGCCGACGACGACAAGGACGAGGATGACGCCACCCCCGCCGCCAACAACAACAACTCCGGCGAATCCCTTGACTTCTCCAAAGAGTAACCTAGCCTCCGCGCCCCAAATTTATGCCGCGAGAAATCATCACACTTGAATGCACCGAAGCGAAGGCCGCAGGTATGCCGCCCTCCCGTTACGTGACCACACGTAACAAAAAAAGCGTCCGCACCCCCGGCCGTCTTGAGAAGGTGAAGTTCAACCACTTCATGAAAAAGCGCACCCTTCACCGCGAAACCCGCTAATTTTTACCCACGACCGCCATGCAACCGAAGACCAAAGAACGCATGTCCAACTTCCGTCGCGCGAATCGCAAGATGCCGCGTCGCCGTGTGGACATCCCGGTGGAAAAAATCTCCTACACCAACCCTGAGCTGCTCGCCCGCTTCACCACCGAATCCGGCAAGCTCATCCCCCGCCGCATCACCGGTCTGCCAGCCTGGCTTCATCGCAAGGTCGTCCGCGAAGTGAAGCGCTCCCGGGCGGTGAACCTCATGGCCTGATCGCAGGCCCGCCCGTGACGGGTTTTTGAATTCGCTTCCCACTGTTGCAATGCGCGGCAGTGGGAAGTTTCATTTTCGCCCCTGACCATGCCCGCCCTCACCGACACGCAAAACGAACGCGACGACCGCCGCCTGCCCATCGACCGCGTCGGCGTGCGCAGCCTGCGCTTCCCCATGCGCATTCGTGACCGCGATGCCGCCGTGCAGCACACCGTCGCCACGGTCTCGCTCGCTGTCGATCTGCCGCATCAGTTCAAAGGCACGCACATGAGCCGTTTCGTCGAGATCCTGCACGCGCACGGCACTGAGCTCACCGTCTCGAACATCGTCGCTATGCCGCGTGAGCTGATGAAGAAGCTCCACGCCGACAAAGCGCACGTCGAAATGCGCTTCCCATACTTTCGCGCCAAAAAAGCGCCCGTTTCAGGCGCCGAAGGCCTCCTCGACTATGGCGTCGTCTTCGAAGTGAACGCCGAAGCGAAGAAGACCGACTTCGTCCTCACCGTCGAAGTACCCGTCACCACGCTCTGCCCCTGCTCAAAGGCCATCAGCGCTCGTGGCGCACACAACCAGCGTGGCACCGTCACACTTTCCATCCGCTTCTCCGAACCCGTCTGGATCGAGGATCTCCTCGAACTCGTCGAATCCAGTGCCAGCAGCGAACTGTACAGCATTTTGAAACGTCCCGACGAAAAACACGTCACCGAAGCCGCCTACGACAATCCCGTCTTCGTCGAAGACCTCGTGCGCAACGTCGCCGTCAAAGCCAAGGCGCATCCGCGCATCACCTGGTTCCGCGTCGAAGCCGAAAACTACGAATCCATCCACAATCACAACGCCTGGGCGGTGATTGAGAGCCACACAGAAATGACGAATGAGTAAATCCGAATGACGAATGAAGCCCTAATATCCAATGTCGAAATCAGCGGCCGCATGCTTGTCTCGACCGGCGTTCGTCATTCGTGCTTCGACATTCATTCGTCATTCACAAATTCGTCATTCGTCATTCGCTCCTGCCCTTTTCTCCTTTCATGACCGTTCCCTCCTTCGTCACCGCCGTTCTGCCCACCGACCAGCCACCGCTCATGCACCAGGCGGTCGAGGAGGCCGTACGGCTGCTCCGCGAAGGCGAAGTTGTCGCTCTGCCGACAGAAACCGTTTATGGCCTCGCTGCGAACGCACTCGATGCCGCCGCTGTCGCGAAAATCTTCGAAGCCAAGGAACGCCCGACTTTCGACCCGCTCATCGTGCATCTGCCGCACAAAGTTCAGCTCGATCTCGTCGCCGAAGTGCCCGCAGAAATCGCCCTGACCTTGAAAAAAATGACCGAGCGCTTCTGGCCCGGCCCGCTCACGATCCTGCTGCCGAAGAAGCCCATCGTGCCTGACATCGTCACCGCCGGACTCCCCACGGTGGCCGTTCGCGTCAGTTCCAATCCGATTTTCCGCCGCGTCATCAGCGCGCTCGACAAACCGCTCGCTGCTCCCAGCGCGAACCGTTTCGGCTCCATCAGCCCGACTTCCGCCAGCGCCGTGCTCGCCGAACTCGACGGCCGAATTCACCTCATCGTCGATGCCGGCGCCTGCATGTTTGGTCTCGAGTCCACCATCATCAAAATCGAGCCCGGCAGCCCGAAGATGTTCATCACCATCGTCCGCCCCGGCCCCATCACGGCGGAAGATTTGAAGCTGTATGGCAAAGTACGCTACGCCACACGCACCGTCGTCGATGAAGCCACCGAAGCTCCCGGCCAGCTCGCATCACATTACGCTCCGAAGACTCCGCTACGCTTGCTCGAACGTCCGTCCGATTTTATTCCCGAAGAAGGCAAACGCTACGCCCTCATGAGCTACCGTGGCGAAGAAAAAGACGGCTACCTCAATCTCACCGACTGGGAAGAGGTCATGATGCTCAGCCCCGGCAACGGCAAGCTGCCCGAAGCCGCCGTCCGCTTCTTTTACGTCCTGCGCGCGCTCGACAAGCTCGGCGTCGATGAAATCATTGCGGAACCGTTGCATGAACACGGCATGGGCATCGCCATGATGGACAAACTGCGGCGTGCAAGTGTCCGCACGTAGTGCAACCGTCCCGGTTGCATTCAGTTCCGTCTGTCGCAACATCGCTCCGATTGCAACAGCCCTGCCTCAACATCTTCGATGACTTCACCTACTTCGATCCGTGTGCGGATGTGGATGTCTCACGACGCAACTTGCCGCACTGGCAGCAGGAAGGCCGCACCTACTTCGTCACGTTTCGCCTCCACGACTCCCTGCCTCAGGAAAAACTCGAAGCGCTGAGAAAAAACCGCGCTGAATGGCTGGACACCAACCCTGAACCTTGGTCAGCCGCACAAAGTCAGGAATACCATGAGATGTTCTCAGAAAAAGTGCAGCTTTGGCTGGATGCCGGTTACGGCTCATGCCTTCTCAAAGACCCTGCGCTTGCGCAAATTGTGGCGGACGCCCTGCGGCACTTCGACGGCGAACGCTATGACCTTGTCGCCTGGGTGGTGATGCCAAACCACGTTCATGTGCTCCTCACTCCTCGCCCTGGATTTGCTCTGGGGAAGATTCTCCACTCATGGAAATCGTTCGGCGCCCACGAAATCAACAAACAAGTCGGGCGACAGGGCGATGTCTGGCAGCACGAAACTTATGATCATATCGTTCGTGATCCAGATTCCTTGTGGCATTTCGCCAAATACATTGTGGACAATCCACGTCATGCTGGCCTGCATGTGCCGCACGTTGAATCCCGCATCAAAGTAACATGAACATCGCCTCAGACCGGACAACAGAGGGCAAGCCAGAGGCTAGCACTACGGCACGGTCCACCGGGATCGTCTCCATCGCCATCCTCTGCAGCCGCGTCCTCGGTCTCGTGCGTGATCAGATGCTAAACGGCTTCTTCGGTTCCGCCTTCACCGGCATCTTCAC
This sequence comes from Verrucomicrobiales bacterium, assembly GCA_043770175.1. Lineage (GTDB taxonomy): Bacteria > Verrucomicrobiota > Verrucomicrobiia > Verrucomicrobiales > Verrucomicrobiaceae > Prosthecobacter. The sequence continues at coordinate 26,171 of JAYVIO010000209.1, read as the reverse complement.
CGCCGCGTTCCGCACGCCGAACATGCTGCGTGATCTGTTTGCCGAAGGCGCTCTCTCCACCGCCTTCGTCACCACGTTCTCGAAAAAGATGAAAACGGAGGGCGACGAGGCCGCCTGGGTGCTCGCGCGCAAGATGATCTCGCTCTCGATGTGGTTCATGACCCTTGTCGCCATCGCCGGTGTGGCTCTGGCTCCCATTTTGTTCCGCATTCTCACGCCCGGCCTCAGTGAGGAGGCCAAAGTGCTCGGTACCTGGCTCGCGCAGATCATGTATCCCTTCATCGCGCTCGTGTCCGTCACCGCGTTGGTGATGGGCATGCTGAACTCGAAGAAGGTCTTCTTCATTCCTGCCGTCGCCTCCGCCTTCTTCAATCTCGGCTGCATCGTCGGTGGTGTGATTCTCGCCTGGATCATCGATCCCGGCTTCCGCCATGGCAATGTCAGCGAAAAAGGCCTCACCGGCTTCGCCATCGGCACTTTGATCGGCGGCGTGCTGCAACTCGCCGTGCAGCTTCCCTCCCTGCGCCGCATCGGTTTTCGCTTCCGTTTCGACTTCGGCTGCAAAGATCCCGCCGTGAAGGAAGTCCTGCACCTCATGTGGCCCTCCATGCTCGCCGCCAGCGGCACGCAGGTCGCAGTGTTGCTCAATTCCATCTTCGCCTCCTACACCGCTGGCAAGGAATCGTCTCTGGCCTGGCTGGCAAACGCCCAGCGCCTCCAGCAGCTTCCGCTCGGCCTGTTTGGCGTCGCCGTCGCCACCGTCACTCTGCCGATGCTCTCCCGCCTAGCCACCGAAGGCATGACGCCCGCGTTTCGTAGTGCTCTGGCCAAAGGATTGCGCCTTGTGCTGTTCTTGACGCTGCCCTGCGCTGTCGGCCTCTCGCTGCTCTCGCATGAGATCATCTCCGTCATCTTCGAGCACGGTAAATTCACCGCGCACGACGTCGCCAACACCGCCGCGCCGCTGCAAGCCTATGCGTTCGGACTCATCTTCTACGCCGCCATCAAGGTGCTCCAGCCCGCGTTTTACACCATCGACCGCCGTTTCATCCCGATGATGGTCAGCCTGGGCATTATCGTGTTCACGGCGACCGTGAACTCCATCACCGTCTTTGTGCTAGAATGGGATCACACCGCACTCGCCTGGGCCACCGCCGTCGGTCTCGCGCTCAATTTCCTCACGCTCTACCTCTGCATGCGCAAGTTCGCTTCAGGCTTGGAAACGCGTTCGCTCATGCAAGCGCTGATCAAGCTCCTCATCGGCATCGCCGCGATGTCCGGCATCTGCCTGGCTGCTAAATTCACCATCATGGCTGATTGGGCCCACCTGAACTTCCTCCTACGCTGCGCTGCGCTCGGCGTGAGCATCGCCGTTGCCGCCATCGCTTACTTCACCGTCACCAAAAGGCTCCAGGTCGAGGAATCCGGCGAATTCCTCTCGTTGCTTGGCCGCCGATTTGGCAAAAGATAGCGCCGCATGCCGATCCAGCGTCTCTGGCTTCAAGTCGCCGCCTTCCTCGCCCTCGTCTGGGCTGGGGTGGCTGTCGTCATGTGGGTCACCGAGGATTCCGTCTTCTCGCCAGAGAAGACGCTCGCCTTGATGGAGAGCGCTCCGTGGTTCGAAGACGCTGACCTTGGCCACGAGCAGCGCCAGCAGCATCTCGACAAGATCATCACCTCTGTCATCAAACTCGACTTCAACCAGCGCAGTACCATGCGTGAAGACGGCCTGGAGACCATGGACCGCTTCTTCAAATCACTGACCGACGAGGAAAAAGGCGAGTACATCAGCCGCACCGTCGAAGAAAACTTCAAAACCGTGATGAAGGGTATCGAAAAGCTGCCCGCCGAGGAGCGCCGCCGCATCATCGGCGGCATTCAGCGCGAGATGAAAAAGAAATCTTCCAAAAACCCGGAGATGCAGATGCTGCTCGATCAGGACGCCGCCAGCTTCGAAAAAACCTTCACCAAGGACATGGGCCTTTTCTTCAAGGAGGCTCCGCTCTCCATGAAGCTCGAAATGGCCCCGATGCTCGAAGGCATGCAGGGCATGCGGATCAGGTAAAGTTGCCCAGTTGCGCCGCAACGGGCCGGACTCTTGTTGCAGCGCAACAAGACTACTTTTTCCACCCCATCGGCTGCGTCCACGCCATCTCCGTCTGATCCTTGAAAGACGGATTCGGATGCGGCTTCGACGAAACAATCGACGCGCGGAAGTACAGCTCCTTGCCTGTCGGCTTCCAGGTGATCTCCGTGCCCTCCAGCGTCGCCAGCGTCTTGCCCACTTCATCGGAGTAAAGTTTCCGCGTCGGATAGGTGTCGCCTGCGGGCGTTTGCACCTCTCTCGTGGCCTTGTCGTAGCCCTGCAACGTGCCACGAATCTGCGTGACGTATTTCACCCCTGGTTCCGCCTGAATCCGAATCCGCAGCGTGCCATCCGTGAAGCTCACGTCATCCAGCGTGACACCCGAGGATGCATAAAAATCACCCGCCTTCATCGCCTTGACGATTTCAGTGGGATCCAATTTCGCCGCGCGCACCATTACCCAGCCACGGCCAGGGCTGCTTTCCTCGCCGTGGTAGTGATGCGCGTCATCCGTGCCCACACCATACAGCGGTGGCGCCTTGAACTGCGTGATGCGCAGCGTATTCGCGATGTCCCACAGCTTCTCGTGTCCCACGCGCGTCTCATCGCCCAGCCAGTTGATGCCCGGATGGCCGTTGTAGATCTCCCAGAAGTTTTCCTCCAGCACCGCCGCCATGTCCTCCGCGGTGAAGGCCCAGCGGAAGTTCGGATGATTGATGTGCGTGAACATCGGCACGCCGAGACGCTGCGACTGCTCGTTCACCATCTTGAAATTGGCCCGCAGCACCTCCTGGATGCTGCCGAGGTCTTTGATCGGCTTGATCTCCTCCCGCAGGTTCACCGCGTTCATGTGAACCGGTGCCTTGCCCAGCCCCGCGCTGATCTCCTCCGCCTGCACGATCAAAAACTTGCCCGGTTCCTCAAACTTGGGCCGGTATTCCTCCAGTTTCTTCAACCGCACCTCGGTCACGCCGTCCTTGTCACGTGTCGTCACCCATTCGTCGCCAAACCGGGCGCGATACTTGTCCAGCGTCGTCTTCCCCAGCGCCTTGCGCCGTTTTTCGACCGCCGGAACGCTCATCCAAACCTCCTTGGCCTGCAGCACGTTGTGATCGGAGATCGCCAGGAAGTCGTAGCCATGCTGCTTGTACCAGTCCGTGATCATCTCCGGGAAGTCATTCCCATCGCTCCACAGCGAATGCGTATGCGTGTTACCCTTGAACCATTTCGGCTGCTGGGCGGTGGCGGCTTGAATCAATCCGAAGGCGAGAAGGCAGAAAATGGCTGGGCGCATGAAATGAGAACGTGCGCAATGAGCCGGACTTGCCAAGTCCGGCAACTCAGGCCCGGCACTTAGCAAGTGCCACTCCTTGGGCCGCCGCTGCTCAGGCTCATTTGGAATCACGCGGAACGACGACAATTGCGTTCCGCACGGCCCAGCCGGGCGTTTCAAAGTGTTCGCGTCCATCTTCGCTTCGGCACCACAAACCTGCCGAAGGCCCGCCATCGAGATTCAGGGCTCGTTGGACCTTCATCTCGGTGATGATGCCGGGCGTGACGAGAATATGCGCCAGCTCGAGCCAGCCGGTGCGCTTGCATACACCGATGCCCCAGTGGCCGTTGCCATCGGTCATGACGAAGGTGCGGTGATTGCGCTGTTCGGGTTCTTTCGGTGGTGGCACAGGCACCACACGCCCATCGCTGACGATCCACGGACTGCATTGGATGAATTCGGTGATGTCTGGCGAGTCACGAAACTCGTTCTCCTAAATCAACGAGGCTTTGTCCTTTCGCACCATTAAAGCACCAACCAATCCACCATCGCCTTTGAATTTGTCGGTGCGAACCCCCTTGGCAATTTCCAGCCCTGCGGGACCGAAATTACCGCCCGCGTTGAAGTAGCCGCCATTGCACACGGCCAGTGCCTTTTCGGCATGCGCGATGTCATCGAGCGAACGTGCCGCTTTGGCATCGGTGTTGGATACCACGCGAATTTGGCAGTCCTTTTCGTCAAAGAGGACGAGCTTCAACTCCGCTTTGGCCGGGCCGCTGACTGTTTTGACGACAAAAACAGCTCCATGTCCGAGAGGAGCACGATCACTCGAAGATTCCAGCCGCCACTGCGCCTGTGCGGAGCAGGACAGCACGAGCCAGAGCAGCGGCGGCAGTTTCATGGCGCATCACTGCTCCACCTTGAAGATGTGCATCGATACGCCGTTTGGATTGAGCGCAACGTAGTTGTCCGGGCCTCGCCATTCGTAGCTTTGATTGTGCATGAGGTCGGTGACCTTGTAAGGACGGCTGCTGTCGAGGCCGAGGGCGGCGAGGTTGAGATGCACCATTCCCATCGCGCCTTGCTGCGCATCATGGCTGATGACGCAGAGGATGCGGTTGCTGAAATCGGGCGTGGCCTTGCTGTAGCAGATAATCTGGCCGTGGTCGGAGCCGTGGAAGCTCAGGTTGTCGTAGAGGTGCAGCGCTGGGTTGTCGCGGCGGATGAGATTCAGCGTGCGGATGAAGGCGGTGATGTTGCCGGGCTTGTTGTAGTCGCGTGGCTTGAGCTCGTACTTCTCGCTGTTGTTGTACTCCTCCTTGCCGGGATACGGGTCGTTTTCGCAGAGTTCATAACCCGAATACATGCCCCAGCTCGATGACAGGGTGGCGGCGAGGGCGGCACGGATGCGGAACATCTGCGGACAGGCGTTTTGCAGGTGCTCAGGCAGGATGTCGGGCGTGTTCGGCCAGAAGTTGGCGCGGTAATACCAGCGCATGTCGCTCTGCGTGAGTTCCAGGGCGTATTCGGTCAGCGCATGGCAGTTCTCGCGCCAGGTAAAGTAGGTGTAGCTCTGCGTGAAGCCGACCTTGCCCAGAACCTGCATCATCTTCGGCTTGGTGAAGGCTTCGGCGAGGAATAGCACGTCGGGATCCTTGCGTTGAATCGTGGCGATGAGTTCCTCCCAGAACGCGACTGGCTTCGTGTGCGGATTATCGACACGGAAGATTTTCACGCCGACATCTACCCAGTACTGCACCACCTCGGTCAGCTCCTTCCACAGGTTGCGCCAGTCGTCGCAGTGGAAGTTGAGGGGGTAGATGTCCTGATACTTCTTCGGCGGATTCTCTGCGTAGCGGATGCTGCCGTCGGGACGTTGATAAAACCATTCGGGGTGATCTTTGACATAGGGATGGTCGGGCGAGCAGTTGAGGGCAAAATCGAGCGCGATTTCCATGCCGCGTTTTTTCGCCTCCTTGATCAGCCACACGAAATCCTTCTCTGTGCCGAGCGCCGGCTCAATGGCGCGATGTCCACCCGCTGGACCGCCGATGGCCCACGGGCTGCCGACATCGTCAGGCTTGGCCGTGAGCGTGTTGTTTTTGCCTTTGCGGGCGGTGATGCCGATCGGATGAATCGGCGGGAAGTAGATCACATCGAAACCCATGTGCGCCGCGTGATCGAGTCGTCCCAGGCAGTCGCGAAAGGAAGAATGCTTGTCGCTACGCCCCTCAGCCCCACGCGGGAAGAATTCATACCATGCGGAGAACCGCGCCCGCTCGCGCTCGACGATGGCACGCAACGCATCGGACGTGGTGGACTGAGAGCGGTCAGGACACTGGTCCATCAGGCTCTGCATTTCATCGGATTGCAGCACGTCCATGATGTCACTCGGAGCCACGCTAGTGAGCAGATCGGCACAATCTTCGAGCTGCGTGGCCGCCGCAGGCACACCAGCGGCACGCGCACGTTTGGCGGCATCGCGCAACAGTCGTGCGCCTTCTTGAGCCTCAATCGGTGCATCGGGATCCTTGGCCTGCACCCGCACGGCAAACGTCTTCTTCCACGAGCGAAACGTGTCGCCCCAGGCTTCGACGACGTACTCCCAGCGCCCGGCTTTTTCAAAGCGACACTGTCCCTGCCAGCGGTCGTTGGACAGCGGCTTCATGGGCACTTCAAACCAGCGCCGCGTACCCGCCAGCCGCCAGCGCAGCACCGCGCTCATCACATCATGACCGTCTTTGAAAACGTCGCACCAGACATCCAGCGGCTCGCCAATCACCCGTTTGACCGGATGCCGGCCACCTTCGAGGCAAGGATAGAAGTTTTCGATGACGACGGTGGGAGCGTGGGAGGCGGACATGAGCGGAAGTTTGCGGTAGTTGACCGTTGTTTACAGTGGTTGACGGTGGTTTTCAAAGAGCTTCCGCACGGCGCAGTTGGGAGTCGCGGAGATTGTGGATGCGCACGGCGAGGTCATAAGCCTGATCAAGAAGCGGGTCAGTAGCTTCAGCAAGTGCGAAGCCAAGATCGGTGGCAATGATCAAATCGGAGGCGGTTTCCATGAGCGAACCATGTGCCTGGTTCGAGAAATGTGCTTGATCCTTGAAGCTGGATCGCCCACAACCCTCCGCGAGATTGTTGGCCACCGAAACGGCGGCACGTGTCATCTGACTGGTCAGCCCAAAGCGTTCGTCTTTCGGGAAACCACGTGAGCATTGATACACGCCTGCGACCAGCTTGCGCGCATCCTGCCAGACCTCGAGCTTTTCGAAGGGGAACTGTTTTCGCATAGGGTTTACGATGGTTGACGGTTGTTTACTGTTGTTGACGGTAGTTTCAGAATCAGCGGCTTTGCCGCTTCAACGGTTTGGAAACCACCGTAAACAATCGTCAACCACTGTAAACCACCGTCAACTCAACAGGGGCCGCAGCATCTCGCAAATCTCCGGCACTCTCACGAACGGATCTTCCTTCGTCTCGAACTCAAGCGTGAACCAGCCTTGATAGTTGGCATCACGCATGATCTGGATCACGCGTTTCACGTCGCTGGCTTCAGGCTCTTTCGCTCCCTCACGCTTGATCTCCATCTTGAGCTGCACGTTGACCGCATACGGGGCGATTTTGGCCAGATCGGCATACGGATCGGCGGTGTGGAAGTTGCCGCTGTCGAGGTTGATGCCGGCCCACGGGCTTTTCGCGGTCTGCACCATCTTGATGAGGTTGTCCGGCAGGGCGACGATGCCGCCGTGGTTTTCGAGACCGAGGAAGACACCTTTCTTGCCGGCGTAGTCGAGGCACTCCTGATAGGCTTCCTGGCAGTTTGCCACCGCCTGCTCTTCCGTGAGATCTTTGGGCTGTGGGCCGGCGAACACGCGGATGTGCGGCGCTCCCATGATCGCAGAGTAATCGATCCACTTCTTCGTGTAGGCGATCTGTTCGCTCAGTTTCTCGCCCTTCGGCAGCGCGAAGTTGTTACCCACAGCAGTTCCGGCGAGTTGGACGCCTCGGAGATACGCGCGACGCTTCACTTCGAGCAGAAAGGCTTCATCGACCTCCGGCGGGAAGAAGTAGCTCGTCACCTCGGCTCCGGGTACGCCGTTGTCGCCGCACCAGTCGATGAAATCAAGGATGCTCCAGGTCTTGCGGTCGCCTTTCGGCTTCTGTTCCTTGTCACGCATCCACTGGAAGTACTCGCGGAAGCTGTACGCGGCCACACCGAGCTGCATGCGGCTTTTGCCGGGACGCTTGATCGGCTCAATGGCAGGCAGGGTGGAGACGCTGAGGGCGCCGAGGCTGGTGGAGAGAAAATGACGACGAGTGATCATGGTGGATGAAAGAACAGGTTGGAATGACAGGATTAACAGAACTCCCAACCCATGAACAAGCTTTCTCTTTTCACCGCAGCCCTCTTTTTAGCCGCCATCGCTCACGCCGAGCCTGCCAAGGTCCGCCTCTGGCCTGATGGCGCTCCCGGAGCGAAGGGTGACACGGACAAGGATCAGCCCTTCATCAATGTCTGGCCCGCAGCGAAAGAAAAAGCGAATGGTGCAGCCTTCGTCGTGTGCCCTGGCGGTGGCTACGGCGGTTTGGCAGCCGATCACGAAGGCGTGCAGGTCGCGAAGTGGTTCAACGGCGTCGGTGTCTCGGCGTTTGTGCTGCATTACCGCCTCGGCTCGGCTGGCTATCACTTTCCCACGCAGCTTATCGACGTACAGCGCGCCATCCGGCATGTGCGGGCGAATGCTCAGCAATACGGCATCGATCCGAACCGCATCGGCATCATCGGTTTCTCCGCTGGCGGTCATCTCACCTCGATGGCGGCCACGATGTTCGATGAAAAGCCCGCTGGCATGACCAACGACGCCGTGGATCAAGTCAGCGCCCGTCCCGATGTCGCTGCGCCGACGTATCCGGTGATCTCGATGATCGAGGACTATGGCCACAAAGGCTCGCGCAAGAATCTGCTCGGCCCTGGCGACAGCGACGAACTGGCCAAGCACGTCAGCACCGAGACCCGCGTCACCGCGAACACGCCGCCGATCTTCATCTTCCACACCGATGAGGACACCGTCGTGCCCGCCGAGAATCCCGTGGCCCTCTACCTCGCCTGCCGCAAACACAAAGTCCCCGCCGAACTGCACATCTACCAACCCGGCCCTCACGGCGTCGGTCTTTTCCTCGGCGATCCCGTCATCGGAAGCTGGAGCGGCCATCTGCGCGACTGGCTGCGCAATCAAGGCTTCCTCAAGCCCGCCAAACGCACAGCGATTGACGGCAAAGTCACCGTGAACGGCAAGCCCGTGAGCTGGGGCAGCGTGATCTTCACGCCCGAAGATCCTTCCGCACCCGTCGCCTGCGCCCGTGTGATGGGCGGTAAGTTCAAGCTCGATGAAAAGACCGGTCCCGTGCTCGGCAAAGTGAAGCTCACCGTCAGCTACAGCGCCGCTGATGTCCCTGGCCTCGAAACGGCGGATGGCACTGTGACGACGAAAGAGCAGAAGCCCGGCGCGGGCGACTGGAATATCGAGATCGGTGAGAACGAGAAGAACTTGGAACTCCAAGTCTCGCGCTGACAGGACACCGGAGGTCAGGCTTCCAGCCTGACAGCGGCCCGAGGCTTCCAGCCTTTGGCCGCTGCTTAAGGCGGGACGCCTCGATCCATAGACAGGCCAGGAGGCCTATCCTCCACAACAAAGCCTAACCCTTGAACTTCGTGATCAGCAGCGCGGCGTTGTGGCCGCCGAAACCGAAGGAGTTGCTCAGCACGGCGTTCACTTTAGCCGGGCGCGCAGTGTTCGGCACGATGTCCACGTCCACCTCGGGGTCGATATTTTCGACGTTGATCGTGGGTGGGACAATCTGGTCCTGAATGGCGTAGATGGAGGCGACGAGTTCGACACCACCGGCGGCACCGAGCAAGTGACCGGTCATCGACTTGGTGCCGGAAACGAGCAGGCCGTTGCCGCTCTTGGCGTAATCGCCAAACACGCGCTTGATGGCGCGCAGTTCGCACAAATCGCCCACCGGGGTCGAGGTGGCGTGTGCGTTGATGTATTGCACGTCCGTCGTGTTCAGCTTGGCATGGCGCAGGGCCATTTCCATGCACTTGGCGGCACCAAGACCTTCAGGATGCGGGGAGGTGAGGTGGTAGGCATCCGCCGTGGTGCCGTAACCGGCCAGTTCGGCGTAAATCGTCGCGCCGCGCTTCTTGGCGTGCTCGAGTTCTTCGATCACCACCACACCGGCGCCTTCGCCCATGACGAAACCATCGCGGTCCTTGTCCCACGGGCGGGAGGCACGCTCTGGATCGTCATTGCGCAGGCTGAGGGCCTTCATGTTGCTGAAACCGGCGAGACCGCAGGGGCGGATCGACGCTTCGGCTCCACCGCAGATCATCGCGTCGGCATCACCGAACTTAATCATGCGCCAGGCTTCGCCGATGTTGTTGTTCGAGGTCGCGCAGGCGGTCACGATGGCCATGTTCGGCCCCATGAAGCCGTATTCCGCCGCGATCATGCCGCTGGCGATGTTGGAGATCATCATCGGGATGATGAATGGTGACACGCGTGAGGGTGACTTCGTCAACAGTACCTCATACTGCGTTTCGAGCGTGCCGAGACCGCCGATGCCGCTGCCGACCATGACACCGACGCGATGCGGGTCGAGGCTGTCGGGGTTCAAATTGGCATCCTTGGCCGCCATTTTCGAGGCAGCCATGGCGAACTGGAAGTAGCGGTCCGCCCGACGTGCGTCCTTGTGGTTGTTGAAGTAGCCGGTGGGATCAAAGTCCACCACCTCGCCACCGATCTTGCAGTCGTACTTCGTGGTGTCCATGGACTGCAGGCGGCGGATGCCGCTTTTGCCTGCCAGGATGTTCTTCCAAAAGTCATCTTTATTGTTGCCGACGGGGGAGACAACTCCCATGCCGGTGATGACGACGCGACGCTCGCTCATGTGTGTGAATAGTGGGTTGATTTGAAGGTTGAGAGAACACGGTTTGCACGATGGGGCAAGGAGAAATCATGGAAGTGACCATGCTGCGGTTTTGACTATGTCACAGGTTTCGCGCCTTGAATCGGAAGCCTGCTGAGAAATTTGATTCAAGATCAACCGCCGGGCTTCGTTGTGAGGGCACAACCAGCCATGGACCCGATAGCCGACACCCGCGCAACTTCTGAGGAACCGCGTTCAGAACCTGTCACAGTCAACTCCCCTGCCCCAGGGATATCCAGGCAGCCAAATCGTCTGGTGCGCCTATGGCGCTCCCTCGGCGGTGGATCGCTCACGCTGAGCATCCTGTTTCACGTCGGATTGCTCATGCTTGCAGGCCTGGTAGTGCTGGCTTCTCAAACTTTCGACAAGCAGGTCGATTTCCTGCCCGGCGGCGGCACCCGGCAGGGAGCCGAGGCCTCAGCGGATCTGGCGCATAAAGTTCAAATGAAACGCCAACAGAAGCTGCATAAGACGCCGCCAATGCAGCGACTGGTCTCCACCAGCATCAGCGCCAACATCACCCTGCCGGAAGCTCCACCCGACATGCTCGAACTGCCTGACATCTCGTCCCTCGCCGGTGGTGGCAAGCTCGGCAGCGGTGGTTTTGGCACCGGGGGCGGCTTTGGCAATGGTCAAGGCATGGGCGGCATGTCTGGCATGACCTTCAAGCCGTTCATGATGTTCGGCAAAGAACTCAAGGACACACGCAAAATCGCCGTCGTCATGGATGTCTCACGCTCCATGACCAAATACCTCCCGCTCGTCGCCAAGGAACTCGACAAAGTCGCCTTCGGCAGTCCGCTGGTGCTCTACTTCGGCTGCGGCCTCGTCAAACCCAAGGAGAAGATCGACGACGATATCAATCCCACCAATGGCGACAAATTCCGCACCTTCTGGCAGGTGTGGGAGGGCAAGACGCCGCTCAATACACCCGCCGCAGAGCGCAAAAAATTCAAATACAATCCCGCCCTGCCCATGCCGCTGGAAGACATCTTCAACCAGATGGAAAAGCGCCGGAACACGCACTTCGTCGAGTTTAACGGCATCACCCACGCTTGGACCGCCCTCATGTCGAAGGAGGTCATGGAAGCCGACACGATCTACTGGTTCGCCGACTTCATGGACAAGGTGGACTCCGAGCAGATTGAAGTCGTGCTCAAGACACTCAAAAAGCGCAAACAGAAGCTCTACATCCACGCTTCCAAGGAAGGGCGTTCGTTCGTGCAGGTGCGCGATGAACTCGTCCTCCCCTCCGGCGGAGAGGTCATTCAGACGAAGTCCGAGGAGATGCCGAAGAAAAAGGTAAAGTAGCGGTTTCCGCTCAATAATCCCGGTTCAGCAGGTAATCCGAGAGCTGCCGCAGCCGTGCCGCTGCTTCGCCGAACACATCCAGCGCGCGATGTGATGCTTCAGTGAGGCGATGCGCTTCAATGCGTGATGCGTCGAGGCCCAGCAGTGCCGGATAGGTGCTCTTTTCCGCCGCGATGTCCTTCCCAGCGCTTTTGCCGAGTTTTTCGCTCGTTTGCGTCACATCGAGGATGTCGTCGATGATTTGGAAGGCCAGGCCCGTCGCCATGCCGAAATCATGCAGCGCCTGCATCTGCACCGCGCTCGCATTCGCGCTCATGGCACCGAGTTTCACGCTCGTGGTGAGAAGCGCCGCCGTTTTGCCTTCGTGAATGAAGCGCAGATCATCGAGCGGCAATTTTTTGCCCTCGCCTTCGAGATCGGCTACCTGACCACCCACGAGATGGAGACTCCCGGCAGTGCGCGCTAGTTCGAGCACCATCGCCGCTGTGGTATGATTCGCTGTGGCAGGCGTTTTCGTCACCAGTTCAAAGGCCAGCGCCTGCAATGCATCGCCAGCGAGGAGCGCCATCGCTTCGCCATAGACCTTGTGGCAGGTTGGCACACCACGGCGCATGTCATCGTCGTCCATGCATGGCAGATCATCGTGAATCAACGAGTAGGTGTGCAGGCATTCCGTCGCGCAGGCATTTAAAATCGCGGCATCAATCGACCCTCCACACGCTTCCGCCGCTGCGAGGCACAAAATGGGCCGCAGCCGCTTCCCACCGGCAAAAACGCTGTGCCGCATCGCCTGGTGCAGCGTCACCGGCCGCGTTTCCGCGCTTGGGATGAAACGTTCGAGCGCCGCATCCACAAACTGGCAGCGCTGGGTAAGGTGTTCTTTGAGGTCAGACATGAAGCGTGACACTTGGAGCCGACCGGGCCGCGTTCAACCTCATTTCGAGGTCGGAAACCGTCGAACCCGGGTTTGGAACAGGCCGAACTCCTCCTTGCCAAGCGGTGAAGTCCCCCCATATTCGCGCCCCTTTTATGGACATCTTCATTGGAATTCTCACCGCAGTCGAAGTCATCGTCTGCCTCTTGCTCATTCTCGTCGTGCTCATGCAGCGCCCACGCCAGGAAGGCCTCGGCGCCTCCTTCGGTGACGCCGCCGCCAGCCAGGTCTGGGGCGCACAAACCACCAACGTGCTGCAAAAATTCACCGTCTGGCTCGCCGTCATCATGTTTGGCCTGACCCTCCTGCTCGCCGTGCTCGTCAGCCGTCATCAAAGCGGCGCCAAAGGCGAAAAAATCTTCGGCGATGCCAAACCCGTCCCCGCAGCCCCAGCAGCAGCCACCACTCCGGGCTCTGAGACCGACAAGGTCATGGAAAAGATCAAAGCCGCCGTCGCCGCTGAAACCGCGAAGGCTGGCGAACCCGCCAAAGCTGGCGACGCACCGAAAGCCGCTCCTGCCGCAGCAACTCCCGCCCCCGCCAAGGCCCCGGAAGCTCCCAAAGCCGCTGCCCCAGCCCCGGCCGCAACAACTCCGGCTCCAGCTTCGGCACCTGCCCCTGCCGCGACACCAACACCGGCTCCTGCCGCTCCGGCCACACAGCCGAAGTAATCGGCGGATTTGCACAAGTTTCCCAACGAAAAAGGCACGACCTGCGGGTCGTGCCTTTTGTTTTGAGGGCTTCGGATCGACTCGTTACGGCTGCTTCGGCTTCGTGAGCATCTCGAAGTCGTCACTGCGGAACGGGGTCACGGGCAGGCCGTCTTTGCTGAAGAGGTTGCACACCGGGTTGTCGGCCCAGGCGTAGCGGACGGCGACGGGTTTGGTCACGCCGGCGGCGCTGACTTCGACCTTGTCGTTGCCGACGATCTTGGCGGTGGCCCAGACCCACTTCTTGTCCTCACCACAGATGACGAAGCCCTTCACGTCGTTCACATCGACGGTGCGCAGGCTGCTGCCGAAGGTGTCGAGCGTGACGATGGCCTTGCCATCGACAAACTCGGCGGATTTGAACTCGGGACTGCGATACGGCAGCTTCATGCCGTAGTCCTTCACCAAAGCCCAGCGGGCGAGGCGCTCGGCCACGTCGCGCTTGTTCTTCGGATGGATGTCATTGGCTTCGCCGAGGTCGATGATGACGGCTTGGCCGCCATTCTTGATGGCATTCTGTGTTTTGGTCTGGCTTTCACGCAGTTCGGCCCACTGGCTCGCAGTAGCTTGTTCAGCGTCTGTTTTTTCTGCCATGTAGTCGGCCAATTGCACCCAGTAGAAGGGGAAATCACCCTGCTTCCATTCGTTGCGCCAGTTCTGGATCATAAAAGGGAACAGGCTGGCATACTCGTAGGCGCGTCCGGCATTGCTCTCGCCTTGATACCAGATCGCGCCCTTGATGCCGTAGCCGATGGTGGGCAGCAAAGCGCCGTTGTAGATGTTGCCGGGACGGGCATTGCCACGCAGCCAGCCATCGGGAGTTCCAGGAGCGCGGGCGGTGAAGGGCTTGCCGGCGGCCTTTGCTTCGTCGGCCTGCTTTTTCCAAGCAGCGAGATCGGCCTCGTATTTTTGTTTGGCGGCGGCGGAGGTCAGGCGGGCCTCATTGGCCTTGGTGCTTTCCATCAGCAGCTTGAAGCGCGGATCTTTTTCCAGCTCACCCCGGTTCACCCACGCCTCGGCGGCGCTGCCACCCCAGGCGTTGTTGATCAAACCGACGGGCACATCCAGCATGTTGTGCAGCACGCGGCCGTAGAAAAAGCCGACAGCGCTGAAGCCGCCGACGTTTTGCGGCGAGCACTCGGCCCAGGCGCCATTGAAATCCTGCTGCGGCTCCTGCGTGCCGACATTCGGCACCGTGATGAGGCGGATGTTCGGATACTTGGCCGTGGCGATCTCCAAATCGGCGTCCCAAGCGCTTTGCACGCTCCACTGCATGTTCGACTGGCCGGAGCAGATCCACACCTCGCCGACGAGCACGTTTTTCAATTCTTTGGTGCTGCTGCCCTTGATCGAAATCGTCGCGGGTTTCGCATTCGCGGGCACTGGGTCGAGTTTCACCGTCCATTTGCCATCAGCGTCGGCTTTGGCGGACTTTGATTGATCACCAAACTTCACGGTGACCTCCGTGCCGGGCGTGTCCCAGCCCCAGAGCGGGTTGGTCTGCTTTTGCTGCAGCACCATGTTGTCGCCAATGATGGCGGGGACTTTCAATTCAGCGCGGGCGGTGAACGCCAGCGCGACGAGGAGTGTGGTCAGGGTCGTGAGTTTCATGGTCGGATGGACTGAGCGTGAACCAACGCGGTACCCAGGTGCTTTTTCATCAAACTTTTGCCATCGCGCTTGAACTCGGGGCCAGATGAGGCCACGCACCGCGCTTTCAGCCCTCTTTGTGATCCGAATTTCGTCATTGTTGCTCTTTGTCCTCTGCCCTTCGCTGCTGGCGGAGAACTTTTACCGTGCGCCGCAGAGTTACAGCACCACGCGCGATCCCGATCCGCCGAAATACGTCCGTCACGCGCAGGAAACCGGCATCGACTTCCTCAAAAACGCCGCGTGGCTCGACCTCGGCCTCGATTACCGGTTTCGCTACGAATACCGCGACGATGACATCCGCCGTGCGCAAGCCGGGCTGGATGAGCCCTTGCTGCACCGCACGCGCGCCTACCTCGGCATCCACGACATCCTCGATCCTCTCCGTTTCGCCGTCGAGATGCAGGACTCGCGGCGTTATCACAGCCAGTATCCACGCGACAACCGTGACGTGAATGAATTCGAGTTCATCCGGCTCTACGGCGAACTGCATTTCAAAAACCTCCTCGGCACCGATCCGCACGGCAACGCCCGCCCCGCCTTCATTCGCTACGGCATCCACAACTTCGAGTTCCTCGACCGCCGCCTCATTGGCAACAACCAGTGGCGCAACACGGCGAACACCTTCCAGGGCTTTCACGCCGCGCTCGGCCAGGAGAGCAACGACTGGCAGCTCGACCTCCTCGCCGTGCAGCCGTTGAGCCGCTTTTTTGACGGCGGGGACCGCCCCATTGATCAGCAGTGGCTGTATGCTGCCATCGGCCACTGGCGGCGCTGGGCGCACATCATCACGCTGGAGCCGTATTACCTCGCCCTGCATCAGTCCGCGCACGCGGGAGTGCTGGAGCGCATGGTTCACAGTCCCGGCCTGCGCGGCTACGGCGCCATCGGCGCGACTGGCCTCGACTACGACGCCAGTTTCAACTACCAGTTCGGCCAGAACGGCCCACGCAAAGTCCGCGCCTGGGCCGGCACCGCCGAGATCGGTTACAATTTCAAAACGCCGTGGAAGCCGCGCCTCAGCCTCTTTTACGGCCACGCCTCCGGCGACCATGATCCCAACGACGGCACCGACAACCGCTTCGAACGCTTCTTCGGCTTCAGCCGTCCTTGGTCCGCCAACGACTACATCGTTTTTGAAAACGTCCGCACCCCGAAGCTCCGCTTCGAATGCGCTCCATCCAAAACCTTCCGCTTCGACCTCGGCTACAGTTGGTACTGGCTCGACAGCGCCACCGACCGCTTTACCGCAGCGAACAACGCTCTCGACGCCACCGGAACCAACGGCGGCTGCATCGGCCACGAGTTCGACATCCGCACGCGCTTCAACCTCGGTGACAAAACCGAGCTGATTCTCGGCTACGCGCATTTCAATGCGGGCGGCTTCGTCGAGAACAACGTGCGGCGTGGTGACACCGACTTCGCGTATCTGGAGTTCAGCCGCCGTTTCTTTTGAGAGCACGTCAAGAACGCCACATTCGCGCTCACAGCCATGAACGATACCAACCCGCCAGAGCAGGGCATCTTCCTCCCGAAGATCGTCCGCAAGCCGCTCAAGCCGGGCCATGGCATCAAGATTGGCATCTTTGCCGGCATTCATGGCGATGAAGAGGCGGGCACTCTGGCCGTGCAGGATCTCATCCGCTGGGCCGCCGAGAAGCCGGAGGATCTGCACGACTACGAGCTACACTTCTTCCCCATCTGCAATCCCACCGGCCGCACGCTCGGCACGCGCCACAGCCACAGCGGCCTCGATTTAAACCGCGAGTTCTGGCGCAGCTCCACCGAGCCCGAAGTCGTCTTTCTCGAAGGCGAACTGCGCCGTGAGCGCTACGACGGCATCATCTCGCTGCACTCCGACGACACCTCCGACGGCTGCTACGGCTTCGTCAGCGGTGCGCTGCTCAGCGAGCATCTGCTGGAGCCTGCGCTGCAAGCATCAAGCGAATTTCTGCCGCGCAACGAGCAGCACATCATCGACGGCTTCCCCGCCTCACGCGGCATCATCAAGGAAGGCTACCTCGGCATCCTCAGCGCTCCGCCGGAGCAGCGACCGCATGCGCTGGAGATCGTCTTCGAGACTCCCGCGCTCGCGCCGATGGACGCGCAGGTCAAAGCCACCGTCGCCGCCGTGAAGCGCATTTTGGCGGAATACCGCGAGCTGCAGGCGTATGCGGCGAACCTGTAAGTAAAACGAATCTCCAGATTCGTTCGCCCGTTTCACTACGGCTGCATGCCTGAGGAGCCGAGCACAGCGACTCAACCCAGGAAGGCAGGATGGGAATCTGATTCGTTGCTCTCTGGCGGCATCTCATAATTTAAACTTACCTCCAGGTTCCGCTTCCGCGTCACCATTCAATTTCGTCACAAAAGTGGCTGGCTATGAGAAACAGCCAGGGCAACTGGCTGCGTTGGAGGAGGCCCACGTTGAAGTCTTTTGGAACTTTTTCAATCGAGACGATGCCGCTCAGATCACGAATGGTGTATGAATGATTCTCCTGTGGCAATTGTGCTGGAGTCACGCATCCCCTGATGAGCGCGGTCATCACCTCCATGAGACATGTTTCGCCACCCAAGTGCTGCCACCAGTCTTTGCCAATGCGAACGGCTGCATCCACTTGAACACCGCCGACTCGGATTGAGCAATCCCAACGATCATCAGGTGAAACAAGGACTTTACCGCCTTTCTGTTTTGCAGCTTTCGCCTCCAAGTTGCGGAGAATGTGCCAGTCTTTTTTGTTGGATTGACGCGGTGTCCCGTACAGGACGCCATATGTGAAATCGATTGTTTTGACTCCGGCGTCAGCAGCCCAGACACGAGCATGGCTTATCACGGCATCTGCAAAGTTCTCGCTCATTTCATCATTCAAACAACGAGGGCCGCTTTTCAGCGTCGCCACGCGAAAAGGACTGCTTCCTGGCAGCCTGCCATCGAGTGCGGAGTTGTAGGAATGCATTTCGCTCAGCACGCATTCCCACCCGTAAATGGGCAGGGCAACCTCCTCTACCATTCGACCGGCTGAAGTTTCCATCGACGAGAATTGCTTCGCGGGAAGAATGTCCGCCTCAATCTGTTCAACCAGCGAGTAGCCCCGATGTGCCGCATGGATGAGCAGTACAAACGGGCTGGTGTTGAACTTTCTAAAGGGTGCATCTCCAAGCAAAAGACTTGCTGTGTGACTTCCGATTTTTCTCCGGAATGCCGTTTCAAGCTTCAGCACTCGATCTTTCGCCTCGTTACATGAATCAACCGCTTGAAGCTGCCGCAGCAGTTCATGCTTGGAAAAGGTGACAGCCTGTGCTGTTGGCAGACCTGTATGTCCTCGTGCCATGAGCTATATTAGAGTGGATACTTTCCGAACGGTCTTGGGAGCACTGTAAGTTGGCGCGTCACCTTCATCCGTCCAGACGCAGGTCTCACCATCTTTGAACCAATTCCTCGTGCGGACATGGGATTGGACATAAATTTTTCTCAGCGACTCGACTGGCTTGGTAAACGGCCTCCAGTCTCGATCAAATAGGATGTCCAGGTGTCGGGCGATGATCTCGCCGGAGACCTTGGCGAGACAGACGGGAACCGCATTGCCGACCTGTGCATACTTTTCGGCAGTAGTGCCACAAAACATCCAGTCATCGGGAAACTCCTGGATGCGAGCGTATTCGCGAAGACTCAAGGCGCGCGTCTCAGTAGGGTGGCACAATGACGTGCTCGCGTGGTTTGGCATCGTCACGAGCGTAGGGCACGGAAGGTCCATCGTCAGTCTGCGCCACCAGCCGCTTCTGCCGCCTTTTGCATGCCAGGCAGCACCCATGGACTCGCGTTGAATCGCCTCGGGCAGACTACGCCAGTTTGATCCCGGTGGGACCATGTCCAGAAACGCCTTCTTTCGCGGGCTGAAATCCAGGACGACGGGTTCCACCTCTCTCAAATTGCCAATCACATCGCGCAAGGTGCGCCAGGGTTTCATCTGTGACTGCCCAAAAAGGAGATTATCAAATGTGCCATCGGCATCACGCGCAGGGCCATGCGTCGGATTCGGGAAATCGACAACCGCGTTGAAACGATTCCCAATGAAAATAGCGCGCTCGCGAATCTGCGGTGCCCCGTAGTTGACGGAATTGACCTCGAAGCAGTCCATGTGATAGGCGCCTCCAGTGATTCGGTTCAAATCCTCACAGAACAGCCGGATCACCGAGCCAGGAAGTTCATCATCGGACAATTCATCACCGCCTTTGTCTGGTCGGAGCTTTATCTGACGGTGATTCAGAGCGGCGGACAGCAATCCTCGAACATTTTCCATCAAAAAAAATTTCGGCTGAAAGGCCTCCACGAAACGAAGGTAGTCCCAAAGCAGTGTCCCACGCGGGTCTTGCACCGTGCCTCTCTTTCCGGCAGTGCTGAAGGACTGACAGGGCGGTCCGCCGACCAGCACGTCGAGTTCACCCGGCTTCAAGCCAAGTTCATCTCTGATTTTCACGGGATCGAGAGCTTTGATGTCGTCCTCTATGATTTCCAGCTTTGCCGGAAGCCTGCCCGCCGCCTTGTTTGCTCTGATGGTGTCACAAAAAGCAGGAACCTTCTCAACACAGAGCAGCAGGTCAAAGCGCCGGGCTAGCTTCATGCCCACATCCAGCCCCATTCCCCCGGAGAAGAGAGAAATCGTCTTGTAGGGTGGCGCTGGGTTTTTCATCATGAATCAAAACAGCTCGAGTTGCGATATTACGAGGTGTCATGCAAGCGCCTTTGATAAGGCTAATCGACAGGATTGCCAATCATGTTTGATTAGCGTGTGCGGACATGGCGTCAGGCTTGGCGCTGCTGATGCAGTTCCAGCGCCTTGAGGAAGGGCTCGTCCAGGTCCATGCCGGTGTCGGTGTCCGGGGCCAGGCGCTTGAGGCCGGCGTGCATGAGGCACATGAGCTGCAGGCCGGAGAAGGTCTCGCCGGGGATGCTGCGCAGCGCGTATTTCTTGTCCGCGCTGGCGTAGTCGATGCCGTTTTGGCCGACGCGGGCGACCTCGAAGGTGATCTCACGCACCTGCTCGATGGGCAGCTTGTCGTAGCGCTCCAGGGCGCTGAGCAGATGCCAGACGGCGGCGGGGTGCTTCAGCCGCAGCAGCTTTTCGTCGGTGACGCCTTCGAGGAAGGTCTCCGCGGCCACCTCATGGTGGCCGGGGTCGGGCCGCCATTCATACCAGTCGCGAATGCCGAGCAGGTCGGCAAATTCATCAACTAGGGAATACTCTCCACCCCCCCCCGTTACATGCTCGGATCGGCTGTTCCAGTGCTGGTGGAGCCGCTTCGCCATGTCGAAGTTGTCCATCTGCCGATACGGGGCGGCGAAGGTGGTGGCACCTTCAAAGAGGTCATCGAGGAACAGGCTGTAAGCGCCGTTCATGGCGAGGGTGGCGCGCAGGATTTTGCGCGGCGTGAGCTTGAGGATTTCGGGATTGGTGTTGGCCTTCAACGCATCATCCGCCATGAGGTGGAGGGAGAGGAACTGAGCGGAGCGCAGCACGGGAAAGGTCTGGTGCAGGTGGCGCTCGATGAGCATGTCGAGCGGGCAGTTGAACAGGAAGCCGCACAGGCCCTGGATGAGGGAGCGGTGCAGGCGCTCGATGGCATCCGGCGTGGAGCCGCTGCGGCGGAGTTTGTCCGCATCTGCCCGCAGCGCCGTGTGGGCGGCGGCGTGGGTGCGCTCGTTGGTGGTGAAGAACTGGTTCCTGCCCGCCTGACGTGCCTCGGACTCGATCTTCAAATGCGTGAGTTCATGCGCCTCCCGATGGCAGAGCAGCTCGGGCGCGCAGCCACGGCGGGTGGTGATGAGATGGTGGTCGCGTGCGTGCGCCCAGGCCATCTGAATGCGGGCACCGATGGTGCCGGTGAGGTCGCCTTCCTCGATCTTGATGGGATAGCCGGAGAGCGCCTCCAGCCCGGCCTTGTAGTTCTGCACGCACTTGAACATGGCGGACTCGTCCCGCCGTGCGAGGTCCGCCTGCACCCTGGCATAAAGCTGGCGGGCCTGGGCATAGACGGAGTGCGTGCGCGTGTCGATGAGGCGGCCCATGTGGAACAAACGCTGCAACACGGCGGCGGCCTGGTCCGGCTGCTGCATGGCGGCGTGCGCCGTGGCCGCACCGAGGTAGGGATTGGCAAATTCGGGATTGGCGGCGATGGCCTGCTCAAAGAGCCGCACCGCCTCCGTGCTCTCGCCACGCTTGTGGCAGAGGGCCGCGAGGCTGTTCAGCGCCCACGCATCGTCCGGCTTCAGGGCGAGCGCCTTGCGCAGGAATTTCTCGCCGGTTTCAGGATCTTTCTTTGGCCCGAGATAGAGATTTCCCAGCACGACCCAGCTCCACGCATCGCCGGGGTCGAGGCGGAGGACTTCGATGAGGTGATTTGTGGCGTTGTCGGAGTCACCCAGCTCCATGTAGGACATCGCCAGATCACGGCGGGCGGCATGCAGCGAGGGCTGAAGTTTGAGCGCCCGCTTCAGCAGCTCGATGGCCTTGGCATAATCGCCCTCGGCAGCCTTTTTTCCGCCCTTTTGCGCCAGCCGTGCCGCCTCCGCTTCATCCGCCGTGGATTCCTTCGGGAACTGCAGCACGACCTCGTCGCCCTCGACGGTGATCATGAGCGGCTGCGGCAAAAAGCCATACTGCCGCAGCACCAGCGGCGTCAGCGCCGTGACATCCGGCGCGGGTGTCGTCGGCGGTTGGCCTTCGACTTCGAGCAGGTCGGCGATTTTGAGGCGGAGGGTGCGCATGGTGGAACGGCTATCTTTGTCGCTCGATCAAGGCAGGCGCAACTGCGATGGATGCTTGCCACGCGTTCCTCGGAAATCTGACAGGAACAAGATGAACGGTCCTCTTACCGTCCCGCCTTCAGTCTCAGCAACTTCTCCCCCGCCGCATTCAGCGTCTCCACCTGCTTCGCGTAATGAAAGCGGATGAAGCGGTGCTCGGGTTCGCGGAAGAAGCTGGAGCCGGGAACGCCGGCGACGCCGATCTCGCGCACGAACCATTCGGCAGCTTCGGTGTCGTTTTGGAAGCCGAGGGATGAGATGTCCATCAGGACGTAGTAAGCGCCATGCGGTTCGGTGAAGGGCAGGCCGGTGGCGCGGAGGTGGTTGAGAAAGACATCGCGCTTCGCGGTGTAGAGATCGCGCAGGCCGTGGTAGTAGCTGTCTGGCAGCTCCAGACCGGCGATGGCGGCTTCTTGCAGTGGTGCGGCAGCACCGACGGTGAGGAAATCATGCACTTTCCGCGCCTGGGCGATGATGTGTGGCGCGGCCTGCACATAGCCGAGCCGCCAGCCGGTGATGGAGTAGGTTTTGGAGAGCGAATTGCACACGATCACGCGATCCGAGGCTCCGGGCAGCGAGTGCATGTAAACGTGCTCATGCGGCGCATAGACGATGTGCTCGTAAGGTTCGTCGGTGATGACAAAGGCGTCGTGTTTTTCGGCGAGATCGAGGATCGTTTGCAGTTCGGCGCGTGTGAACACCTTGCCGGTCGGGTTCGAAGGATTGCAGACGATGATGGCTTTGGCTCCTTGCGCGAAAGCACGGGCGAGTTCATCGGGATCGAAGCCAAACTGCGGCGGCCGCAGCGGGACGTAGATCGGCTCCGCGCCGGAGAGGATCGCATCGGCGGCGTAGTTCTCGTAGAAGGGTGAGAAGACGATGACTTTGTCCCCCGGCTCGCAGCAGGTCATCATGGCGCACATCATCGCCTCCGTGCTGCCGCAGGTGACGACGAGGTTTTGATCAGGATCGACCGCCGTGCCGGAGAAATGTGTGATCTTCCGCGCCAGCGCCTGCCGGAAACGCGGGGCGCCCCACGTTACCGCATATTGATGATAGGGGCCGCGTGTGGCACGTTCGAGGGCTGCGAGCAGCTCCTCCGGCGGATTGAAGTCGGGGAAGCCTTGGGAAAGATTGATCGCGCCATGCTGGTTCGAGAGTCGCGTCATCGCACGGATGACGGATTCGGTGAAGGCGTGGAGTCGGCGTGAGGTCGCGGGCATCCTTGCGCATTTGGCGAGATGCCGCGAGGCTGCAAGGATGTCACCAAAATGTTTCATTCACGCCATTCTGCTGCTGGTCGTTCCGGTCCAGGCAGCCGAGAACTGGCATTACCTCGACAACGGCCAGATTAGGCTAGGTGTGAACCTCAACGCCGGGGCCTGCATCGGCTGGTTTTCGCCTTCAGGATCGCAAGACAATCTGCTCAACGCCTACGACGTGGGCCGCTATGTGCAGCAGTCGTATTATGGCGATGAGGATGGCAGCGACTGGAACGGCAAACCGTGGCGCTACAATCCGGTGCAGGGCGGAAGCTGGAAAAACGAACCTGCGGAAGTCGTGGAGTCGAAATCGGACGCTACCAGCTTCTATGCGAAGACAAAGCCACGTCATTGGGCCACAGGAGCCCTCACGCCCGAATGCGTGATGGAAGAATGGCTGCGACTTGATGGCGGACTGGCACGATTGAAGTTCAAGATGACTTACACCGGCACGCACGAACACCAACCGAGGCATCAGGAGCTGCCAGCGTTGTTTGTGACACCCAAACTCGACACGCTGGTGTTTGTGGACGGTGCAAAGAAGCTAACGCGCCAGCAACCCGGCTTTCCGAACGAATACATCCGCGTGGATGAGCCGTGGTGCGCCTGGGTGGACAAGAACGACAGCGGCATTGGCCTTCGCATGCCGCATACGAATCAAGCGACGTGTTACCGCGTGCGCAACGGCAACTCGGGCGATTGCAGCTACATCGCGCCGATCCAGACCTTCGCACTGAAACCCGGCCTCGTGTTTGAATACGAAGTCGTGCTCGCCCTCGGCAGCTTAGAGCAGATCCGTGCGGTGTTTGCAAAACTGAAGTGACTATGTCTGACGAATCCGATCCTCCCCAGCTCAAAAACTGGTTCGATGACGCCCGCCACCGGGGCATTGCTCGGGATTTGCTCCAAATCGCTCCAAAGTTTGATGCGAAGGCATTTTTGAAGCTCGTGCTCGAAGGCTTAGAGGATCGCAGTCTCATGCAGCGCGTCCATCAATGCGCCATCGCGGTGGAGGCGGCGCTGCCGGGCACGTATCGGCAAAAGGTGTGCGTGCTGCAACAGCTCGCACCCAAGATCGACCATGAGTTCGTCACGATCTTCCTTGGCGACTTCGTGGCGACGTTTGGACACGAGGATTTCGACTTCTCGCTGGAGGCGCTGCGATTCTTCACGGTGTTTGGCTCCTCCGAGTTTGCCGTGCGGCCATTCATCGTGGCGGATCAAGCACGTGCCTTGAAAACGCTGCGCCAGTGGACCTCCGATGCCGATGAAAAAGTCCGTCGCCTTGCCAGCGAAGGTTCGCGGCCACGCCTGCCCTGGGGCCGGCGCCTCAGCGACCTCGTGCGCGACCCTGCACCCACGGCAGCCATTCTTGAGGCCTTGAAGAACGATGAATCGCTATCCGTCCGCCGCTCCGTCGCGAATCACCTCAACGACATCACCAAAGATCATCCCGAGTTCGTGTTGCAGTGTCTTGAAGCCTGGGATCTGGAGCGCGAGCACCTGCGCTGGATTGCCAAGCAAGCCTGCCGCACGCTTATCAAGCGTGGACATCCGCGCGCATTGAAATTCTTTGGCTTCGGCAAGAAAGCAGACGTCACCGCCACTTTAAAAGCCTCACCACCACAGCTTGTCCTCGGTCAGCGCCTCACGTTGACGGCGGCAATCGCTTCCACCTCCAATCGTGCGCAGCGGCTCGCCATCGACTACGTGGTTCACTACGTCAAAGCCAGCGGTGTCAGTGCTGAGAAGGTCTTCAAATGGACCGAACTCGAGCTGCCGAAGTCTGGAACGCTTGCATTGAGCAAAAGCCAGGTCGTGCGCGATTTCACCACGCGCAAACATTACCCAGGCGAGCATCGCGTCGAACCGCAGATTACCGGGTGGCGGGTGGCGGAGACAATGTTCTCACTGAGGGGCACCTCTGGAAACCTCTTTTCCCCAGGCAACGCTTTCACTGAGCCCAATCGTGAGCCATAAAAGGGGCCATGAAGCGTTATCGCAAGACAGAACGAGGCGGCGGATTGTTCTCCGCCATTGAGCATGAGCAGGCCGTCGCAGCCAAAATCACAGGCATTCTCAAGCTACGCGATGTCATCCCCTGGGAGGGCTTCCGCCCACTGCTCGAAGACCTCACCGGCTACGCCACCCGCGACTGGACCAAGGGCGGCAAGCCCCCCTTCGACCCCGTGCTCATGTTCAAAGTCCTCGTGTTGCAAAAGTTCCATGGCCTCAGCGACGACGCCACCGAGGAGCATATCTTCGACCGCACCAGCTTTAAGAGCTTCCTCGGCCTGCGCATTGGCGACGACATCCCCGACGCCAAAACGCTCTGGGACTTCAAGCAGCGCATCGAAGAGGGCGGACGCGAAGGCGGACGCAAGCTCTTCGAAGCCTTCCATCAAATCCTCGAAGGCAAAGGTATCGTCGCCCGCGAAGGCAGCATCATCGACGCCAGTTTTGTAGACGCCCCGCGCCAACGCAACGACCGCGAGCAAAACCAGCGCATCAAGCAGGGCGAGCGCCCCGAAGAGTTCGACACCAACCCCGCCGTGGGCCGCCAGAAAGATAGCGAGGCACGCTGGACCAAGAAGAACAGCGAAGCGCACTATGGCTGGAAGAACCATGTGAAAGCCGACTTGAAAACCAAGCTCATCCTGCGCTCCAGCACCACTCCCGCCAGCGTCCACGACAGTCAGGTGTTCGAGGAACTGCTTGATGACAAAGACCAAGCCGTGCTCGCCGACAGTGCCTATCACAGCGCCGAGCACGAGGCGCATCTGATCAAACTCAACGCGCAGGAGTTCCTCATGCGCAAAGCCACACGCGGCCATGCACTGAGCGAGGCCGAGCAGCGAACCAACCACACCATCAGCCGGATGCGAGTGAGGGTGGAGCACATCTTCGCGCGGATGTCGCAAATGGGAGCTGATTTATGTCGAAGCATCGGGCTGCAACGAGCCACGCAGCACAACCACCTGAGCAACTTGGTCTACAACATGGACCGCTATGCCTGCTTGGCTCGTTGAAGACAACGCAAGCCCCCGAAAAGCGACCCAAGCATCCAGAAGACGCCAACAGACACCCAAAAACCAAACTTACAGAGCATGCCAGACCGCAGTCAGGCCTCTTTGAGGTTGGGCA
>JAYVIO010000208.1:0-12563 GCA_043770175.1 Verrucomicrobiales bacterium | reverse complement strand
TTCGTCGGCAAAAAGCCGCTGCCCCACAGATGCGATCCCAGTGGCTGCCCGCCCTTGCCCTTCGTGATCAGCACCGTGAACGACGGCAGATTCGCATTGTCCGCACCGAGTCCGTAGCTCAGCCATGAGCCAAAACTCGGTCGCCCCGCGATCTGCGATCCCGTCTGGAAAAACGTCACACCGGGCCCGTGATTGATCGACTCCGTGAACATCGACCGCGCCACGCAGATGTCGTCCGCGATGCTCGCCGTGTGCGGCAGCAGTTCGCTGAACCACCCGCCAGCCTGCCCATGCTGCGTGAACTTGAACGGCGATCCCACCATCGGAATCGACGATTGATTCCCTGACATCCCTGTCAACCGCTGCCCACCGCGCACCGAATCGGGAAGCTGCTCGCCGTTCCGTTGGTTCAGGAGCGGCTTGTAATCAAACAGGTCCAGATGCGACGGCCCACCCGACATGAACAGATAAATGATCCGCTTCGCCTTCGCTGCAAAATGTGTGCCGCCCAGCACTCCATGGTCTGCAGGTGACGAGGCTTTCGCCAGCATCTCATTCAACGCGATGGCGCCGAGGCCCAAACCAAAGCGGTTTAGCAAGCTGCGGCGGTTCATGAGAGAGGCGTTCACAGTTTCAAGTTCCAGGTTCAAAGTTAGTCCAAGAAGAGCATTTTCTTCCACCATGGAGTTGGAGGAGGTGGAATCACCCCAACAGGCATCTTGGCAGATGCCTGTTGCTGATCAAACCGGGTATGGCTCTCAGCGGGCGCTTCCATTTTGCCCAGTTTTGTCTTGGGATCAGTTGGCGGGATGGGGGTGCCAGTAGTGCGGCAACTTGTGGCGAACATCGAAAAGGCTGCCGCCAGCATCGCGGCAACGGCTTTGCGCCAGCCTGAAGTGCTTTGGAATGTCAGCCATGTGCCGGCATCGACAGGCCTTGCATTCGACGGCGCGGTATAAGTCACACATTTGCGTTCGCTAGGTGTCTTCATGAACTCCACCTGTTCCTGCGTGGTCATTGCGGACAGATTGTTGACGTGGAGTTGGCAATGTTCGCAAAAGCGGCGCTTCTCATCACCCTCCATGGCATTCCAGTCCATCGGGCACGGCTTTTCAATGCGGGGAACGAATCGTGTATTCATGATTTGATGATAATGGATTGGGTTCAGTAGGCCAAGTTCAACGTTTAACGACGCAGGCATCATGATTCATTAGAGCCTGGGCCAAAACAGCCGCCGCCGCAGCTTCAGGCATTGGAACGGAGGTGTCGTGCTTGGCGTTGCCCGTTTTCATCAGTTCCTCCGCCTCCTTCGGCACCGCTTTGAAATGCGTGAGCTGCTCCTGATAAAGCTGCGTGCAGATTTGAACCTCCTTCGCATCTGGTTTGCGGCTGAGGCAGCGCAGGAAGCCGGATTCGATCATCTTGGGCAGATCGCCT
Organism: Verrucomicrobiales bacterium; assembly: GCA_043770175.1. GTDB lineage: Bacteria > Verrucomicrobiota > Verrucomicrobiia > Verrucomicrobiales > Verrucomicrobiaceae > Prosthecobacter. The sequence continues at coordinate 11,126 of JAYVIO010000208.1, read as the reverse complement.
TTCGCTTCGAGGTGCAGCTTCTCACCCAGCACTCGTGCGGCTTCGACGTATTGCACGCCGTTGAGCAGAATGAGCGCTTGGAGTGGTGAATCGGTGCGTTCGCGTCGCGAAATACACACGGCGCGTCGTGGAGCATCAAAGGCGACCATGGCGGGTGGCGGGCTGGTGCGTCGCCAGTTCGAGTAGAGACTGCGGCGATAGACGGTGTCGCCTGCGCCAGGGGTGACGGGCTTGAAGGCCTCAGACATCTCATAGGAGTGCACCGGCGGTCCGCCCAGCGTGAGTTTGATCAAGCCTGCGGCAGCGAGGGCGTTGTCGCGAATCATCTCTGCAGGCAGGCGGAAGCGTGGACCGCGTGCCAGCCATTGATTGTCGGGATCATCCGCCATCGTTTTGGCGTCAGCGAAGCTGTTTTGGCGATAGACCTGGCTCGTCACGATCTCCTTCACCAGCGCCTTCACATCCCAGCCGCTTTGGAGGAACTTCATCGCGAGATAATCGAGCAATTCAGGATACAATGGCCGCTCGCCCTGGCTGCCGAAGTCTTCCGTGGTCTTTACCAAGCCGCGACCAAACAAGCTCTGCCACAAGCGGTTCACCGTAACTCGCGCCATGAGCGGATGATCTGGCGCGGTGAGCCACTGTGCATAACCGAGACGATTCTTCGGTGCTCCCTTTGGAAACGGCGACAGCGACACTGGAGTTGTGGGGCCGACTTCTTCGCCGCGCTTGTCATACTCGCCGCGAGTGAGCACGTAGGCCTTCTTGGGCTGCGGTAGTTCCTTCATGACCATCAGTTCCTTCTGCGCATCCTGAAACGTGAACAGCTCCGCCCGCGCCTTTTGCAACTCAGCGTTCGTTTCTGAGGTGAGATCGCTGCCAAAGACGCGGAAGTCGTCGATCATCCCGCCTTTGAAGCCACGATCCCGCATGCGCTCGCCGAGGCTGATGTTGTCATGACCTCCACCGGCGATGGTTTTCGTCAGGTTGTCTTTGATGACCTCCACAGCGGCCCGTTTGCCATCCACGAAGATCTTCAAGCCGTCCGCCCGGCTGCTGCCATCGTATGTCACGATCACCTGCAGCCACTGCTTCAGCGGGATGGTCTCCTTGGCGCGGATGCTGATCGCGTTTCCGGGCCAGAAGTGAATCAGCGACCACTTGAGCTTTCCTTCCTCAATCAGCAACTCGTAGCCGCGGCTCGCCGCATCGGTCCAGGCCTGCGAGCGATGAAACACCACCGCGCGATCCTTCACATCGGGCGTCTGCATCCAAAGCGACACACTGAAGGGCTCGTGGCGTTGGAAATTGCCCAGCGGCGTGTCCACCGCGTCATCGCCGGTGAATTGGATCGCGTTGCCGATCTTGCCTGGCACCAGCTTGTTCTCGCCCTTGAGCACAGCGGCGGGATCAGCCGGGCCTTTGTCCTTGGCGTCCTTCTTGAGTTGCGGTGGAGGTGCGGCATGCAGCGAATCGGCCAGCTTGTTGCCCTTCAACTCATCAAACGTGAAGTGAGCCAGTTCATCGCGGCTTAGGTCGGGCTGAGTGGCGGCTGGGGTGGTCTCCAAGGCCGCCACCTTGGCCTTGAGTGCGGCCATTTTGTCCTTCGCAGGCTGATCCATCAGCATCATCGCCGGTGTCGGCGGGGAAGGGGTGAAGAAGGAATACAGCCCGGCTTCGTCGATGTTCTGGAGCATCGAGAACAGCCCATAGTACTCCTTCTGCGTGATCGGATCGAATTTGTGATCATGGCAGCGCGAACACTCGAACGTCAGTCCCAGAAACGCTGTTGCCACGGTCTGCACGCGGTCCGCGATGTATTCGACGCGATACTCCTCCTCGACACTGCCTCCCTCGTTCTCTTGCTGATGCAGACGATTGAACGCGGTGGCGAGGATTTGCTCGTCCGTCGCATTCGGCAGCAGATCGCCTGCAAGCTGCCAGGTCACGAACTTGTCATAGGACAGGTTGTCATTGAACGCTTTCACCACCCAATCGCGCCACGGCCATACTTCGCGCTCACTATCCACCTGGAAGCCATAACTGTCCGCGTAGCGTGCCACATCGAGCCAGTCCACCGCCATGCGCTCCCCGTAATGCGGTGAAGCGAGAAGCCTCGTCACCAGATGCTGAATGCTCGAAGCTGGATCAAACTGATGTTCCGTGACGAAGGCGGTGATTTCTTCCGGTGTCGGTGGCAGGCCAGTGAGATCGAAACTGAGGCGGCGAATGAGTGTTTCAGGCGTCGCTTCGGGCTGAAGCTTTAATCCGCGCTCAGCAAGACCAGCCCTGACGATTTTGTCGATGCTTTGATCCTTCGTTGCCTCAGGCTTCAGCGAAATGAATGCCCAATGCGATTCATACTCTGCGCCTTCGTCGATCCACTGCTTCAGGATGGCGATTTCATCCTTTGTCAGGTCACCGAGCTTCGATTTAGCCGGAGGCATGTGGTCATCGGCATCCGTGGTGAGGATGCGCTGGATCATCTCGCTCACTTCGGCCTTGCCGGGCACGAACGCCTTCGCTTCCACGGCCGCGTCGCGTTCATCCAATCGTAAATCCGCCTCACGCTTCTTCGGGTCGGGGCCGTGGCAGAAGAAACACTTGTCCGACAGAATCGGACGCACATCACGATTGAACTTCACCTTGGCAGGAGCCGCCGAAAGAGAAGTCGTGAGCGATAATAGGGAGAGAGAGACAAAGAGGCCGCGCATCATGGCTTTGAAGTATCTCACGCAAACACCTGCTTCACCACCTTCGGATTCTCCACGCCGGTGAGCTTCTGATCGAGGCCCTGGAACTTGAAGGTGAGGCGTTCGTGATCCAATCCGGCTGCGGCAAGGATCGTGGCATGCAGGTCATGCACGCTGACTTTGTCGGTAGCGGCCTTGAAGCCGATTTCATCGCTCTCGCCATGATGATAGCCGCCTTTGACGCCGCCGCCGCACATCCAGACGGTGAAGGCATGTGGATTGTGATCGCGGCCCGGTTTGGCAGATTTTTGCGAGATGGGCAGGCGGCCGAACTCGCCGCCCCAGATGATGAGTGTTTGATCGAGCAGGCCACGCTGCTCCAGATCGGCGATAAGCGCGGCCACGGGCTGGTCACTCTCATTTGCAAAGCCACGATGGTTGCCTGCGATGTCGTTGTGACCGTCCCAGCTCTGCTGGTTCTCCATGCCGCCGCTGTAGATCTGAATGAAGCGCACACCGCGCTCCACCATGCGCCGCGCGGTGAGGCACTGCGCGGCGAAGTGTCCGCAATGCTTCTCGTTCAAGCCGTAGAGCTTCTGGATGTGCTCCGGCTCGTTTTTGACATCGAAAGCCTCCGGCGCGGCGGTTTGCATGCGGTATGCCAGCTCAAAGCTCTCGATGCGCGCATTGAGTTCGCTCTCGATGGGCGATTCGGCGAGCGCGCTGCGGTTCAATTTCGCCAGCAGGTCGAGTTGGGCACGTTGACGCTGTGGCGTGAGCGAGGCTGGCACCGCGAGGTTATCAATCGGTGCGCCCTTAGGCTTCAGCCAGGTGCCTTGATAGATGCTCGGCAGGAAACCCGCGCCCCAATTGGCTGCGCTGCCTTTGGGCAGGCCGCGATTCAGCGGATCACTCATCACGACGAAGGAGGGCAGCGAATCACTCTCGCTACCGAGGCCGTAGTTGACCCATGAGCCGACGCAGGGGTAGCCCATGCGCGTCTCGCCTGTGTTCATTTTGAAAAGCGCCGGCGAGTGATTGTTCGAGCCCGTCCAGCACGAGTGAATGAAGCACATCTTATCGACATGCATCGCCGTCCTCGGAAACAGATCGCTGCACCACGTGCCGCTCTGTCCATGCTGCTTGAATTCAAACGGCGACGCCATCAGCGGCCCCACCGAGCCAGGGAAAAAGCCCGTCTTCGGATCAAAACCATCCAGCGCCTTGCCATCCCGCTTCTTCAGCTCCGGCTTGTAGTCCCACGTGTCCACCTGCGACGGCCCACCATTGGCAAAGATCCAAATGATCGACTTCGCCTTCCCACCCACCTGCATCGGCACCTTCGGCGCAAAGGGATTCGATGCCGCTTCCAGCATCGAAGAGAAAGCCAACATGCCAAAGCCACCACCCGCACGGGCGAGCCATTCACGACGAGAGTAAGAGAGTGCGTTCATGTCTTTCATGCGTCTTTATACGCCATCTATCTGTGTGAAATCGTGCAAATATTGTGTCGGATCGTGGTAGAGCGCTTCCAACTTGGTCTTGTGACTCTCTGTTTAAGTTCAAACTGGCAGTGTTTCGAGGAACTCGCGGGTTTTACGTTCCAACTCATGCAGTCGAGCGGCAGCAAGTCTCTCAGCGAGTTTTTGAACTCTAGAGCGCAAACCCGCAGCATGAGCTGAATCAAGTAATAGAGATGCACGCTGGAGAAAAGTATCGAAACTAAATTTGTCTGCGTGGGTCAGCTCAAGGATGAAATCAAAGTCCTTGTCACGGCCTGCGATCAACTTGCTGGCCGCAGTGTCATGGATTTCCAGCGCCCACCAGTTCGTTCTTCCATCTTCGCTCATGATTGGCACAAGCCGATCTTCCCAACTTCGAGGCAGACTGACGATTCCAGCTCCGAGCGGATCAGCATAGACACCATGCTCCGCGTAAAAGTCAGACTCAGGTCCACATTCATCGTCGATGATTGAGTTGCGACCAAAACCTGGGAGCAGAAAGTCTGCTTCGACGGAACGCAGCACAGGACCTGGCAACCACCCGATCTGACCATGTGCGGACTGACTGCCGACGATAATCAACCGGTCCAGCCCAGTGATGGCGGCTACCTTGGCCGTCAGCATCTCCAGTGCTTCACGCCGCATGTCTCGACCACTCCTGGATGAGCCTCTCGCGCAGCATTCGATAGGCGGGTTTAGGAAGTATCCCCGTGAACGGACTGGACTGTCGCATGCGCGTGGCATTCTGTGATTCAGAGGTCAGCACAGCGATCAAATCGGATCGTTTTTCGAGTGCTAGAAGCGGCAACCACTCACGCACTGAATTCGATTCGCCATCCTCATAATTGCCACTGGCGAGCCAACGCTCCGCATTCTTGCGTGCTGTTTCAATGATGCCGTTTGGATCTACCTTCAGCATGTCAGCGACAGCGCAATGCCGGGCGAGAGACAAAGCATCAATGAACTCCTGCGACCACAATTGCGTGGCTTCACTGGTCGCTGGGTTCTCTGTGAGTGTCATTATGGCGGACACGATAGCACATCCTCAATTCACATAAACCAATTCATTCAGCCCCAGCACGACATGGCAGTAATCCGCCAGTGATGCGCCTGATTTCAAATACTCGGCCGCAGTGGTGAGTTCGTCGGGTTTGGGGTCGCGATTGAAACAGATGCGATAGGCCATCGCGATCTGCTTCGGCACATCGCCAGCGGATTGGATGCGTTTGGCGAGGCCTTCGGCCCATTGGCGGGCTTGGGGGCTGTTCATCAAAATGAGGGCCTGTGGAGCTACGGTGGTGGTGGGGCGGCTGCCTTGGCTCACGAGTGGCTCAGGGACGTCAAAGGCCACCATGCTGCCGATGAGCTGGCTGCGCTTGATGTTGAAGTAGATGCTGCGGCGCTTGCTGTTCTCATCGCGGGTGCCTGCACCGAACATGGTTTCATCCAGCAGACCACTGATGGCCAGCATGCTGTCGCGGATGGCCTCGGCTTCGAGGCGCTGGGGCACGTAGCGCATGAAGAGGCCGTTGTCGGGATCAGCGGCTTCCTTTTTGGCGTCACGCTGGCTGCTTTGTTGCCATGCTTGGCTGCTGAGGATCAGCTTGTGGATCGGCTTCAGCTTCCAGCCATTGGCGATGAGCTGTCCCGCGAGCCAGTCGAGTAATTCGGGCTGCGTGGATGCGGTGCCGGTCTTGCCAAAGTCATTCACCGTCGGCACGAGCCCTCTGCCGAAATGATGCTGCCACAGGCGGTTCACGATGACTCGTGCCAGCAAGGCACCCGCGCCTTGATCAACATCCGTGATCCAATTCGACAGCGAGCGGCGGCGACCGGAGGTCTTGGCGTCCTTGGGTGGCTGCCACTGCCAGCGCTTGGCATCGCCGGGCTTGCTGAGCACTTGCAGGAAGCTTTGCGAGGCTTCGCCGTCCTTCATGTCGGGGCTGCCACGCTTGAGGACGTAGGTCTTGTCAAAGAATGGCCCACCCTGCGTGTGCATGACGATGGGATCATAGCCTTCGCCGCAGATCATCATGCGCGTGGCACCTGGAACGGCGGGCGTATTTGTTTTGGCGTTCATCGTCGTCTTCGCAGCCGTGACTTTGCCATCGGGCAGCACATCCACATTCATGCGCGTCGTCATCGTGAAGGTGCTGAGCATCGCGTAATAGTCGCGCGTGGGGAACGGATCAAACTTATGATCATGGCAGCGCGCACAGCCCACCGTGAGACCCAGCATGGCGCTGCTCGTCGTGCTCAGCATGTCGTCCATCGCGTCATAGCGCGTGCGCTCGACTTCGTTCGCGGTGATCTGCGATGGAAACACCCCCGCGCCGAGAAAACCCGTCGCTGCGAGCGCCAGCGGGTTCTGAGGCTCGTATTCATCCCCCGCGAGCTGCCATTTCACAAACTGATCATACGGCATGTCCGAGTTCAGCGCCTTGATGACGAAGTCGCGGTAATGAAAAGCGAACGGCCGATCATAGTCCTGCTCAAAGCCCGTGCTTTCCGCGAAACGAGCCACATCAAGCCAATGCCGCGCCCAGCGCTCGCCGTAGCGAGGAGAGAAGAGCAACCGATTCGTCAGAGCAGACAGATCCGCCTGGTCAGCCGAATCCGGCGGCAGCCCAGTAAGGTCGAGATAAAGCCTGCGCACCAGCGTGGCCTTGTCCGCAGGCGGATTGAAGGACATGCCCTTCGCGTTCTTGAGCAGCAGTTCATCGATGGACTTCGCGTTGATCTTCTTCAGCGGCTGAAACGACCACCATTGGCGATCTGCATCCGTGACCACACTCGCATCGCGCTTCGGCTTCTTCCCGGCGATCAGTGGCTCGGCATACGGTGCACCATCGTCGATCCACGCGGTGATTTTGGCGATCACCTCCGCGCTGAGCTTCGGCTTGTCGTCGGGCATGTGCGGCTCTTTAGCGTGATTGATCTGCTGCACCAGCATGCTGCCTTTGGCATCAAACGGCACCACCACGGAGCCATGCGAGCCGCCACGGAGCAAATCCTCACGCGTGGACATGTCGAAGTCGCTCTTCACTCTTTCGCCACCATGACAGCGCAGGCAGTTCTCTTTGAGAATACCCGCCACGTCTTGCTGAAACGACTTCAGGCCGCGCTCCATGCGCTGAGCATGATCGGCGGGCAGGGCGAAGGCAGAAGTGCTGAGAATGAAAAACAGGAATCGCATCACCGACATCATACGCTGGATGACTGTGCCGTTTCATGCCTTAGTTGTGTCTTATCATGGCCACCAAGCGCAAATACCTCAACTACACCACCCCGTGGGGCGTGGACCTCGCCCGCGTCGCCACGGCGGGCTGGACGCCCTTTTTGATCCACGAAAGCGGCTACCAGCATGCTTTGGAAGATTGGAACCACAGCGGCGTCGATTCGCCGTTCTGGCGCTTCTACTACAATCCCAAGCCCGGATGCCACTTGCTCTTCCAAGGCCGCAAAATCCCGCTGGAACCCAAAAAGGCCATCCTCATCCCCGCAGACACCGTTTTTGACTGCTGCGGCCCGGTGCAGGCCTGCCACTTCTGGCTGCACTTCACCACCGCACGTCCGGGTGTGTCCATTCCTGCGGCCCCCATCATCATTTCAATCGCCGACTCCTTGCGCACGATGCTCACCCAACTCATCGCCACGCATCTCCAAGGCCCGACACCGTTGCGAGACCATCGTCTGCATCATCTCAGCGCCGCGTTGCTTCACAGCGTCTTTGCCACGCTGGAAATCGACACGCCATCCGCATTGCCCGAGCGCATCGTCGAAGTCCTTGCTCTCATCGCCCGCGCACCGCACAGCAAGCTCTCCAACTCGTTCCTCGCCGAGCGAGCCGGCATGAGCATCGAGCGTTTCATCCGCAGCTTCCGCGAGCACACCGGCCAAACACCCGCCGCTTACGTCCTCGCCACGCGCCTTCGCCTTGCTGGCGAAGCCCTCGCCCTCACCGACAAAACCATCGACCAGATCGCCATCGAACACGGCTTCCCCAATCGCCACTACTTCAGCCGCATGTTCGCCCGACAAGTCGGCTGCGGCCCATCCGAGTTCCGTGCTCGTCAGCGTGAGCGGAAGGGGCGGTGAACTGGCGCGCGTGTATGGCGAAGCCTACTCGCCTGAATTCTTGGTGATGCGGTGGCGCGGGGGCAAAGTGGCGAGTGGTCTGCGACACACTCGCGCTCCGTCAGATTTGATCTGCGATCTCCTCAGCGGGATAGGTCCAGATTTCGCTGAGCGTCGGGTGGTAATGTGGGATTGTCATGAATTGCTTCACGGTGGAGCGGAAGTTCATGGCGATGACGACTTCGTGGATCAATTCTGTCGCTTCAGGGCCGACGACGCAGGCGCCGAGGATCTCGCCAGTCTCCGCGTGGGCGAGCATCTTCACGAAGCCGGCGGTTTCGCCCATGACCATGGATTTGCCGTGGTCGTTGAAGGGATAACTGGCGCTGAGGAAGGGAATGCCGTCTTTCTTGAGCTTTTCCGTCGTCGCGCCGACGCAGGCGACTTGTGGATGGGAAAAGACGCCGAACAGCAGCAAGCGGTAGTCGATGGCTTCATCAGCGGACTTGCCGTTGAGCAACGCATGCGCATTGCGGGCGGCGATCTCGCCCTGCTGGATGGCAATGTGGACGACATCGAGCGGGCTGCACACGTCCCCGGCGGCGAAGATGTGCGACTGCGAGGTCTGCATGCGGTCGTTGATGACGATCTTGGTTTTGTGCAGCGCCACCTGGGCTTTTTCGAGATCGAGTCCGCGTGTCGCGGGCTGACGACCCATGGCGAGGAGGATTTGATCGACGTGAATGGCGCGTGAGTGACCGGCAGCGGTGAACTTGATGCATTTGCGGCCTTCGTGCAGCGAAATGCGGTCCAGTTGCGTGCCGCAGTGGACCTTCATGCCGCGCTCCGTGTAGGCTTTGATAATCACATCACTGCATTCGCGGTCGAGGCCGGTGAGGAGCTGCGAATTGCGCTGGATGAGCGTGATCTGGCAGCCCATCGCTTCGAGGTAGTGCGCTATCTCCAAGGCAATGGCACCGCCGCCGAGCACGGCGATGGTTTGCGGCAGTGCATCGGCATCGAGCACGTCATCGCTGGTCCAGTAGTCGGTCTCCGCGAGTCCTGGGACATTGGGAACGGCAACTTCGGAGCCGGTGGCGATGCAAAAGCTGCGTGAGGTGACTTGAAACGAAGCGGTGCCGTCACGCGGGACGACTTCAACGGTGTGCGGATTAAAAAAACGTGCATACCCGCGATAAAGCGCGAAACGGCCGTCTTCGAGCTGACCTTGGCGATAACCCGCGAAGTCGGTGATCAGGGTGCGTTTGCGATCTCGGATGGCACGCACATCAACACCGTGGGAAGCGGCTTTGAGTCCGAACTCGGCGGCGTGGCGGATGTGAAGCTGGCGATTGGCGGATTCGATGAGCGTTTTGCTCGGCATGCAGCCGCGCAGGATGCACAGGCCGCTAAGTTCGGTGGCACCGTCGATCACGGCGACGCTTAAGCCGAGGCTGTGCGCACTGCGTGCCGCTGCATAGCCGCCACTGCCGCCGCCGATGACCACGAAGTCGAAAGAGTTTTCTGCCATGCGGATGAGTGCAGGGAAGGGGAGGTCTGCGCAAGCCTTGGATCAAACTGTCTGATTTAACCCAAAGTTTGTCCTTCAAAGAATGAGGCCATGTGTCGTAGCATTCAAACGCCAACCCAACCAACGTGGCAAACGCAATCCCATGAACACTCGTCGCTCGTTTCTCTCCCAAGTCATTGCCACAGGTGTCGCTCCTGTTTTTATTCCCGCACATGTGCTGCGTTCGCAAACCGCGCCGTCGAACAAGATCACGCTCGGAGTGATCGGCGTCGGTGCGCAAGGCACGGGCGACATGCGGGCCTTTCTCAATCATGACGATGTGCGGGTGACAGCGCTCTGCGATGTGAACACCAACAACATCGAGCGTGCCAAGGGGATCATTGCCGAGCGCTACGGCAGCGCGGATGTGAAGACGTTCCGTGATTTTCGTGAGTTGAATCGTGACAAGTCGATTGATGCCGTGCTGATGGCGCTGCCAGTGCATTGGCACAGCATTCCGGCCACGGATGCGATTCTCAATGGCAAGCACATCTACCACGAGAAGCCGATGGGCATGTCGATGGCGGAATCGAAGCATGTGCGGGCGGCGGTGAAGAAGACGGGCGTGGTGTTTCAGTTCGGCACGCAGCAGCGCAGTGATTTGAAGTTCCGTTGGGCCTGCGAACTCGCGCGCAATGGGCGGTTGGGGAAACTGAAGGTGATTCAGGTCGGTGTTCCCGGTGGTAGGATCGGGCCGGACTTGCCTGAGCAGCCGGTGCCGGAGCATGTGGACTGGGAGCGTTGGGTTGGGCCTGCGCCGATGACTTCGTTCAATGCGGAGAAGCTGAAGCGCGACAATCACGAGAACATCACGAACTTTTCGCTCGGCATGATCTCCTGCTGGGGTATTCACCACCTCGACATCGCTCAGTGGGGCAACGGCACCGATGACACCGGGCCGATCAGCGTCGAAGGCGAAGCAACGTATCCCGACAAAGGTGGCTGCGATGCGGTGCTGACTTGGAAGATGCGCTTTGAATATGCGAATGCGGCTCCGATCACCTTCGTGAACGAGAAGAACATGGACATCGGCCACGGCACCCGCTTCATCGGTGAAAACGGCTGGGTGCATGTGCTGCGTGGTAACATCAAAGCCAGCGATGATGCCATCCTGCGTGATCCAGCGAACAAGGACGGCACGATGCCGGTCAAGCTGATCGCCAGCCTCGAACACACGCGCAATTTCGTGGATGCGATCAAAAACAAGCAGCGCGCGATTTGCGACATCGAAACAGCGGTGCGCTCCGACACGCTGCCGCAGCTCACCGCGATGGCGTTGAAGGC
>JAYVIO010000207.1:0-12588 GCA_043770175.1 Verrucomicrobiales bacterium | reverse complement strand
GCGGCGGTCCAGAGTGATCCAAGATAAATCAGCACGAGGAAGCCGAAGGAACAGAGGATGATGCCGACGCCTTCGACTGGACCCGGTTTGAATTTGGCAAACTGCCAGTAATACATGCCGAGCACGAGGAACCCGATGGTGGTGGCAAGCCAGCGATGGCCGTGTTCGAGCAGCAACGCAGGCACTTTATACCAGCCTTCAGGATTGAGCTTCCCATAGCACAGCGGCCAGTCAGGAACAGCGAGACCCACATCTTCCGTGGTCACCGCAGCACCCCACCAGATGAGCACGATGCCGACGGCGAGCGTGAGCAGCGAGTAGCGATGAAAGGCGCGGGAGGGCATGATGATCAGATCATGAACGAGCGGTAAAAGCAGAAGGGCAAAATAATGCGGTCATTATTTTGCCCTTCGATTCCGCCATCCTTGAGGATGGAAATTAGTGTGCGGCAGGCTTGGGAGCAGCAGCAGCGGCGTCGGTGGTCTTTTTGAGCGCGGCGGCGGACTGCTCCTTCGCCCAGTCATCGTATTCCTTGCCTTCGACGACTTCGAGGTTGGCCTTCATCTGAGCGTGTCCCGGACCGCAGAGCTGGCCGCAAATGATGTCCCAAGTGCCGGTCTTGGTCGGCTTGAACCACATGTGGCTCTTCACACCGGGAGTAGCGTCCTGCGCGGCGCGCATGGGGACGAGAGCAAGATTGTGAATCACGTCCTTGGTGGCGACATCGACGATGACGGGGCGGCCGACAGGCAGTTTCATGGTGCCGGGATTGACGAAGTCGTCCTTGCCGTTGGGATCGTGCAGATCTTTGCCGGTGGTGTTGGTGGCGTTGTCGATGTAGCTCAGATGCCAGGTGCTGAGCATCATGTCGGTGCCTGGATACTGGAAGTTCCAGAGGAATTTTTCGCCCAACGCACGCAGACGGATGGTGTCGGGAGAGGTGGGATATTCATCGGCCTGACGCGCCCAGAGCGGGAAGGCGAAGCCGAGCAGCAGGATGGCCTCCACGATGGCGACGCCAATTTCGATGTGGGTCGTGGCATGACCGCGGAAGCCGTGGTAGTCGGCTTTTTTCGTCTTGGTGTTACGAAAGCGCCAGAAGGCGATGACCAAATAGGCGCTCCAGCCGATGAGCAGCACAAGCATGAACCAGTGGACGAAGCCCAGCATGTGATCGACGAGGCCACCGTGTTCGGAAGCGTTCGGGGTTTGACCCATGAAGACGTTGATTGAATCGGGTTTCATAAAGGAAGATGGGAACTAGGCGGGAGAAATCGAAGAAGTCGCGAATTTGCGCTGACGGCGGACCATGGAGATGACGATGCCGGCGGCACAGACGAACATGAAGGCGAGCACGCCGAGCATGAAGAGGATGGCAAAGCCCTGCGCCTGACCGGCGAGGCTGCCTTTGTCAGCCATGCAGGTGGCGCAGGCGAGGAAAGTGGATGGAAGCGCAGGAAGCATGATCAGACGATGATGGTGCGCATTTTTTTGACCAAGTACCAGACGCCGTAGGCCAGCAGGGCGAGGCAAAGGATACCCGCGTAGTTCTTGAGACCGGCGGCTCCAGCGCGTGCGGCATCCTCGGGCATGAAGTGCAGCCACAGCCAGAACCCAGCATCGCCCAAGATGGCGAATGCGAGAAAGACGAGGTGGAAGTACTTGAGGGACATGAGCGGCGGTGCGGGCGGCTATTCGTTGACGTTGTACATGCCTTCAAACTCCAGCGGATCGCCATGGGAGAAGACGAACAGCAGGAACAGAGCGAGGACGAAGACGACCGTGAAGGCGAGCACCTTGTAGATGAGGGGACGCTCGTGACTGAGATGCATGAAGATCAACGCCACCAGCGCGGCCTTGATGGTGGCCAGGATCATCCCGACGATGATGTTCAGGCTGTGAGTGGGCAGCTCGACATAAGAGAGGCCCACGGTAAGGCCGCTAAAGAGGATCAGCAGCGCACCAATGATGAAGTACCATTTGATCGATTTCTGGATTGCTTCGACGTTGTCAGCCATGGCGATGAAAAAGTGAGGGATTACAGGAGGTAAAGGAGGGGGAAGAGGAAGATCCAGACAAGGTCAACGAAGTGCCAGAACAGGCCGCCGACTTCGACGCGGTTGGCGAGATGTTCGGGGTCTTGCTTGAGGCGCTTGTTGTCGAACACGAGGAAATAAGCCAGCACCAAGGCACCGATGACGACGTGCGCACCGTGCAGACCAGTGAGCGTGAAGTAGATGGCGTAGTAGGTGTTCAGTTTCGGGGTGAAGTTGGAGAAGAAGGTGATGTCCTTCTTTTCCAAGGTGACGGTGGGATGATGGGCTTCGCCATGCTCAGCACCATGTGCGGCAGGTGGGTGAGCTTCGGCACCGTGCTTGGCACCTTCACCATGAGCCGCGCCTTCCGCAGGCGGTGTGGCGGAGTGGAGCTTGAAATAGAGGGACTCCTTCTGGAGCGTGGCGGACCTGGCTTTGTCACGCGTGGGGTAATTCTTCTCGAACTCGGCGATGTGGTGCTCGCGATTGGCGACGAAAGCCTTCTGCCAGTCGGGAAGATAGCGATGATCGAACGCGAGGGAGTTATCCGGTTGTGCGACGCCGCGTGCATCGATGCCATCGACTTCGAGCGTCATCTTGTCGTCGATGAGCTTGCCCGTGGCGGTGGTGCCGTCACGGAAAGTGATGGTGGTGTCGGTGTAACCGAAGATCTCGGAAGGTTTGACCGCGAATTTGAGCGGAGCAGTCGCGGTAAGCTTGAAGGTGGCGGCGCTTTTCTTTTCAGCCTCGGCTTGCTTGAGCGCTGCGGCGCGAAGTTCAGCGAATGTGGCCTTATCGAGTGTGACTTCTTTGCCGTCCTCGGTTTTGAACTTGGGTGCCGTGCCTTCTTCGATGTAAGGGAGCACATAGCCGACGGGGTCAGCGGTGACCGCGCTGTTTTTGACCGGAATCGTGATCGCAAGCTCCGTCGCATCACCAAACTTCACCTGATAGCCATCGGGCAAGTGGCCGGTGAGGAAGGTGCCGTCAGAAAGCTTCACGGCGTAGTGGGCGAACTTGGCCTTGTACTCCAAGGTCTTGTTGAACATGAAGATACCGGCGCAGAGCACGGTGATGGCCATGTTGATGCGGTACCAGCCGAACTTGCGCAGCTTCAGCATGGCCCAGGCCATGACGACCGTGACGGACGACGCGATGAGCACCACCGTGTTGATGAAACCAAGCGTGACATCGAGATCATGTACGGGCCACGGATAGTCCGCACCAACGCGAAGGAAGATGTAGGCGGAGAACAGGCCGCCGAAGAGCATGACTTCTGAAGCGAGGAAGAGCCAGACGCCGATCTTGGCGTTGTAGAGGCCGGTGTCAGGCCGGGCGTGAACGGTGTAAGGGATGTCCATTGAAGTAGTCGCGGTGCGCGGGTTTGAGTTCGCGGTTAGTGGTGGGCCAGCACTTTTTCAGCAGGAACGGGGACGGGCTTGCCGGGTTCGGATTCCCACTGTGGATAGAAGTCGGTGTTGTGGCCGGGAACGCTGTACTCGTAGGGGCCACGATGCGCGACGGGATCAAAGAGGAAGTTGCCATGCGGCGGTGGGGTGGGCGTGGCCCATTCCAGCGTGGTGGCATCCCAAGGATTGTCGCTTTCGATCTTCTTGCCGCCTTTGATGCTGAACCAGAAGTTGATGATGAAGGGCACCTGGCCGAGGGCGAGAATGAACGCGCCGATGGACATCACCACGTTAAGCGAAAGCATGTTGTCCGGAATGTTGAAGCCAAAGAAGGCGCCAATCTTGTGGGTCAGTGTCGTGGTCCAATGCGAGAAACTGGCGGTGTTCTCGAAGTACTTGCCGCCGTCATACCAGCGGCGGTGGAAGCCGGCCATCCCCTGAACGAGCATGGGTGCGAAGACGAGATTCATGCCGATGAGCGAAGGCCAGAAATGCCATTTGCCGAGCCGGTCGTTCATGAAACGGCCCGTGACCTTCGGGAACCAGTGATAGATGCCGGCAAAGAGGCCGAAGATGGTGCCCGGGGCCACGACGTAGTGGAAGTGGCCGATCACGTAGTAGGTGTCGTGCAACGCGAGGTCGATGAAGGTGAAGGCGAGCGGCAGACCCGTAAGACCGCCGATGCCAAACATAGGCAGGAAAGCGCAGGCGAAGAGCATCTGCGTGTTGAAACGGATGGAGCCGCCCCACAGCGAGATCATCAAGCACGTCAGCAGAATCACTGACGGCACCGAGATGAGCACCGTGGTGATCTGGAAATAGGTGGACATCATCGTACCCATGCCGGTGAGGTACATGTGATGCGCCCAGACCAGGAAGCTCAGGAAGCCGAGCGTAAGCACGGAATAGACCATCGACTTGTAGCCCCACAGCGGACGACGGGTGTTGCAGGGAATGACTTCGGTGAGAATGCCAAACGCGGGGAGAATGAGCACGTACACTTCAGGATGCGCGAGGAACCAGAACAGATGCTGGTAAAGCAGCGGGTTGCCGCCGCCGGAGATGTCGAGGTGCTTGCCACCTTCCATCAAACCAGTCGGCAGATAGAATGAGGAACCAAACACGCGGTCGGAAAGTTGCAGGATGGCGGCGACTTCGAGCGGCGGGAAGGCCAGCAGGAGCAGGAAACCGATCACAAACATCGCCCAGGTGAAGAAGGGCATCTTCATGAAGCCCATGCCCTTGGTGCGCAGATTGATGACGGTGGCGATGAAGTTGACGGAGCCGAGGAGCGAGGCGGAAATGTTGAACACCATGCCGGTGAGCCACCAGGTGTGGCCATGCTGCCAGACATTGGTTACACCGATGTTGGCGGTCGATGCCAGCGGTGAGTACATCGTCCAACCAGTCTGCACCGGACCGGTGCCGACGAAGAAGCTGTACACCATGATCACACAGCTGATGAAGAAGAACCAGTAGCTCAGCATGTTCAGGCGCGGGAAGGCCATGTCGATGGTGCCGATCTGGAGCGGCATGACGAAGTTGCCGAAAGCGGCGAAACCAAGCGGCACAATGCCGAAGAACACCATGATGGTGCCGTGCATGGCACCGAGCATGTTGTACAACTCGCCGTTCAGAGAACCGTCCACGTTCAGCCAGCGGCCGAACATTTCCTCAAACACCCAACTGATGCCAGGAATCGCACGAATCGCCTCCACGGCCGGGACCGGCACGCCGGGATAGGCGATGCTCCAGCGCATCAGCAGCATGAGGAAGAAGCCAAACAACAGGAAAATCAGGCCGCTGAGGCCATACTGGATGCCGATGATCTTGTGGTCGGTGGACCAGATGTACTTCCGCAAGAAACTCGGCTCGTGATGATCGTGCGCGGCATCATGCGCGTGATCGTGATCGTGGGGGATGGCAGCGGCACTCATGGGAGATTCAAAGTTTCAGGTTCAAAGTTGAAAAGCTGTAGCGAAGTCGAAGTCGAAGTCGGCGGTGGCTTTGCCATTACGCACGGTGACGGTTTGAGATACGCTCTTCGGGAATTGTGGGTGCCAAGCTTCGACAACATAATCACCGTCAGCGAGCGCACGGTTGATGACGAAACGACCATCAGCAGCAGAAACAGCGGCATGAACACCTTCGTGAACAAAGACCCAGGCGTTCATCCAGCGATGCACGTCGCATTCGAGGCGATAGATCCCGGCCGTATTAAAAATTTTCGTGTTTTCATCACCACGCGAAGGCTGGCCTAGGTTGTCGATGTTCTCGCGTGTTTCACCGACGTGACGGGCGATGCGGATGTTGTGGAAGGTGAGGTCGCTGTTGTGAAAGCGGACGTTCTGTCCGGGCTGGATCGCAATCGTGTGCGGCACAAACTCGCAGTTGGTTTGATCGATGAGCGGTGTCGTCGCCGGCAGGTTGCTGGCACGCTGGCTACCGCGCACGGTGATCACGGCATCGGCCAGAGCACCATCGGCGGCGACACGCCAAGTTGAATCAATGATGTCGCCATGCCCGGTGCAGAAGGGATTGCCGCCGACATCGACGACCTTGTACAGTTTGGCAACATCAGCGCCTTTGAGCGTCACTTTGCCGGTGATGCTGGACGTTTCGGCTATTTGAACGGCCGGGGTCAGCGGGACCGCCGTTGTCTCGGGCATTTTGCCACAACTCACGTTCGCGATCAGCATGACGGCTCCGAAGGCAGCCCAAGGTGCCTGGCGGGAGACGGTTTGCTTTACACGGATCATCGGGGTTCGAAAATTACTTGGCTGCTGGCGCGGCGGCAGCGGCAGGCGCGGCGGTGGCTCCAGGGCCGGCTGGAATTTCGCCTGGCACATTCTTTTCGGCGAAAGGCAGGAGTTCCGCGATGGTCCACTGGGAAGCACGCTTTTCTTCGTCGCGCACTTTCTGCACCATTTCCTTGGTGATCATGGTGGCTTCATTGCCCCAGGAGTTGCGGATAAAGGTCAGCACGTTGGCGAGATCTTGCGACGACATCGCGCCACCGAATGGCTGCATGCCTCCGGGAGTGTTAAAGCTCTGGCCATTGACCGTGACCGGGCCGGTCAAACCGTGCTGCACGATGCGGATAAGACGTTCGGTGCCACCGAGAACGTATTCAGACTTGGTAAGAGGAGGAAACTGGCCGGGAAGGCCGCCGCCGTTGCCTTGATGGCAACCACCGCAGACTGAATAGCCGCTGGCACCCTTTTTCATCGCCAGAGCAAACGGATCAAGCGCTGCGCCTTCACCACCACCACCCGGGCGTGGGTCACCACCACCGCTGATGACGGCGAAAGGATTGCTGACATCGAAGCTCCAGCCACCGGTCATCGGCCCAAGCTGGCCGCCGGCGATGATGGCAACGAGCATGAGCAGAAACATCGCCCACAACGGCGCTGGCTGGCTTTCGGGAGCGAGATCGGCCTTCTCGCGCTTCACGGCGGAGTGGAGGCGGTCAAGATCGGTGCTGTCGGGATGGGCGGAGGCGCTCATGGGCAATGCGGAGGGCTACTTTTTGGCAGGAGCAGCGGCGACGGCTGACTGTCCGGGGATGGGATAATCCTTTTTCAGAGACTGGAGATATTGAACAAGCTGTTTCGCTTCAAGCGTCGGGACGACTTCATAACCTGCGGCGACGGCGAATTTCTTCGGCAGCTTCACGGCGTCGGCGGAAACCGGCCCCTGAATCTTCTGCACTTTGAACAGATGCGTGTAGGCCGGCATCGTGCTCCAATCATGCACGCTGCGGGGTGAGTAGAAGTGCTGATACAGCGCGGCTTCATCTGGCGCACGCCAGCCGAAGTTGGCGAGGTCAGGGCCGACACGTTGCACGCCGAGCAGGGCGTATTTTTCACTGAGATAGTCGCGCAACACGTTCGGGCGCACCGGTGCCGTGGGGCGGCCTTCCTGATCCTGGCCCCAGCCTTTGTACCAGCCGTCGAGGCCGAGCTGCTGCGGGCGAATCATCTGCGTGTGGCACTGATTGCAGCCTTCACGGACGTAAACGAGTTTGCCCTGGGCGTTGATGGGAGCGGGAGGATAGATGCCCTCGACGCCGTCTTTATCCTTGTCATAGGCGACAGGCGTGAGCTGCTGATACTGCATCGCCGGCAGGACGATGAGGCACAGCCAAGGCAGCCCGAAGGCGGCGGTGAGACCAAGAATGAAGGTGCGGAAGTTCGTCATGCGTGTGCTCCGTGGGGAAGGGCGGTTTCATCATGTTCGTGATGCAGCAAGGTGGGCGCCGAGCTGCGGCGACCCAGACCAAGCACCATGAGCAAGAGATGGATAAGGAACATGAGGTTCGAGAAGCTGATGAGCGCCCAGGCAACCGCACGCGAGACGACGTAGGCGCGGGAGTTGACGACGTGGTTCATGAAGGTTTGGTCCCAATGCTCGGGATCGTTCATGTCCGCACCCTGCTGCCAGCCGGCGACGAGGCTCATGATGACGATGGTGCCGACACCATAGACGGAGAACCAGAAGTGGTTGCGAATCAGGCGAACGCTGAGCCATTCACAGCCGGAGAGACGCGGCACGATGTAGTAGATGGCACCAAACACGCACATGCTGAAGAAGCCGTACACACTGACCATTTGGAACGCATACCAAGACTGCGTGAACTGCAGGCTGGCACCGGTCCAGAACGCGGAGTTCAAGGCGAGCACAACGCCCGAAACCGGATAGAACATCGCTCCAAAGAAGACGAATCGCAGCGTGGGGCTAGTGGCAGCGGCGCTGTGCTTGCCTAGCGTAGTGAGATGATGATTGAGGCCGACAAGACCGACCGGGATGAGCAGCAGCACGCCGGTAGCAGCACCGATGGAGGTCATCCAGGCTGGCAGCGGACCACCCATGTATTTCTGCATGCCGGTCCAGCCACCGAGGATGGCGAGCGTCCAGAAACCAGCGGAAGCGAGCTGTGCGGAGGCGATTGGCTGGCCGGTGATCTTCGGAATGAAGTAGTAGGCAGCACCGACACCGACGGGAACGAAGAACAGCATGATCACACCGTGGATGTACCACGCATCAATGCCGGCACCGAGCGCTCCGAGGCCTGGCAGGCAATGCAGCGCGACGTTGGCGGTGATGAAGATCCACGGGAACCAGAAGCAGGCACCGAGAATGTACCAAGTGCTGACCATGAAGCCCTCAGGACGGAAGGCACGGCCAAACATGCGCACAATCGGCCACGCATAGCAGAGGAAGCAGCCCAGCAGCACGGGCCAGACGAACTTGGGCATCTCCAGCCACTCGATGGAGGTGCTCTTGCCCATCACAATGGCGAGAATGCCAAAAGTGATGGTGATGTTCCAAAAGATCGCAGCAACGAGCAGCAGGCTCCTGCCAGACTTCAATTCCTGTCCGGAACGACGCGCCATGATCCATAGCATGACGCCGAGCGCAGCTTGAACACCCCAACCATAAACGAGCGCGTTGATGTGCGCGGGCTGGAGGCGGCCGTAGCTGATGTACTGGCAGTTGCCGAGGAATTCAGGCTCCACCAGCTTGATCGCGGCGAGGACGCCGAGGATCGTGGAGAGCATGAGCCAGAAGGCCCCGTTGGTGAACAAGAACAGCACGGGAACTTTCACCGACTTGTCGATCGCCGCGCGGCGAAGATTGTCGGCCTGAAGGTCCGTGTCAGAGGTGGAAGGAGTGGTCTGCATGACTTACTTGGGCGGAGCGGGTGCGGCAGGGGCCGGTGCAGGTGCTGCGGGAGCAGCAGGGGCGGTGGAAACGGGAGCGGCGGCAGGGGCAGGAGCGGCCGGTGTGGCAACAGGCATCGCGGCGGCGGCCTGCTTGAGCTGCGTCGGTGAACCGGGGACGACTTGCGTGCTGACAGCAGGTGTTTTGGCAGCAAGAGCGGTGAGTGACTTTTCAAACACGGCTTTCTTCTTGGCAGCGTCGCTGAAACCGAGCTTCGCGAGGTTTTCAGTCTGCGCCTTGAGGATTTCGGCGGTGTTGGCGGCGCGCTCATCAGCGCGTGGGTCAAAACCCAGCTTCGAGGCGCTCATGGCCTGGATGACGATGAACAGCACGGCGAAGCCAGCGAAGGCTCCGAGCACCCACAGAAAGGTGGCTCCGGCTTTGGGGGATGGATCAGACTGCGACATGGAAAAATCGGGGGCTCAGTTGACGACGTTCACGGATTCGATGAGGCGCGGGTCACGCCATGGATACAGGCTGTATTTGGCAAGACCACGCAGGTAAAGGAAGCCCATGGTACCGAACACGGCGGCCAGTGCGGCGAGATCCTGCACCCAGGCGCCCGGAACCCACACGCCAATGCCAAGCGAGGGACCACGCTCAGGGATGACGTTCCAATAAATGTCAACGAGGTGCATGAAGATGATCCAGATACAGCCCATGCTGATGACGACCGGGTTCTTTTTGCGCTGCTGGGAGAGCAGGAACAGGAAGGGAACGACGAAGTGACCGGCCACGAGGAAGATCGAGATGTCACGCCAGGCTTCGGTGTTACGCGTGAGGTAGAAACGGGTTTCTTCGGTGATGTTGGCGTACCAGATGAGGAAATACTGGCTGAAGGCGATGTAAGCCCAGAACACGGTGAAGGCGAACAGCAGCTTGCCCATGAGATGGTAGTGCTCGTCCGTGACGACCTTCTTCAAGTAACCAAGGCTACGCAGCCAGGTGACGACGAGAATCGAAAGCGCCATCGAAGCCCAGGCGCAGCCGGCGAAGATGTACACGCCCCACATCGTGGAGAACCAGTTGTAGTCGAGCGACATGAGCCAATCGACCGCCGCGAAGGTCACCGTCAGTGCATAGAACAGCAGCCAGCGGCAGGAGAACGCACGCGCAGAGATGGTGTGCTTGATGTCGCCGTCCTGCTCCTGTTTGAGCGACTTGCCACGCAGCGTGCGGGCAATGTGCCAAAGGATGAGGAAGTAGAGCACGAAGCGCACCTGCCAGCTAAACGGCGGGAAGAAGTGATTGCTGATGTTCAGGTAGCCAAACTTGGCCACGAGCGCATGCAGATGCGGATCAGCCTCAGAAGCGTGATGCAGCGCCTTCTCGACGGTGATGTGGTCGTGATGCGCATGCTCAGCCGCACTGCGGTGATGGCCCATCCACTCATAGAGGGGCTTCTGCAGCGCAGGGCAGAGCAGCGGCGTGGCGAGAATGCCGAGCGCGAGGATCATGTTCGCCAGATTTTCCCAGATACGGCGCACGGCAACGCCCCAGCTCGAATTCGAGGCGCTGTGGAGCAGAATCCAGAAGCAGCCGCCGACCACGAAGGTGAAGGTGAAGAAGATCGCGAACAGCCAGGAGTAGGCGAAGGTGTCCGTGTTCTTGAAGAAGAAGAACGCGGAAGCAATGAGGCCCAGCAGGCCGAACAGGCCCAATGCGCCGATGAGCTTCGCGCCTTTGGCCGGCTCGAATTTTTCTCCGCCCTGAGGCAGATCGTTGAAGGTGACGTGGTGACTCATGCCTGTGTTCGCGTGATCGTGCCGTTACTGGAGGGTGGCGCCGGACTCTTTGGCGGCGAGTTGCAAGGAGCGGATGTAGGCCACGATGGCCCAGCGGTCGCGCAAGGTGATGTTGCCGCCGTAGCCGCCCATCAAACCTTTGCCGTTGGTGATGACATCAAAGATGGCACCATCCGCGCGAAACGCGGCGGCATTGGCTGGGTCGGTGTTGCCCGGCTGCTGAAAGTTGAAGGCGGTAAGGATGCCGTATTTGGAAGTGACGCCCTTGCCGTTGCCGGATGCGCCGTGGCAAATCGCGCAGTGGATGCCGTAGCGCTGCTCACCGCGTTTGATGAACAGGTCGTTGAAGACCGTCGCATCACCGGTGATCTCGGTGGGCAGGCCGTCGCCGTAGAAATCGCCCATCTTGCCGGTGTCGTAGTAGCTGAGACCGTTGCTGAAGGCCACACGCGCAGGCTTGGCACCATCGGCGGCAGGCTTGGCGGGAATTTCAAAGCCCATCGGCACGGTGTTCTTGACGCGCAGTCGCGCACCACGGCCATCGGCGAAGAAGTCGCTCGAGGCCTGGTATTTGATTTTCGCCTGCTGGTCCATGTCCGGCAGGATTTCGAGCGGTGGCAGCTCTGATTTGCTGCCACGGAAGCCGAACGCGCTCACCAGGATCGCGGCGACAAAGAGATAGCTGAGAAAGAAGTACTTCATGGTGCGTGAGGTAAGCGCGGCTTAGATTTCGTCCTCCACGAGTTCGATGTTCTTGCCACCGGCCTTTTCGAGCAGGGCTTTGGTGCCCTCCTGGGAGAATTTGGGGTCACGGGCTTCGATGCAGACAAAGAAACCATCGTCGGAGAATTTGCCGAACTGCTTGGAGGTGAACAGCGGGTGGTTCCAGCGCGGCAGACCGATCAAGGCCAGCAGACCAAACAGCGTGGTAAAGGCGCTGAACAAAATGGTCAGCTCAAACATCACCGGGAAGAACGCTGGAAGCGTCCAGAGGTCGGTGGGCTTGCCCTGCACGACGGTGGGATAGGTCTCGACGATCTTTTGCAGGAACCCGAGGCCGATGTGGCTCCAGAAATTCGTCTGCGTGATCGTTTGCAGCGTGAAAGCGATGATGGTGCCGGTGATGCCGCCGCAGAAGACGAGGATGGGAAGCTTTGAACGCGGATTGCCCATGGCGGTGTCCATGCCGTGGATCGGGAACGGCGAATGCACGTCCCAGCGCTGATAACCGGCGTCGCGCACATGCTCGGCGGCATGGTACAGCTCCTTGACGCTGTCAAATTCAGCGAGGTAGCCGTGGACTCGTTTGAGGGTGGTGCTCACAGGTCTGGATCGGTTGAAAGGTTAGGCGGCAGCGGGTTTGGGAACGTGACGGTCGGAATACTCCATGAGGTCTTCCTCCTGGATGCCGGGCTCGGCGTGGTCGTCACGGTGCGGGTTCGACTGCGGCAGGACACCCTTCACTTCACCGATGGCGATGACGGGCAGAAAGCGCAGGAACAGCAGGAACAGCATCATGAAGAAACCGAAGGTGCCAAGGAAGGTGTACTTATCGACCCAAGTGGCCTCATACACGCGCCAGGAGCCCGGCGTCATGTGACGCTCCAGCGTGGTGGCGATGATGACGTAGCGCTCGAACCACATGCCGGCGTTCACGCACATGCAGACGAACAT
>JAYVIO010000206.1:0-4319 GCA_043770175.1 Verrucomicrobiales bacterium | reverse complement strand
ATCTGCACGTCGCCACGCAGGAGCAGCTCACCCTCGGTGCAGGCGGCTTCCTCATCATCCGCGATCCAGCGGAGGCAGCGCTCGGCCTGCCAAGCACTTATGGCGTTGATGACATTCCTCTCGCGCTCACCAGCCGCCGCTTCCTCACCGCGAGCAATCAGTTTAGCTTTAATCAATACGCCGAGAACGGCGGCACCACCTCATCACTCGACAACTACGGCGACACCATCCTCATCAACGGCACCCATCTGCCGCAAGTCAGCCTGCCGAAGCAATACGTCCGCCTGCGCATCCTCAACGCCGAGATTCAACGCGGCTACAACCTCGGCTTCAGCGACAACCGAACGTATTATGTCATCGCCAACGACCTAGGCCTGCTCGCTGCGCCTGTCGCAGTCACGCGCATGTTCCTCATGGTCGGCGAGCGCGTGGAAATCCTCGTGGACATGCGCAACGACACCGCAGCGTTTGATTTGCGAGCCTTCAACAGCGGCCAAGCCTTCGGTTTCCCCAGCCAAGAAGGCCCCGCTGGCGGTAGCAATCCTAGCGGCAACGCAGGCCCCGAAAACGCCAGCCGCATCAACAACAGCGACTTCAACCTGCTGCGCATCAATCCAGTCGCCGCCACATCTGGCGCGATCACCACACTGCCCGCCACCCTCGTGCCACAGACCTACTGGACCGCTGGCAACGCCACCAACACCCGCGCCATCAACGTCACTGGCGGCAATCCCACCACCGTGAACGGCATCACCACCAGCCTCGGCTTTGGTTTCAACAACCTCAGCTACTCGCCAAACGTGATGAACCACACCATCCCGCTCAATGCCATCGAGCGCTGGAACATGTCCGGCGGCAACATTTTCGGCCACTCGGTGCATATCCACGACATCAAGTTCAACATCATCGCGCGCTACATCGGCACACCCGCCACACCCGGCACGCAAGTCACCACCAACGGCCTCGCCGCGCCGTATGAAAGCGGCTGGAAAGACACCGTCTATATCCCACGCGGCGAGAGTGTGAGCCTCATGATGAAGTTCGACGACTTCGCCAGCAACGTGAACCCCTACATGTTCCACTGCCACTTCATGAACCATGAAGACGGCGGCATGATGGGCCAGTTCCTCGTGGTGAACAACGCCGTCGAAGACCTCGCCGTCGCCAGCTTCACCCGCTACGGCAACAACAGTCGGATCGACCTCGACTTCAAAGCCACCGCAGGCACCACCTACACGCTGCAACACAGCGCCGACATGAGCACCTGGATCACGATCGGCAGCGTGACGAGCGATGGCAACAGCGCAGGCTTCACCGAAACGGATGTCACTCGTTTGGGACAATCGAAAGGCTTCTATCGCGTCACGCTCCCCGTAGCGCCCAACGCGCCAGTCGTCACCAGCGCAACGACCGCCGCTGGCACTGTAGGTGCTGCCTTCAACTACCAAATCACCGCCAGCAACACGCCCACGAGCTACATCGCCATCGGCCTGCCTGCCGGTCTAACCTACAACAAAACCACCGGCCTCATCACCGGCACCCCCACCACCGCCGCCATCAGCAACGTCACCTTCACCGCGACCAACGCAGGCGGCAGCGGCGAAGGGCACTTCGTGCTGACGGTGAACTGAGAAGTGTGATGCAGACATTCCTGTCTGCACGCAGCACCCCAGAGTCTCTCCCCTCCCCATGCCCTCGCCCGATCAAAGTCCTGGACCGCCCGTGCAGACAAAGATGTCTGCATCACACTGGCTCCTCGCGGCTGTGCTCATCGGCATCAGTATTTGGTTTACGGTGAGAAAAAGCGAAAAGTCCATCAGCGCCGCCGTCGTTTCCGCGCTTTGCCCCATGCACCCATGGGTCAGCGGTGAGGCCAACAGTCGCTGCACCCTCTGCGGCATGAATCTCGTCAGCGGCAGCATGTGCGGCGTGCTGCCGCTGACCTCCACCGCTCCTGTTTTGTTGTCGCCAGAAAGTGTGCGCGTGGTGGGCGTGGAAACCTCTGAAGTAAAAAAACAGCCGCTCCTTCGCACCCTGCGCATCTCCGGCATGATCGGCGAAGACGAATCACGCCACGGCATCATCAGCGCGCCGGTGGAGGGCCGCATCGATGGTCTCTCGATGAATCACGAAGGCCAGGCCATCACCCGCCGCCAACCGCTCGCCACCATGTTCAGCCGCACGCTGCTCGCCGCCGCGAAGGACTACAAACTCGCCCTCCCACAAGGCGGCGAGACTTTGGACAACGCCAAACGTAAGCTGGAGCAATACGGCCTCGTGTGGGAGCAAATAAAGACCATCCCCGAGCGTCAGCCGGATGATCTCTACTTCGGCATGCTCTCGCCGCTCTCCGGCACCATCGTGAAATCGTATGTCGCCGAAGGCCAGCAGGTGAAGGCCGGGCAGAAGCTCTTCGAGATCGCCGACTTCACCAAGATGTGGTTTCACTTCATGGTGCCAGAGCAGGACCTGCCCTTTCTCAAACCGGGACAGGCCGTGACACTGCACACGGCATCACTGCCGGGAGAGGTGCTCAAATCACGCATCTACAACATCTCGCCGAATCTCGATGACAAGACCCGTGCCGCCAAAGTGCGCGTCGTTTTGGAGAACCCCGAGCGCAAACTGCGCAACGGCCTCTTTGCCCAAGGCACCGTCGAACTCGAAGCGCCCGAAGTTCTCACCGTGCCACGCACCGCCGTCCTATGGCCCGGCGACAAGCCACGCGTCTATGTGGAGAAGGCAACCGGCACCTTCGAGTCCCGCACCCTCAAACTCGGCCGCAGCGGCGACACCGACTGGGAAGTGCTCGCTGGCCTCGAAGCAGGCGAACGTGTCGTCATCAGCGGCAATATGCTCATCGATGGGCAGGCGCAGTTGAATCAACCCACCACCGCCGCGCCATGATCTCCCGCGTCATCGCATGGTCGATGCGTCACCGCCTTCTCGTCGTTTGCGCGACGCTGCTCATTTCCGTGCTCGGTTTCCGTGCGATGCTGACGATGCCGGTCGATGCGATTCCCGATCTCAGCGAGAACCAGGTCATCGTCTATGCCGACTGGCCGGGGCGCAGTCCGCAGGAGGTCGAGACACATCTCACGCAGCCGCTTTCCCTCAGCCTGCAAGGCCTCGCGGGCATGAAGACCGTGCGCGGCACTTCGATGTTCGGCTTCTCGCTCATCAACTTGATCTTTGAAGATGGCATCAAAGCGCGACAGCAAGTCGTCGAGCGCCTCAGCAGCCTGCGCGGCAAACTTCCCGTCGAACCGATGCTCGGGCCGGACGCGAGCGGCCTGGGCTGGGTGTATCAATACTACCTCGCCGCGAATGGCCCGCATGATCTGGGCAAACTGCGCACCTTGCAGGACAGTGTGATCCGCCCGCAGCTCGCCAGCGTGCCGGGCGTGGCGGAAATCGGCAGCGTCGGTGGATTCGTGAAGCAGTATCAAATCGAAATCGACTCCGCAAAGATGCGCGCGGCAGGCGTGTCGATGAAGCAGGTGATGGAGGCCATCAGTGAGAGCAACTTGAGCGCTGGCGGCAAAACCATCGAGGAGAACGGCATGGAGTTCATTGTGCGCGGCACCGGGTTGCTGCGCAGCGTGGCCGACATCGAGAAGATCGTGCTCAAAGATGGCGTGCCGCTCAAGGACATCGCCAGAGTCGAGATCGGCGGCGATTTCCGACGCGGCGTGCTCGATGCGGGCGGCCATGAAGTCGTGGGCGGCATCGTCGTCATGCGCAGCGGCGAAAACGCCCGCGCCGTGATCGAAGGCGTGAAGGCGAAGATCGCGCAGGTGCAGCCCGCTTTGCCAGAGGGAATCGTCATCAGGCCCTTTTATGATCGCAGCACGCTGATCGAGCGCAGTCTGCGCACGCTGAAGCGAGCGCTCACCGAGGAGATCATTCTCGTCATCCTCGCGCACATTTTGTTCCTCTGGCACTTCCGCAGCATCCTCATCGTAACGCTGCCGTTGCCGATCTCGATTCTCGTGTCCTTCATCGCCATGAAGGAGTTCGGCATCACGTCGAACATCATGAGCCTCTGCGGCATCGCCATTGCCATCGGCGTGCTCGTCGATGGAGCCATCGTGATGACGGAGAATGTGATCCGCAGGTGCTCCGAGGCCAAAGAGCTTGGTTTGGAGGTCATTTTGGCCGCCGCGCAGCAAGTCGGTCGTCCCATCTTCTTTGCGATGGCGATCATCCTTTTGGCCTTTGTGCCGGTTTTTGCCCTCACAGGCCAGGAGGGCCGACTTTTTCATCCACTGGCCTTTGCGAAGACATTTGCAATGCTTGCTGCCGCCGTGCTCTCGATC
>JAYVIO010000205.1:0-4322 GCA_043770175.1 Verrucomicrobiales bacterium | reverse complement strand
AACGCATGGCACGCTCGGCGGTGGCGGGGGCGCAGTAACCTTTGGGGCCTTGATCGACCATCGGCAGGTCGCCGACGACGATGTCGCCGTTTTCACGTTTTTCGAGGTTGGCGAGAACGCGGGCCTTGATCACCGTGTCGGTGGTGTCTTCCACCTTGCCACCCGCATCGGCAAAGGCAGTGGTGACGATCTGAACGCCGACATATTCGCCCTCGGCTTCGGCCAGGAGGATGGAATGCCCGCGCCAATCCCAGCGCTGCATGTTCATGCGGCCGGCCTTGCCTTCGCCAAAGCGCTCCTTCTTCGGTGCGCCGAGCTTGCTGGTGATCGATGCGGAAATGGCGGCGAGATCCTTGTCCATGGCCTCCTTCACGATCAGCGCGGCCTTGGCTGGCGGAGTGTCTTTGTCGAAGTGCATCTCGCCACCGCCCTTGGAACTGAACAGATCGCCCTTGTTGGCAAAGACGAGCGAGAAATTCGTCACCTGGTCATTCTCCGCGTACATCGCGACCGAGTAGGGATGCGCGCCGAACATCTGGTAGTCGTCCTTGGTGTAGGAGCGGTAGCTGCTGGCCGTCTTGGTCTGCGATTCCGGCGGAATGCCGAGTTTTCCGGCCACTTCCGTGGCGGTGGAGGTCCAGAGCGGTGTGTCACCAAACAACGGCTGCCCGACAACCTCATTCACCACCACAGGCTCAAGCTTGTCATTGGGGCCGGCGAACAGCTTCGCTGGTGCGGCGGCGGGTTTTGCCATGGCGGCCTGCTTGACGTAGGCTTGATCAGCAGCGGAAAGGCTGGTGAGCGGCAGCGTGAACTGCTGGCCGTTTTCCATCGCAATGACAGCCTGCTGCGCCGTGGCGCTGACCAGTCTGGCTTTGATCGCCTTGCCGGCAGTGTTGGTGAAGGTACGGAACTCCGCTGACTGGGCACCTGCAGTGGCAAGGGTCAGGCCCAAAACGAGGAAAACATAAAATGCGTGCTTCATGACGGCGTTTTTAACGCAACGTCCGGCCCATGGGAAGCATGAATTTGCAGCGTGCCGCAAATCAAATCCAAGTCCCCGACGGAATGACCGCGTCCTTGGGAATACACACGATGCCGTCACGGATGTAGAAGTTTTCGGCATCCATCTCGTTGGGTTTGCCTTCGGGAGTGATGACGACGTTGTCGCCGATGTGGACGTTTTTGTCGATAATCGCTCGCTCAATGCGGCAATTGCGGCCGATGCCGGGTGGCGGACGGTTGGGATCGGTGCCAGCGGCACCAGCGTAAAAGTCAGCACCCATGATGATGCTGTCGCGGATCGTGGTGCCGGCTTCAATCTGGGAACGCACGCCGATGACGGCGGTTTCGATGTGTGCATCGGTCAAAATGCAGCCATCGGCGATCAGCGCCTCGTGCACGGTGGCACCGTTGATCTTGGTGGCAGGCAGCGGGCGGGAGTGGGAGAAGATCGGCGCCACGGAGTCGAAGAAATCGAACTGCGGGACCAGTTTGCACAGATCCAGATTGGCCTGGAAGAAGGAGCGGATGGTGCCGATGTCCTCCCAGTAGCCTTGGAAATTGAAGGCGTGCACGCGGCGCTCCTTGATGGCGGTGGGGATGATGTGCTTGCCGAAGTCGTTGAGGTTGTTGTCGAGGCAGTCGATGAGCACCTGACGGTTGAAAAGGTAGATGCCCATGGAGGCTTCAAAGCGCGGCTCATCCGTGGGCAGGCCCATTTTCGTCAGCGTCTCCTTCGGCATGCTGAGTTTTTTCAGCACGGCTGGGTCCTTTGGCTTCTCCACAAATTCATAGATGCGCCCGCTTTCATCGGAATGCATGATGCCAAAACCGGTGGCGTCGCGGGCGTTCACTGGCAGGGTGGCGATGGTCAGATCCGCCTGCGTAGCGAGGTGCTGGCGCATCACCTTGCGGAAGTCCATGCGGTAGAGCTGATCACCGCTGAGGATGAGATAATAATCATGCCCGCCTTCGAGAAAGTAGCGCAGATTCTGCCGCACGGCGTCGGCGGTGCCCTGATACCAGCGCTCGCCCTCCGGCGTCTGCTGCGCGGCGAGCACTTCGACAAAGCCACGGGTGAATTGGTCGAAGCGGTAGGTGCGCGAGAGGTGGCGGTTGAGCGAGGCGCTGTTGTACTGCGTGAGCACATAGACCTGACGCACGCCGGAGTTGATGCAGTTGCTGATCGGGATATCAACGAGACGGTACTTGCCAGCGAGCGGCACCGCAGGTTTGGCGCGGTCCTTGGTCAGTGGAAAAAGCCGTGTGCCGGCACCACCACCCATGACGATCGCCAGGGTGCTGCGGCGGAGAAGCGAGTCGGCCTCTATCTGGGCGGAGGTGGGTGTGCTCATGGTCGGGAGTAGTGTTGGGCGTTATTTCTCTGAAACAAGGCGGGCAGGCAAGCGTTATCCCTGCCCCGAAATTGGCGGGCGATGCGCCTCGCATCATTCCGCCTATATTCCTTTAGTTCTAACACCTCCCCCAACCACATGTCCACCGCTGCGTTTCGTTTTACGTTTTTTGTCACCTGCCTGGCCATTTCACCCGCATCTGCAGCGGTGAATTTTGAAAAAGACCTCCTGCCGGTCATCACCAAAAAATGCCTCGAATGCCACAAAGTTCCCGTCGTGGAGAATGGCAAAAAGAAGGAACCCAAGGCCGGACTCCGCCTTGATGCCTCCTGGGCCATCCTCAAGGGCAGTGAAAACGGCCCCGTGCTGACCCCCGGCGCTCCCGACAAAAGCAGCATCTATGAATCTGTCACGCTGCCGAAGGACGACGACGGCCACATGCCCTCGAAGGGTGAGGATCTCACCGCCGATGAAATCAAGCTGCTCAAAGCGTGGATCACCGAAGGCGCGGACTTCGGCGGCTGGGTCGGCAACACCGAAGGCATGCCCCTCGGCGCACAGACAGAGACCGTGAAGGCCTTCAAACCCCGCCCGCACGATCTGTTCTACGCCGCCCTCGAAAAAGAGGTCAAGCCGCTGTCCGACGAGCTTCTTGCGAAAGCAAAGGCCGCCGGTGCCCAAGTCGCTCCAGTGAAAGTCGAGAGCCCGCTGGTGCGTGTCGATTTCCTGACTGGCGTGTCAAAGTGTGACGATGAAAAAGTCTCCGCCATCCTGCCGCTCAAGGAAAACATCGTGCAGCTCGAACTTGGCCGCACCGTCATCACCGATGCTGCTTTGAAGACCATCGCGCAACTGCCGCGTCTGGTGTCGCTCGACTTGCGGCAGACGAAAATCACCGACGCCGGCCTTGAAGCACTCATCGGCCTGAAAAAGCTCCAATCGCTCAATCTTTACGGCACCGAGATCACCGATGCCGGCTTGAAGCATCTCGCCAAACTCAAAAGCCTCAAGAATGTCTATCTCTGGCAGTCCAAAGCTACCGAAGCAGGCGTAAAACAACTCAACGCCTCCATCCCCGGCCTCAAAGCCAGCATCAAATAATCCAACCTGTTCGTATCTTCATGAAAACGCGCCTCATCATGCTCACCGCCCTCTTCAACGCCTTGTTCGGCACCGCCATCGCCGGCGAAGGCGAAAAAGTCAGCTATGACGCACCCGCCGTCTCTGGCATCAATCAAGACGGTGCCACCGTGAACTTTGCCGACGTGTATAAGAAAGGCCCCACCGTGGTCTTCTTCTACCCGAAAGCCGACACTCCCGGCTGCACGAAACAGGCCTGCTCGCTGCGCGATGCATTCGCTGACCTCACCAAGGACGGCGTCCAGGTGCTCGGCGTGAGTTTTGACAAGCCCGAGTCGCAGAAGGCTTTCAAGGACAAGTTCACTCTGCCCTACGACCTCATCGCCGACCCCGAGGGCAAGATCGTTGCTGCTTTCAAGGTGGAAAAAATGCTCAAAGGCGTGCTCTCGCTCGCCAAGCGCAGTTGTTTCCTCATCAAAGGCGGCAAGGTCGTCTGGCAGGATTACGCCGCCAGCACCGACCAGCAGGCCGCTGACATCAAACGCGTGCTGGGAGAACTGAAGTAGGCTGCGATTCGATTCTTCGTTCGTGTTTTCAAATAACCGGGAGCTTAAACGGCTCCCGGTTTTTTTGTGGTCGCGTTTGCAGACTGCATCGCACAACATGCTTTTGCATGAGCCAATCCATTCATCCCATCGTCGTGCTGGCCGCTCTCGGCATCGTGGCCTCACTAATCCTCCTGGTCACAGTGTTTCGCGTGCGTCGAGCCGGTTTGAAGGTGCTGCTGGCGCTCATCGCCATCGTAACGCTGGCACCAGCGGCGCTGGTGGTGCTGACAATGTATCCCGAGTGGGTGGACG
The DNA here is from genome assembly GCA_043770175.1 of Verrucomicrobiales bacterium. GTDB lineage: Bacteria > Verrucomicrobiota > Verrucomicrobiia > Verrucomicrobiales > Verrucomicrobiaceae > Prosthecobacter. The sequence goes on along the minus strand of JAYVIO010000205.1, from coordinate 25 downwards.
CACGGTTTCGCAGCTACAAGGCCTT
>JAYVIO010000204.1:0-12691 GCA_043770175.1 Verrucomicrobiales bacterium | reverse complement strand
CCGGTGATAAACCACGGCTTTGGCGGTTCCGAGGTGTTTGATTCGTTCAACTACGCACATCTCACCGCGATTCAATACAAGCCGCGCCAGGTGGTATTGTACGCCGGTGGCAACGACCTTAACGCGGGCAAAACACCCGAACGTATTTTCGCCGACTTCAAGGCTTTCGTCGCACGCGTGCAGGCCGCATTGCCGGAGACTCACATCAGCTTCATCTCCAGCGCTCCGAATCCAAAGCGCTGGCATCTCATCGAGCAGATTCGCGAGTTGAACCGCCTCGTCGAGGAATTCACCAAGACCGACAAGCGCCTCCAGTTCATCAACGTCTATCCGCACATGCTCGGTCCCGACGGCAAGCCGAAGCCTGACATCTTCCTCAAAGACAACCTGCACATGAACGAAAAGGGCTACGCCATCTGGAAAGAAGTCGTGGGGCCGTTTTTGACGAAGTGAGGGGTGCTCACACCAGATTCTGTATCGTTCCTGCCGGTCCTTTTCCTGAGCGTCGATCTCATCACTCGGCTTCACGAAGCCCAATTCCGTTCCAAACTGCGGTTTGCAGCGTGGAATCTCGGCCTCATGCTCAATTTCAACGCTCCTCTGCGCAGTATAAAATTTTTCTGCTTCATGCCAAAACCAATCATCAAACTACTCTTCTTCATCTCTGCGGTATTCCCACTCTCCGCTGCAGACATCGAACTCACCGAGACCCTCCAACTCCCCGAGTGCCACAGCCTCGGCTGGGTGCGGGCGAATGCGGGTGTGAAGGGACAAGGCGCGGGTAACATCATCCTTGATGAAGCCAAATGGGGCACGCCGGCAGCGAATCAGGTCATCGAGCAGCATTGGGACTGGGATCTCAGCGATGCGCAATGGGCCGAGGCGGTGAGACAGAAGGGTGAAGGCAAAAAGGAGGACGTGAAGTTCGACCTCTGGCTGCCGGAAGGCATCAGCATCGCACGCGGCATCGTCGTCATCTCCGGTCATGGCAGTGGCGAGACGCTCTACAAACACTCGGAACTGCGCAAAATCGCGCGCGAGTTGCGTCTCGCGATCTTCAAGTTCGTGGGCAATCCCATGCAACGCGGTTTTTGGCCGCGCAGCCTGCTTGATCAGCGTATCGCGGCTTTCGCGGAGAAATCGCAGCATCCCGAGCTCAATCATGCACCGCTCTTTCTCTACGGTCACTCGAACGGCACCGGTTTTTCCGCCATCTATCCCGCAGTCGAAGGCTCACGTGTCTGGGCGTGGATCTCCATGCGCCCCGGCACCACGTTCCAGGTGTATCAGCCCAAAGCTGCCCAGACGCCCGGCATGGTCATCTTTGGGGAGGACGATCCCTTCTTCGCCCGGCCGTCCAAAGAGCAAAACATGGCCGTCGTATAAGCCATGCGGAAGAAACACGCCGCGCTCTGGCACTACGCCGTCGAACCGAAAACCGGTCACGGCCCTGGCGACAAAACTTGGCCGCTCGTGTTCTCCTTCCTGCGCCACAGCTTCGCCGCCCGCGTGCCAGCGGATGTCGATTCATCGAAAGGCCCAGTGAAGCTCATCGCCCTCAAAGACGACACCGGCCACCTCGGCCAAAGCTGGAACGCCACGAAAGGCGGCTACCAAACGCTGCCAATCGCACCCTTCGCTGACTTCACTGACGACAAATCCACCGCCTCCTGGCTCCTTAACGCTGCCTTTGCCGCTGATTGGCAAATCTTCCAACGCGACGGCCAGCTCGCAAAATAATCTCACCTACAACCACCATGAAACTAAACCTCGCACTCCTCGCATCACTCACCATATCTGCCTCCGCACTCGACCCTCACGTCGAAGCCGTCACCCGCATCGTCGAAGCCGCCAAAGGCAAAGTCGAGAAGACAGAAGACGGCCAGAGCCTCAAACTCGTCGATCTCCAGGTGCCAAACGCAGGCCCGCACGACCATCGCAAAGACGATCCGTATGACGCGGCATTCTTCGAGCACCTCAGCCACATCACCACGCTGGAGTCGCTGAACGTCATCGCCACCAAAGCCAATGACGAATGGATAGCGCCGCTCGGTAAGCTCACGAACCTCAAAACGCTGCGCTTCACCAACAACGGCAAACTCACCGATGCCGGCATGGCGACCTTTGCTGGGCTCAAAAACCTCGAAACCTTCTCCTTCGTCGGCACCGCCATCACTGGCAAAGCTTACGCTCAATGCGCAGACTGGACCAAAGTCATCAAAGTCAGCCACCGTGGTAGCAGCATCAACGATGAAGGCCTGAAGGAACTTTGCGATCACCTGCGCAACCTCGAAAGCATCAGCCTCGCCCACGCGAAGTTCACCAACGCGGGCGCGGTGCATCTGGCGAAGCTCACCAAGCTCAAAGGCTTCGAAATCGGCACCTCGAATGCGACACCGCAGGCTTTGGTTCACCTCGCGAAGCTTCCGCTGGAGTCGCTGCAACTTGGCGAAGGTTTTGAGTCGGCGGAAAGCATCCCAATGATCAAAGGCATCGCCACGCTGCGTCGTCTGACCTTGACCAATGCTACGAAGCTGACCGATGCCGAACTGAAGACCGTCGCGGGCCTCACACAGCTCGAACATCTCGAACTCAGCAAAGTGCCGCTCCCTGATGAACGACTCTCCGTGCTCGCTGACTTCGCCTTCCTCAAGTCCATGCGCCTCGTTCCGGTGAAAGAGCCGTTCAGCGACGAAACCCAGGCCAAAATCAAAGCGCTGCTGCCCAAGACCGCACTCACGTTTAAGTGAGCTCATTCCTATGCGCACTCGATCGCTCGTTCTTCTCACCGCTTTATGCGTCCTCGTTCAGCCAGCCGTCTTCGCCATTGAAGCGGCACTTCTCGATCAATCCGCATTCGTGCAATGGGTCGCGGGCAAAGAAGCGCCCATGCCGGATTCGCCCAAGTCGGTGGTGTGGACCCAGAAGGACATCCCCGACTGGCGTGGGGCGAAGTTTGGCAGCGGTCGCGAAATCGGTGTGCGGCATTTGCGCATTGCTTTCAACAGACCGGTGACTGTCGGCAGTGTGCTGGTCAGTGGTGGTGGTTCGTTGAGCGTGCTGAAAGCGACGGCGAGTTATCCCGGCGATCTAGCCGATGATTCGCAATGGTTGCCAGCAGAACGACTGATGGATGGTGCGGCGACACAGGCCGAGGTGCTCGAAGGCAACTACGGTCTCTGGGTGCTGCCGCCAGGCACGGTGACACGGGCGCTGCGCTTCAGTCATCGACCTGCAGCTGGGGATCGCGAGATGACCGGCGTGCTCGGCGGTGTGTGGTTGATGAGCGAGCGCATGGGCAACGTCGCACCGCAGTCTCTGGTGCAGTCGCGATCTCGCGATGATGTGTCGGCGAAGCTCGTGGATGAATCCATCAACCGCACCTGGCAGACGTGGGAAAATGCCGAAGAAGGCGCCCCGCTGCCCATCTCTGCCGAGCATCCTGAGATCGTCACACTCACGTGGCCAAAGCCGGTGAAGCTGAACAGCACATGCCTCTTGTGGACAGGTTTCGAATCTTGCGAGATCGATGCATTCACCGGTGCAGACGACTCGAACGTGCGTGAGGCGGCGGAATCAAACTGGATGAACGTGGGGACAGGGAAGGGGATGGAAACATACTATCCGCTGCAGCTCGGTCCGAATTGGATCACCTTCAATCAACCCGTTGTCACTCGCGCCTTGCGGGTCCGCATGACCAGCAGCGCGAAACCCGGACATTCACACTACGCAACGAAGACCAAGGACGGCAAACGCGTGTGGCTGGGCGAACTGCTCGCGCTCGTACCCTTGGGTGATTCAGCCCTCACGAGCATCGTGTTGCCAAAGAGCGGTGAAGAACCGCCGCCGATCCCGGTGAAGTTCACTTTGCAGGAACCCGGACTCGTCACGCTGGTCATCGAGGACATGACGAATCATCGCGTACGCAATCTCGTCAGCGAGACGCCCTTTCCCGCAGGTGAAAACATCGCATGGTGGGACGGCAGCGATGATCTGCTGCGCGATCCCGAGGCCGCGAAGCATGGCGTCTATCACATTCCCACGCGCCCCGTCGTGCCCGGCAGCTACAAAGTGCGCGGCCTGTGGCACAAGCCCGTGAAGCTGCATTACGAATTCAGCATCTACAGCGCAGGCAAACCCGCCTGGACCACCGCTGACGGCACTGGCAACTGGATGACGACACACACGCCACCATCAAGCATGGCCTTCGTTCCTGGCACTCGCACCGCTGATGGGAAGCCGCTCATCTTCATGGGCGCGTATGTCGCCGAGGGAGGTCATGGCTTGCAATGGCTGCGCGAGGATGGCACGAAGATCGGTGGGCAGCATTGGGTCGGCGGCACCTGGACCGGCGCGCCGACGCTTGCGGTCGATGGCGGTGCGAAGCACATCGCAGACCATCTCTGCTACGTCGGCTCTGTCTGGGATGGCGAACTGCGCCTCACCGCGAAGACGGGCAAGCTGGAAGACAAGCCCATCTTCAAAGCTCAACTCGGCCCCGATCCACGCCTCAAGAAGCCAATCGATGGCGTGAAGCCACCTGTTCTGGATGGCTTTGATGGCGGTGACAAAGTTTTCGTGCTCGCAGGAATCGCCGTTCACGATGGTGTGATCGTTTGCTCGATGATCCGTCAGAATGAACTCATCTTTGTCGATGCAAAGGCCGGTAAGATCCTCAAGCGAGTCCCCATCGACAATCCGCGTGGAGTCACCTTCGATGCCTCCGGCAAGATGCTCGTGCTCAGCGGCACGAAGCTGCTGCGTGATGCGGAGACACTGATCACCGGACTGGATGATCCGCATCATGTCACCACCGACCCGAACGGCGAGATTTTCATCACGGATCGAGGCTCCTCGCATCAGGTGAAGGTCTTCTCGGCGAACGGCAAATTTCTGCGAGCCATCGGCAAGCCCGGCGTTCCCGCCATCGGCGACTACGATCCGTTGCACCTCAACAACCCGAACGGCCTCGCTTTGGATTCTCAAGGTTGTGCATGGATCGCCGAGTCCGACAACTTCCCGCGTCGCGTGTCCGTGTGGAGCAACGACGGCAAGCTCGCACGCGCCTTCTACGGTCCCACCGAGTATGGTGGTGGCGGCGTGCTCGATCCGCGTGATGCGAACAAGTTCTTCTACAAAGGCATGGAGTTCGCGCTCGATTGGAAGTCGGGCACGGATCAGTTGAAGCGGGTCTTTGCGCGGCCTGATCCACTGTTGGAGGCGCACGGAGGTCACTTTTCGCCCGACACGCCGCTGTATCCGTCCACACGCAAAGGCGAGCGCTACTTCACGAGCTGTTACACGCACAATCCTACCGGCGGCGACAATGCAGCCTTCATCTGGCGCGACGATGGCAAGGTCGCGCATCTCGTCGCTGGACTCGGCAGCGCTCATGCGTGGGAACTGCTGCGCACGCCGGAATTTCGCTCCGTGTGGCCGCAAGGCACGAAACCCGAAGATGAGAACCCGAATCCCGACAAGCACGCGACCTTTGCCTGGTCTGATACCAACGGCGACGGCAAATCGCAGCCTGATGAAGTGAAGATGATTAAAGTGCCCACGCGTGGCGTGACGGTGACGAACGATCTCGCGTTTCTCATCGCCCGCTTTGATGACATGACGGCGCGGTTTGCCCCCACGAGCTTCGATTCACGCGGCGTGCCGCTCTATGAGCTGAAACCCGAAAAGATCGGCCCCGCAGGCGGTCAGCCGCCATCGAGCGGCGGCAATCAAGCGCTGCAAACTCTAGATTGGACGCTCACAACGAATGCGGCAGCGCCCTTCTCGCCCCACGGCATCGGCGGCATGTTCAAAGGTGAGCCGCGCTGGAGTTATCCGAGCGCGTGGCCCGGCCTGCACGCAAGTCACGAGGCCGCGGTGCCGGATCGTCCCGGCATGGTCGTCGGTCACACGCGGTTGCTCGGCGACTTCATTCAGGGCAAGGCCGGGCCGATGTTCTGCATCAATGGCAACATGGGGAACATGTATTTGTTCACCGCCGATGGCTTGTTCGTCAGCACCTTCTTTCACGACATCCGTCTGCGCCCGAACTGGGCCGCGCCTGTCGCCACGCGAAACATGGACGTGACCGATGTCTCGCTGCATGACGAGAACTTTTGGCCCAGCATCACGCAAACACCTAACGGCAAGGTCTTCCTCATTGACGGCGGTCGCACCAGCCTCGTGCGCGTGGATGGACTTGAATCAATCCAGCGGCTGCCGGATCAAACCATCACCGTCACGGCCAAGGATCTCGAAAAATCACGCGACTGGTTCGCCCGTGCCGAAATCGCGCGGCAAAAAGCCCGTGGCACCGGCATTCTCAGCGTGCCGTTGCGCCAACAAGCGCCAATCGTCGATGGCAAGCTCGACGACTGGCCTGCGACGACCGATTGGGCCTCCATTGATCGCCGTGGCACCAAGGCAAACTTCAACAGCAACTCCAAGCCGTATGAAGTCAGCGCCGCCATCACGATCAGTGGGGATCGTTTGTTCGCCGCCTGGCGCACGGGTGAAAAGGACTTGCTCAACAACAGCGGCGAGACGCCCAACGCCCTCTTCAAAACCGGCGGGTGTCTAGATCTCATGCTGCAAGCTGACACCGATCAGCGGCTGCTCGTCACGCTCATCAAAGGCAAGCCACGCGCCATGCTTTATCGCGCCAAAGTCCCCGGCACCGCGCAGCCCGTGGCCTTCAGCAGCCCATGGCGCAGCATCAGCATCGACGTCGTCGAAGACGTGACTGCAAGCATCGCCTTCGCCGCCGACAACAGCGGCAACTACGAGATCAGCCTGCCGCTCGTCGTCCTGCATTGGCAGCCGAAACCCGGCGATGAAGCACTTGCCGACCTCGGCGTGCTGCGCGGTTCGAACTTCCAGACCACGCAGCGTATCTACTGGTCCAACAAAGCCACCGCCATCACCGCCGATGTTCCCAGCGAAGCCGAGTTGACGCCCAAGCTCTGGGGCAAGTGGCGCATCACTGGCGAATGATCCTCATGCTTCGAATGTGCTCCCTTCTGCTGCTCGCCATGCCTCTTTAGGCTGTCGAGCTGACCTTCCCAAAACTCGAAGAAGCCAAGCGCACCCATGGCGAACTCGTCAGCGCCGATTTCGTTCAACGCGCCGGCCAGTTCCTCACCGAAAAAATCGGCGAGCCCGTGAACTTCACGCTTGTCCAGAAAGAACGATGTGCTGTTGGTCAACCTCACCAGCGAGCAGCCGGTCAGGTCTGCGGTTTGCACCGACTTGTGGCGTGAAGATACGCACAAGCTGGTGATGCAGCCGAAGAAGACAATAGAATGACCAGCTCGTTTTACAGGCTTGACCTTGGGGCAAGAAATTCATCAAATCAGGGATATGAAACGAATCCTCATTTCCCTGGCGCTGCTGACCACGTCCTGTTTCGCCCAGAACGCCAGTTCAGACACTGAAAAGGCGCAGAGCTTTGAAGCCACTACCACTGCAGGTGCCAAAGTTAATTTTCCCGCCGATTACAAAGGCAAGATCGTCATGCTGGACTTCTGGGCGACATGGTGTGGCCCCTGCATCGGCGAACTGCCGAATCTCACGGCGGTTTACACCGATCTGAAGCCGAAAGGCTTCGAAGTGCTCGGTATCAGCCTTGATAGCGAACGCACGCAGGACAAGCTGGCCCAATTTACCAAAGACAAAGGCATGGCGTGGCCGCAGATCTGCGATGGCAAGGGCTGGGAGGCGGAACTGGCCAAACTTTATGCCGTGCGGTCGATTCCGGCCTGTTTCCTCGTTGATGGCACCACCGGCAAACTACTCGCCAAAGGCACGGAACTCCGCGGAGCCTCCCTGCGGCCCACGGTTGAAAAAGCGCTAGGCCTGCCGCTGAGCAAGACGCCCCCGGTCGTTGCCAAAAGCGCAACGCCAGCAACTCCGCCGCTACCGCCAGATCCGTTGCTCGAAATCGCCGCCAAGGCCGTGAAGTCCGGTAAATTTCTCGACCATCTCAAGGGCAAAGCGCAGCTCAAACAGCCGAAGCCCGGTGCCATCTCGCTACAAACAGAATCCACGGAGTCCAAATCAAGCCGCGACATTGCCCGGCTCGCACGCACGGGACACTTGCGTGCAGGATGGTATTATCGCTGCACCAAGTGCGATAAGATGCATCTGAATCTCGCGGGCGCTTACGCCATCGCGCCGGATGTCGTTGCCACCGCCAATCATGTCATTGAACCACCAGAGACTCTTAAAGAAGGCTGGCTGATCATCGCCGATGAACAAAACGAAGTCTATACCACCACCGCCATCCTCGGAGCCGATGCGCAGTCCGACGCCGCCTTGATTCGTGTCAGTGCAGGCGGCTTGAAACCGCTCCCTCTCCGTGCCGATGTCGAATTAGGCGAGCCGGCCTACTGTTTCAGTGATCCTCTCAAACATCGCGGCTATTTCAGTGCCGGTATCGTGAATCGCTTCTACGCGCTCGGCGAATCGAAAGAGCCCACCATGCAGCGCATGAACGTCAGCACCGACTGGGCACAGGGCAGCAGCGGCTCAGCCGTGCTCGATGAATACGGCAACGTGATCGGTCACGTCGCCCGCATCTCGACCTTCAACAGCAATCCGCCCAGCAAGACTGCGCCCACTCAGGCATCATCAGGCACCACCCTCGTGATGCACGAAGCCATTCCCGCCAAAGCCATCCTGCAACTCGTGAAGCGCGCCAACGAAGCCGCCTCGCAATAATGACCTGAAGCGCGATTACTACTTCGTCGCGTTCTCATCATACCGATGCAGCGGACGCACCCAGATGTTGCGGTAGCGTGTCGGATTGTTGTGGTCTTGCAGTGCGAAACCAAACTCCTGCACCTTCGTGTCACGCTCCACGGCGTGCTGCACGATGACACCGTTGTGAAGCACGGTGATGCGTGCGGGTTTAAGCACGCCACCTTTTTCGTCAAGCTGCGCGCATTCGCAAATGATGTCATAGCTCTGCCACTCGCCCGGTTTGCGGCTGGCATTCACCAGTGGCGGATAGGCGCTATAGATCGCGCCGGCCTGACCATCAGGATACGTGTCGTTCTCATAAGAATCGAGCACCTGCACCTCGCCCCAGCCTTGCAGCAGCACGCCGCTGTTGCCACGGCCCTGGCTGCTGCCCTTCACTTCCGCAGGCGTGGCAAATTCGAGGTGGATCTGCGATGAGCCAAACTTGTCACGTGTCTCGATCTGGCCTGATTTCGGCGTGATCTCCGCATAACCATTCTCGATCTTCCATTTCGGCATATCCGAAGTGTCCGCATCATCCTTGCGCGGCTGGCGCTTGAACTTCGCGAGGTCCGTCCCATCAAACAGCACCACCGCATCACTCGGCGGCGTCTTCTCCGTCGGCGGGGTGATCACCGTGGGCCGTGGCCGCTGCATATCCCCTTGCCGATAGATGCCACCGGGTGTGAAGGGCTTTTCTTTTTTGGGTTCTTCCTTTTTCGCGGGTTCGGCGGCGATAACGAGAACTACAGGGGCAAATAGGGCAAGGAGGATGGATTTCATGAGTGTTGATTACTTGAACGCCTTATCCGCCTTGTTCCCGCCGCTGGTGAGGTAGGCGATGAGGTCGAGGAGTTCGTCTTGGTTGAGGGAGTTGATGAGGCCGGGGGGCATCATGCTGACTTTACGGGTGCCTTTTTTGGCGATGTCGGCCTCGTTGATGGCGGTGTGGTCGTTGGGGGCGAAGGGGTTGGTCATGAGGAAGACTTTGCCGTTCTCTTCGACGATGATGCGGCCGATGAGGACGCTGCCGTCTTTTTTGGTGATCTCGTGGCTGTCGTATTGGTCGGAGATGACTTTGCTGGGGTCGGTGATGTTTTCCAAGAGGTCGCGCAGGGTGTAGCGGTTGCCGACGCCGGTGAGGTCGGGGCCGATGCTGCCGCCTTCGCCGTTGAAGCGGTGGCAGGTGGCGCACATGATGCTGCGGTTCATGGCTTCGCCATTGGCGAAGTTGCGGCCTTTGAGGCCTCCGGCGGCGAGGGCGAGCACTTCGTCGATGGTCCAGTTTTTGCCGGGGCCTTTGGGGGCGACGTAGTTGGGCATGGCAGTGTTGGCTTCGACTTTGTTGCTGAGGGCGTCGAGTGCGGCGAGTTCTTCCTGCGGGACAAAGGTCTCCATGGCGTCTTTGCGGATGTTTTCGATGAAGCCTTTGAAGCTGTTGCCGCCTTTCCAGGTGCGGGCGCGGGGGAACCAACTGAAGAAGGTTTTGCGGTGGTCGGAGGTCCAACCGGCGGTGGCGTTGCGCAGGGCGAACATGTAGTCGATCTGCTGGGCATTGGGGCGGGAGCCTGCGGCAGCTCGTGCGGCGCTGGCGTAGCCGTCGTTGCGGCTGAGAACGGCGTCGGTGGCGACTTCTTGGAAGTCGTCTTTGGCGGTGGCCATCAAAGCGAGGGTTTTGCTGACGACTTGCTTCGAATCAATGGCGACGAGGATCTGGCAAAGCTCGCGATTGAACTGTGCGTTGTCGGTGGGGAAGAGTGGATCGAGGGCGGTGGCGATTTTTTCGCAGACGTCGGGATTGGGCTTACCGAGGCGGGTCAAAACGAGTTGCATGGCACGCAGGGCGGCGAGTTCGTGGCCTGCGGGTGGTTTGATGGCGCTGAGGGCCAAAAGGATGCTGTTTTGCAGTTCGACGTTCTGTGGCTCGACGGGCGAAATGGGCTCGCTGGAGGTGGATTTGGGCTTGGTGGCGGCTTTTCCGCCTTCATGCATGACTTTGGCTCCGCTGACGCGTGCGAGGGCGATGAGGGACTCGATGGCGGCGACGGGATGTTTTTCGGTGAGGGCTTTTTCTTTCCAAAGCTCGACGGGGAGCTTCTCAATGGCAACGCGGGCGGCGTAGCGCACATGGCGGTCGCTGTGGCTCAAATAACCCCATGCCGTGGCGAGGGCTTTGTCGGCTTCGATTTTGCCACTGTGATAGCTTTCAAGTGCGGCACGCATTTTGAACTCTTCATCGAGCGGGAGTGCTTTGGCGGGCGCGGTGGATTCATCGCCGACGTAAGTCACGCGATAGACGCCTGATTGTGTTTTGCGGCCACCGACAGCGAAGTACATGGCGCCGTCCTGCGGATGAATGACGAGGTCGGTGAGCGGCAAGGGTTTGCCGAAGACGAACTCTTCTTTGGTGGCCACAAAGCTGGCACCTTTGCTTTCGAGGTGGATGGCCCACATGGTGCCGTAGGTCCAGTCGTTGATGTAGATGGCGTGCTGGTACTTCGCGGGGAATTTGGCTCCAGTGCCGGCGACGACGCCAGTGGGGCTGCCGGGGCCGATGTCGATGGTGGTGGGCAACGAGTCTGGATAATACTGCGGCCATTTGCCGCTGCCGCTGCGCCAGCCGTAGTCAGCACCGCTGACGCAATGATTCACGCGTGTGGGGCGATACCACGGGCTGCCGATGTCCCACTCCATATCGGCGTCGTAGGTGAAGAGTTCGCCTTGGTCGTTGAAGCAGATGTCGAACTCGTTGCGGAAGCCGTAGCAAAAGAGTTCGAGGGCGCTGCCGTCGGGGTTCATGCTGCAAACGTAGCCGCCGGGGGCGAGGATGCCGCGTGCGTGGCCATTCGCATCCCAGAGGCGCGGGAGGACGTGGTCTTCGCTCCAAATTTTAGCCGGACGGCTGTCGGTGAGGCCTTCGGGCAGTTTGGTGTGGTTGCCGCAGTTGAAGTAGATGCGTTTGCCATCGGGACTGACGACCATGCTGTGCAGGCCGTGCTCGCCGCCGCCAGCCATGGTGTGGAGTTTGGTGATTTTGTCGTATTGATCGTCGCCGTTGGTGTCCTGAAGGCGGTAGAGGCCGTTTTTGCCGCCGTCTTCATTGACCATGACGTAGAGGCTGTCGAAGGCGGCAAGGAGGCCGTGGGCTTTGCCCATTTCGATAGCGAGTTTTTCGGGCTTGAGGAGCTCCGTCTTGCCAATGGCGGGAACGCTCATGCGATAGATGCTGCCGTATTGGTCGCAGGCGATGAGGCGGCCCTTGGGATCGACGGTGAGGGCAACCCAGGAGCCTTCCTGGTCTTTAGGGACGTTGTAGAGCTTTTCGACCTTGAAGCCCTTCGGCACGGTGATCTCGCTGGCAGCGACGGTTTCGCCTGGAGAGCTGGTTTTGCCGCCGCCACCCGCTTTGCCGTCGAGGGCGAGGCCCCAGGGGCCTTTGCCGTAGTCGTTGATGACGAGGGCGGGCTTCCATTCTTCCTTGCCAGTGGAGGTGGCTTCCCATTTGCCGCTGGTTTCGATGACGATGTTTGTCCTTCCTTCCGGCAACTTGAGCGTGAGGCGGGCGATGAGCGCAGCGGTGCCGCCTTCGTTGGTGGCGTTGACGATGAGTTCATTGCTCTCACCACGCTTGATGTCCTTGCTGACATCCACCTTGCTGGCTTCCTGCCAATCCGGGTTGGTCAGGACTTTCTTGCCGTTGAGGTTTGCGACAGCCCCATTGTCACAGGTCAGTTCCAGCGTGGCGAGCTGGGTATTTTGCGGCACATCAAAGCGGTGACGGAAAGTGACCTTGTTGTCTTTGTTGCCGTCTTTGGAGAGCCAGATCCATTGAGGGGCGGCCTGCAGGCCGGTGGCGATGAGCAGGGGGAGAAGTAGGATAAAACGCATGGAGGGCAGCTAATACGCCCAACCCGTGATTTCTTAGCAGCCAAACTATACGTGATTGCCGTTT
>JAYVIO010000203.1:0-12699 GCA_043770175.1 Verrucomicrobiales bacterium | reverse complement strand
CATTGTGAGGTGACATGTCACTACATTACCCCTTGATACCCAAGGCTGTCCAAGCATGTAAGGTGCTCGAAAACAGCGCTGGCGGAGAGGGTGGGATTTGAACCCACGGTTGCCTTTCGACAACGTCTGATTTCGAGTCAGGTGCCTTCAACCACTCAGCCACCTCTCCTTCAGTTCAGCGAGGCCGGAGAGTACCGCGCCTGCGGGGGAAAGCAAGGCGCGGCTTACAATGATGCCTTGGAATTTCAGTTGTGTTCGGGAATGGCTGGCGATCTTTGCCGCCGCTATGCAAATCCTCTCTGTTCTCATTGGTCTCGTCTGCGCCGTGCTGCTGGTCCCCGGCCTGATCCCGCTGCTCGGCTGGCTGCAATGGGCCGTGCTGGCCGGCTGTGTGGTCGGCATCATCTTCGGTTCCTTTTGCCAGCGCAAGATCGGCCTCACCATCAACGTCGCCGTAGCTATCGTCGCCGCCCTGCGGTTGTTTCTTGGCGGCGGTTTGGTTTAAACCGCCGGTGCCTTCACTTTCCCGTGCTTCACAATGACGTGCGGGCTGTGGCGCGATAAAAACCGCCACGGCAAATTCATGGCCTGGCTGATGCCGACGCGGATGTCGCTGACGACTTCGTGAGCAGGGCCTGCGGCCAGTTTCAATCCCACGCCCGCTGGTTTGCCGTGTCCGCTCATCACGGTGCCGTGATGCATGCCGACGATGCCGAGTGCATGACCTAGTTTGCCCGGGCCGGAGCATAATTCTTCCGGCTTCGTGCGGTTGCGGCGCTGCTGCATCTGCTTGAGACCACGACACGGCTCCAGAGCTCGAATCAAGATGAGACCGTCACGCCCACCGCCTTTCACGAGCAGGTTGAAGAGCCAGAACATGCCGTAGTTGAGATAGACGTAGGCCGTGCCCGGCTGCTGCGTGCGCACAAACTCGCGCGCACTGGGTCGTGAGGCGGTGTGGCAGGCTAAATCCCCTTCCACGGCATAAGCTTCCGTTTCGACAATAATGCCAGTGCAGCCGTGCCACACGAGTTCAACGCCAATCAGCTCACGGGCGACGGTCAGCACGTCGCGCTCAAAGAATGCTGTCCCGAGATACGCCATGCCGGGGGTCATTCACTGCGGAAGCAGGAGCCGATGCCGCAGGTGGCGCATGAGTTCAATGGCGTGGCTGGCGAAGGTTCGGCGGGTTCGATGGGGCCACGGGGCAGTTTTTCTGAGCAACGGACGCGCACCTGTAGCTGAGTGTCTGCCACAACGATCTCCATGCGCCAGGGCAGGCGCGCGCGCAGCCGCAGATCGACGTAGTTCCAAAACACCGTCGCATCCCGTCCAATGCGTGCGAGGGAACCGACGGCAGAATTCGTGTGGGCATGGCGTTCGACGATCTCCAGCCCTGCCTCGAGAGCTGCATTGTAAATGGCACCGGAGAGCTGGCAGAGGCCACCGCCGATCTGTGGGATGAGGCAGCCTTCGCGGAGTTCGCGTCCAACGGCATAACCTTTGTGGCGCGTGATCCGGCCCAGATGCATCCAGAAGCTCCACACTTCACCTGCCGGCACTTCCACGCCATGCAGCATGCTCGCGGCCACGCGCAGATTTTGCACTTTGCCCTCTTGCAGTTCACTTTCACGCGAAGATGCGTTCTCACCACGGCGCAGATCAGACTGCCACTGCGCCACCACGGGTAGCGCCGTCATCGTGTGGCTCTTCGCATGCGGTTGGATGCCGTCACGCCAGTTTTTTACGCCGCGGCGCAGTTGGTGGGCTTTCGCCTTGGCCAGGAACAGCAGCGTGGTCCAGCGCGTCGGCTCAGGATGTGCATGCAGAGGCGGATGGGCGGCTGCGGCATTCATGCCCGCATGTTCTCACAAACCCGTTGGGTGATCGACAAATTTCCACGGAATGCCGAACTTTGCCTCGATATGAGCCGCCAGAGCCTTCACGCCGAAAGTCTCCGTGGCGTAGTGACCGCCGTAGAGGACATTGATGCCGAGTTCTTCCGCCAGCGTGTAGCTCCAATGCGGCCCTTCGCCGGTGATGAAGGTGTCGATGCCGGCCTTGGCAGCAGCGGCGACTTCGGAACCAGAGCCGCCAGAGGAAATACCGATTATTTTCGTTGTTGTCGGGCCACCAGCGCACACATGCACCGTACTGCCGCCGAGCGCGGCTTTGAAGCGTGCCGTGAGTTCATCCAATGACATCGCATGCTCCGTGGTCACACCCACCGAGTTGCCTTTGTACTCCAAAAAGCCGCCGGAGGGCGTCAATCCGAGTGCCTGGGCGATTTGGGCGTTGTTACCGAGCACCGGATGCACATCCAGCGGCAAGTGCGCGCTGTAAACGGCCAGCCCGCTGTCGTGGCAGAGCTGCAACTTCTGAAACACCGGCCCCGTCCATGGCTGCAGGCCCGTCCAGAACATGCCGTGATGCACGACCAGCAAATCCGCGCCTATGGCGACGGCCTTGCGCATCACCGGCAACGTCGCATCCACTGCCGCGACGATCTTCGTAACCTTGCCGTGATGATTTTCGAGCTGGAGGCCATTCAGTGCATTCGAATAGTCCGCGATTTCTGCCGTGCGCAGTTCGGTGTCGAGGTGGGAGACGAGTTCGGAGAGATTCATGCTGGACAGGAAGTGAGTCGGTTGGCTAGCATGGGCATCATGTGCTGCTTCACGGGAAAAGTCGAGGAGGTCAAAAACACCCGCATCTTTGCGCGGTTGGGCGAACGTGGGAATCAGGTGCTCATTTATCAGATGTCAGTGAAGGCGCCGCAGGATTTGGCGATGGTGCTGCCGATTCCGGTCAAGGAAGGCGCAGGTGAGAATGCGGTGAAGTTTTTTGACTTCTCGAAGTATGAAGGCGTCTTCGAAGATTTGTGGGAACTGTTTCCGCTGCCGAATAGCAGAAGTGCAGACCCGTTTGGCGCTGCACCAGCCGCCGCCGGGTATTCGCTTAAAGTCGTCTCTGTCGGCGCTTACGATGCGAGTTTTGTGCCCACAATTGCCGACTTCAGCCGGTTGGACGCCCGCTTTAGGTTGCCAGACGGCGTGTGGGCGAAACTACCGGGCTACGCGGACTTTGGGTTCGCCGTGTTCAAGCTGAAACCGGGCAATGCCCAGGTGCATCCGATGGCGTTTTCATTTCCGACGGCACTGGCGGGCACGGTGTTCTTCCCCACGCTGCACATCCATGATGGCGAAGTGCATGCGAAGGAGAGGTTTGACCACACGCTGTATTTCCAAGGTGGCGGCATGGATTCGGCCCGCAGCGGCTGGCAGGAATCGCCGGCGCTGCCGGTGACAAAGGTGAAATGCGGCAACACGCACGGCATGATCCGTCCTGACCTGCATGTGTTCCGCAGCGTGATGCGCGGAACGTTTGAGAATGGTGATGTCGTGGTAAAGCCTGGGAAGTTGTGAGCATGCCCGAGGTTACACGTTTCGCTCCCAGTCCCACCGGATGGCTGCATCTGGGGCATGCGTATGCGGCGCTGTTTGCGCAGGAAGCGGCAGGGCAGGGAGGGCGTTTTTTGATCCGCCTCGAAGACATCGACGGCACGCGGGCACGGCCAGAGTATGAAGAAGCGATCTTTGAGGATCTGGCGTGGCTGGGATTGAGCTGGGAGACGCCGGTGCGGCGGCAGTCGGATCACTTTGATGACTATCGCGCTGCGTTGGCAAAGCTGGAAGCACTGAACGTGCTCTATCCATGCTTCTGCACGCGGCGGGAGATTCAGGAGGAGATCGCACGCGCTGGCAACGCACCGCACGGCCCCGACGGGCCGCTCTATCCTGGAACGTGCCGCAGTCGTGATGCGACGGAAAGAAAGACACGTATCGCTGCTGGTGAGGCGTATGCGCTGCGGTTGGATGTGAGCCAAGCCATGCTGCTTGTTTTACACGAACTCGCATGGACTGATCGCGAGCGTGGCCGTTTCAAGGCGCAGCCTGATGTGTTTGGCGATGTGGTGCTGGCGCGGAAGGATACGCCGGCGAGCTATCATCTCGCCGTGGTGGTCGATGATGCGCTGCAGGGCATCACGCTGGTGACTCGTGGCGAGGATTTGATGGAGGCGACACACCTGCATCGCTTGTTGCAGGAGCTGCTCGGCCTGCCGGTGCCGGAATGGCACCACCACCGGCTGATCACCGATGAAAATGGCAAACGGCTGGCGAAACGGGACGATGCGCGATCACTGCGCAGCCTGCGTACGGCGGGGTGGACGCCAGAACGTGTGAAGGAACAGGTCGATTGATCAGAACATGAAAGGCGGCGGAACGATCTGCACGCCACCACCGCCGAGCGGATTTCCTTTGGTCTCCTCGATTTCGGCGACGACGCCGTCCTTGAAGCTCACGCTGAGCGTGCCGACCTCGACTTTGACATAGATCACTGTTTGTACGAGCTGGCCAAAGGGATCGCGTCCAGTGGTTGTCTGCGGCACTTTTTCATAGATGCTGAATTCGAGTTTTTCCTCTTTGCCTGCGGCGTTGATTTTGGCACTTGTGCGCGAGGGCTTGCCCAATGATGCCTGCACCTCCTGGCTGGTCATGCCGAGGGCGACCTGACGGTTCTGAATGAGTTCCTCGACCTTCTTGGTGCGCTCGTAGAGCTTTTTGAGATTCGCGGCCAGATTCGGATCGGCGGACAGCACATCGGCCTGACGAATCCAGCCGGCGACATCTCCGTGCCGCGCCCGGCCACGCACGCGGTAGGCCGTATCCGACATGGCGATCAGCGTGACGAGCGTGCCTGGCGCAAAGGAGCCGATCGCGCCCTGAAACTTGCTGGTGGGATACATCGGCGCCTCGATCTGCACTTTGAGCACCACCGGCTTCGGTGTCATGCCTTCCACGGAAAATGTTCCTGGCTCCAGATTCTGCAAAGATGATTTGTTGCGGGATGACGAGGTCACCGTCTGCGCCTGGGTGGACTGCAACGCGAACAAGGTAAGAAGGATCCGACAGAGCGCTTTCATAGGCATGGGGCTGGGCTTGGGATGAGAATAGCCGACTCAGACGGTCCCCGGCAACCTTTTGTTCGACGCCTAAATTCTCCCGCGTATCCCTAGGCACTCCAAAACCATGCCCAACGGACCCCTTTCTACCAAGCTCTTCGACCTCGCCAAACAATACATCCCCGGCGGTGTGAACTCCCCTGTCCGCGCCTTTCGCAACGTCGGCGGCGATCCCTTTTTCGTGAAGCGGGCCAAGGGCTGCCGCATCTACGATGTCGATGACCGCTGCATGATCGACTACGTCGGCACCTGGGGCCCCGCGATCCTCGGCCATGCGCCGATTCCGGTGATTGAAGCCATCCACAACGCCGCCAAAGACGGCGTCAGCTTCGGCATCCCCAATCTCTATGAGGTCGAAATGGCCCGCACCATCTGCGAATGGGTGCCCAGCATTCAAAAGGTGCGCATGGTCAGCAGCGGCACCGAGGCGACGATGTCCGCCATCCGTCTTGCACGCGGTTTCACGGGTCGTGATCGGCTTGTGAAGTTCGACGGCTGCTACCACGGCCATTCTGACAGCCTTCTCGTCGCCGCCGGCAGCGGAGCGCTCACGCATGGCAATCCCGACAGCGCCGGCGTGCCAAAAGCTTTTGCTGAACTCACCAGCGTGCTGCCCTTCAACGACGAAGCGGCTTTGGAAGAGTTGTTTGAGAAACAAGGCCACGAAATCGCCTGCATCATCGTCGAGCCCTATCCAGCCAACGCGGGCCTCATTTTGCCGAAACCTGGCTTCCTGCAAAAACTGCGCGACATCACCACAAAGCACGGCGCGCTGCTCATTTTCGACGAAGTCATGACCGGCTTCCGTCTCGCCAAAGGTGGCGTGCAGGAGCTGGAGAAGATCACGCCCGATTTGACCTGCCTCGGCAAGGTCATCGGCGGCGGATTGCCCGTAGGTGCCTTCGGCGGTCGTGCCGACATCATGGACAAGCTCGCGCCGCTTGGGCCGGTGTATCAGGCCGGCACGCTCAGCGGCAATCCCGTCGCCCTTGCCGCCGGTTTGGCTCAATTACGCGAGCTGGAAAAGAAAAACGGCTACGCCCTGCTCGAAAACCTCGGCCAGATCATGGAAACCGCCGTGCTCGACGTGCTCAAGAAGAAGGGCCTCAACTACCGCTGGTATCGCAAAGGCAGCATGTTCTGCCTCTTCTTCACCGAGAAGGAAGTCCACAATCTCCAGGACGCCAAAACCGCCGATCTCGCTGCCTTCCGCAAATTCTTCCACCACTGCCTCGACCACGGCGTGTACTTCGCCCCCAGCCAGTTCGAGACCGGCTTCATCAGCATGGCCCACAGCCGCGACGATCTCGAACAAACCGCCGAAGTCGCTGCGGCGGCGCTGGAGTCCTTGTAAAAAAGCCGTGCCGCAATTCCAGCGGCATGTTAATCTCCCACCATGCCTAAGCTCACGATTGATCTTCCCGAGACCATCATGCCTGCCCTGAACCGCAAGGCAGAGGGATGGCAGCAGACGCCTGAGAGCTTCCTTTCCTCGTATGTGGTGCTCTGTCTTGAAAACGACGAGCAGCCTTCCGTGGACCCGGCACGGGAACGTCTGGAGGACATCCTGGAGGAACGGGACAAGGGGCCGTTTATTCCATTGCCGAAGGACTGGGTGGAGCAAACTCTGGAGAAAGCAAAGAAGCACACTCGCGAGTCACTAACGGCCATCAGCCATGCCTGATTCCATCGTGGACATACATCCCGATGTGCTGGCCTGCGACACCCAGGAAATTGCCAATTACATCGCCATGGATGACGCGGACGCAGCAGCCCGTGTCCTTGCTCAAATTGACGAAACCTATCGCCTGCTGGCCGACAAGCCCCTTCTTGGCACCGAATACCATCCCATTCGCCAAGTGCTCAAGGGTATCCGCATGTTCGTCGTCACAGAATATCCGAACTATCTCATCTACGACCGCCCTGTGCCCGACCATACCGGTGTCCGCATTCTTTACGTCCTCCACGCCGCCCGCGATGCCACCACCTTCGCCCGCGAACATCGTCGTCAGTAGTTCTTTCGTCATTTCCATGCCTACCCCCCGCTTCGCCGTTGCCCAGCTCGATGAAATCACGCCCGTGCCCTGCCCCTGCGGCGAATCACGGCGGGCGTTCAAAGAAGATTGGAACACCCTCGCCACCGTGCATCTGACGGACATTCACGCGGACTCCAAGGCGCACTACCACCAGAAGATGACGGAGATCTACATCGTGCTTGAAGGTGAAGGCCATCTGGAGGCAGACGGGCAGATCATTCCGCTCAAACCGATGACCACCGTCATGATCCGGCCCGGCTGCGTGCATCGCGCCGTGGGCAAGCTGAAGATCATCAATGTGCCGATGCCGCCGTTTGATCCGGCGGATGAATTCGAGGTCTGAGCACCAACGTGTATGCGCGATCTGTTGACCAGTTTGGATTCCACCCGGCTTGGCTTTTACAAGTCGATCCTCGATGAAGCGGAGATTCCCTGCTTCATTCGCAATGAAACGACCGCGCAGCTCACCAACATCTTCATCATGCCTCTTCAGCCGACGCTGTGTCTGCTGAACGATGCTGATTATGACCAGGCCAGCGCGCTGCTCCGTCCACACCTTTCTTCCCAGCCCGCCTCGTCCGAGGAATGGCTCTGCCTCTCCTGCAAAGAATCCAATCCGGTCTCGTTTGAACTGTGCTGGAACTGCCAGGCTGCCAAACCCGAATGATCACGACCATGAACAAGCTCGCTGTTTCCCTGCTGGTGGCCCTGCTGCCGGCCCTCGCGAATGCTGAAACGCCGAAGGCGAAGAAGTCAGGCATGCCCGAGGGCTTTCACGAACTCAAGATCGGCGATGCCGCCCCGGATTTCGAACTAATCGGCATCGATGAGGAGAAACACACGCTCAAGGACTATGCGGACGCTGATCTGCTCATGATCGCCTTCCTCAGCAATCACTGCCCCACCTCACAGGCGGTCGAAGGCCGCATCAAAAAGCTGGTGAAGGACTACAAGGGCAAAGGCTTGAAGCTCGTGGCAATCAATCCGAACGATCCCGCCGCTCTGCGGCCAGATGAACTCGGCTACTCGAAATACAACGACAGCTTTCCCGAGATGAAGCATCACGCCAAGGAGCAGGGCTTCAACTTCCCCTACCTCTACGATGGCGACACGCAGAAGACGGCGCTCGCCTACGGCTGCCTGGCCACGCCGCATGTCATGATCTTCGACAAGGAGCGCAAACTTCGCTATCAGGGCCGTCTCGATGACTCACGCTATGACGACGAAGCCTCCGTGACTTCGCCCGATGCCCGCAACGCCATCGAAGCCCTGCTGGCAGGCAAAGCGGTGCCGGTGGCCGAAACAAAGCCCCATGGCTGCTCCACGAAGTGGATCGACAAGCGCGGGCAGCTCGCCGCCGACAATGAAAAATGGGAGAAGGGCGAAGTGGAAGTCGAATTGATCGACGCGAAAGGCGTAGCCGCGCTGCGGAAGAACGACACGAAGAAAGTTCGGCTCTTCAATGTGTGGGCAACGTGGTGCGGGCCGTGCGTGAAGGAATTCCCTGAACTCGTCGCCACCTCGCGCAAATTCGGCCTGCGCGACTTTGAGTTCATCAGCATTAGCATGGACGATCCGAAGGAGCTGCCGGTGGTGAAAGCCTTCCTCGAAAAGCACAACGCCGTTGTGCCCGACAAACTGAAGCCCTCGCTCAAGGCTGAAGGCCGCAAAGGCAACGCCTACATCTTCAACGAGGCCAGCAGCGAAGCGCTGATTCAGGCGCTCGATCCTGAATGGCCCGGCCCGATTCCGCACACGCTCGTTGTCGCTCCGGGCGGTGAAGTTATCTTCCGCCACAACGGTGAAATCGACGGTCACGAACTGCGCTCCAAGATCCTGGAACACATGGGCCGGTTTTATGTTCCGGAGCAGTAGAGCAAGCGTCCCGCTTGCGCTGATGGCTGCGTTGCAAGCGAGACGCTTGCTCTACGGTGAGAACCAGCCGCAGACCAGCGTCACGAAGCGGAGGCCTTCTGCGGTGAGTTTACCGGTGCTGCCGCTGCCGGTCACGCAACCGCGGGTATGCGTGTAATGCGGAATGCCCGCGTCCTTCACCCACGTCACCACCGGCTGTGAGACGGCCATGTTTGACGCTTTGGCAGCCAGTGGCAGCCCCCAGCGGCTGAAGGTGACCTCCCAGCTCACAGGTTTGCCCGCAGGACGCGGCCCATCGAGCAGCCATGGATAGTTTTTCACGATCTCCATCTCCGCATTGCCCGGAACGGCCACGCGGTAGCCGCTTTCCGTCGCGCGCACAGCACCGGCGGCGGAGGTGGCCGGATTTTTCTGTTGGGCTAGATAAAGCGCCTGCAAATCCAGGCCGATGAGATTCAGGCCGTTGAAGACGCCGTGGTGATTCGGCGTGGCAAAATTCGCCGCATGCCATGCATCGAAGCGGCTGGAGAGAAACAGATTCAGCTCCACATGCACATGCGCGCGGCGCTGGTCGATGCCGCTGCCGGTGTAGCCCAGAATGCCGAGCGGGGTTCCCGCTTTCACCTTTTGACCTGCGGTGACGCTTGAACTCCCTAGGTGCGCATATAGCGAACAGAACGGTCCCTGGCCCCAGTCGTGCTGCACCACGATGTAGCGGCCGTAGTTGCTCAGGTTCGCTGCGGCGGCGGTATAGACGACCACGCCATCAGCAATCGCACGCACTTCATCCTGTGGATTGCCGCGCGCATCGCGTTTCAGCGGCTTGATGTCCAGTCCTTCGTGAAATTTGGCGTAAGCGATGCGGCTGCCGATGCGCCGCGGATCACGCACAAAACCAAACTGCCCGCCTTCCCATGGCGTGGTTTTCTCGCCCTCAAAGTTCCGGTCCACAGACTGGAAAAACTCCGCCGGCTGCTCAAACAGCGCGCGGTTGTCCGTGGGCAACAGCAGCGAGTTCTGCGCCAGTGCAGGCCATGTAAACAGTGCGCTGCCACCGAATGCCAGTAACACTAATTTTCTCATGTGCCGGGCAGTTTGTAGCCTTCGAGTGGGATGTCCTTGGTCTTGGGGGGCGGACGAACGATACCACGTTCCTTGTCACGCAGAGCGGCCTTTTCAGCTGCCTCCGCCTCTTTGGCCACACGGCGCGAGTTCAGCTTTTCCGTGTGCGTGGACGGCAGCATGTCCATCCACCGCGAGGAGGATTTCATGTATTTGATGCGCGGGTAGAACTTGTCCATCTGGTCAATGGTCTCCTTGGAAAGTCCACGCCAGATGGTGAAACGACCGTCTGTGATCGGCTGGTCGAGTTCGACCATGTCGATAGGCAGTGCATTGACCATGGTCAGCAGCACCATGCCGTGACTCATGCGGGAGGCAAGTTCGAGCGCGTTGCGGCCCTTGGTGTCGAGCTGCAACAAAGCCCCGTAGCTCTGGCCGTCCTCGGCCGGAAACGGCTCGAAGCCCGAGATGCTGCGCTGACTGAACTCAGGAACTTTTCGGAAGGTCATCTCCTGACCACCGATGGGCAGCTTCATAATCTCATTGGGGTGCACGATCTCCTCTGACTGGACATGCGTGGTGATCAGCAGCTTGTTCTCACGTAGAATGTCGCAGCTGGTCAATGGCCCGCAGAGGACCAGCATCAGGACGGCGCGCGGGAAATGTTTCATGCCGCCATCAAACCAAAGACGCGCCTGCTTTGCAACCTTGCATCGGCAGATTTGACAACCCCGCGTTTCGCCGGACTGTCCGCGCACCACGCCGCCATGCCAGAACTTGTACGCACGCTCCTCACGAAGGCCCAGATGGCCGATGGGATCGCTGCTTTGGCAAAAAGTATCTGTGAGGCGAATCCCGGCGCGGAGAGCATCGCCCTCGTTGGCGTTTTCACCCGTGGCGTGCCGCTGGCCAAGCGCATCGCGGCGGAAATAACAAAGCTCGGCTGCATGAAAGTGCATTTTGGCACCATCGACATCACGCAGTATCGCGATGACTTGAACAACTTTCAGATGGTGCCGAAACTTGAGGGTTCCGACATCGCTTTCGACCTCGACGGCATCAATGTGGTGCTCTGTGATGAGGTCATCTTCACCGGCCGCAGCGTGCGTGCCGCGCTGGATGAATTGTTGAATTTTGGCCGTCCCAAACGCGTGCAGCTTGCCGTGCTCGTGGACCGCTGCGGTCGCGAATTCCCCGTGCAGCCCGATTTTTCTGCGCTCAAGGTCACCCTGGCTCCTGGCGAGCGTGTGGCCGTGCGTTTTGAAGAAGTGGACGGCCAGGACTCCTGCACCGTGCAAACCCAAGCCTCACCGAGATGACCCCGCGCAAAGACCTCCTCGACATCGCCTCGCTCACGGATGAGGAAATCGCGTTCGTGCTCGACAACGCCGTGCCGTTCAAAGATCTCTTCAAACGCAGCGTCAAGAAGGTGCCCACACTCAAGGGCCAGACGATGCTCACGCTGTTCTACGAGCCATCGACACGCACACGCTCCAGCTTTGAAGTCGCCGCCAGTCGTCTCAGTGCCGATGTGACGCACTTTGACATCGAATCGAGCAGCGTGGTGAAAGGCGAGTCCGTCTTGGACACCGTCGAGACCCTGGAGGCCATGCGCGTCGATTACATCGTCGTGCGTCACAAGCAGTCCGGCACGCCGAACCTCATCGCCAAAAACACCCGCGCCAGCGTCATCAACGCCGGCGACGGCTGGCACGCGCATCCCACCCAGGCGCTGCTGGACGCCTTCACGCTGCGTGAGATCTACAAAGACCTACGCGGTTGCCGCGCCCTCATCGTCGGCGACATCCAGCACTCCCGCGTCGCCCGCAGCACCAGTCTCATCTTCCGCCGCCTCGGCATGAACGTCGCCTACCTCGCCCCTGGTTCGATGATGCCGCGCGAGGTGCCGCAGGAAATCCCGCAGTTCGGCAACTGGCGCGACGCATTCGACTGGAAACCCGATGTCATCTATCTCCTGCGCGTGCAGAGCGAGCGCCTCGACGAGCCCTTCTTCCCCACCGCCGCCGAGTATCACAAAAACTACGGCCTCACCAACGAGCGTGTCGAAATCCTGCGCGAACGCGGCCTCCACCTCATGCATCCCGGCCCCGTGAACCGCGGCGTCGAAATCACCGACACCGGCATGAACTACGAGAAGTGCCTCATCAACCAGCAAGTCGAAAACGGCATCGCCGTGCGCATGAGCGTGCTCTACTGGCTCAGGCCCGGCGCGGTGGAGTAGCTATTGATAGTTAGGGCGGACAGTCCCCAGTCCGCCGTGTAAGGCCAAACCGCCTGCGAACAATATATTCGCGACATCGAAGTCTCGAAGGCCAACGGCCTTCCGAAAACGACAACGGGGACAAGGCATCAAATCGCTTTGGAGCCCTTATTCTATCAGGTTCCCATGCTGTTCAGGGAGTCTCGGTTGACATTCCAACCGAGGATATGCATGACAAAAGCATGACAACTCCAGCCCGGACCTCTCGGGCCAAGGGCAGACCAGTGGCGT
The DNA here is from genome assembly GCA_043770175.1 of Verrucomicrobiales bacterium. Lineage (GTDB taxonomy): Bacteria > Verrucomicrobiota > Verrucomicrobiia > Verrucomicrobiales > Verrucomicrobiaceae > Prosthecobacter. The sequence continues at coordinate 191 of JAYVIO010000203.1, read as the reverse complement.
TCCATCCTTCATTGTTCGCGTCTTTATGGCGGCTCTCAAACTTTAACGGACAGGCTCTGAGCAACGAACTCGTCTGCCGACCAGTCAACGCTGGGGAACTTGTGGTAGCTCAAAATGGCGATGCGTCGCGCTTTGAGCCGGGCAAAGAAGTCCGGCGAGTAACCTTCGCGGTCAAACACCAGCGTGAAGCG
>JAYVIO010000202.1:0-12710 GCA_043770175.1 Verrucomicrobiales bacterium | reverse complement strand
GGTGGCGTGAAGGACTGCCCGCCTTCATCATCGACAACAGCACCGTCACCCTCTGCGGCGTCAATGAACGCAATTACAACCGCAAGCCCGTGACCCTCTGGGTGCGCGAGACACAAAGCGGTGAGACCCGCGAGACGCCAAAAATACCTTGGGTCTATCTCAGCAGTTTGCTGAGAGAGAGGTTTTGATTGGTGCCGTTTCTCTCTCACTAACCATGATCAGACCTCTCCTCTGCACCCTATTTTTGTCGCAGGCCGCTATCGCTGTCACTTATCAGCCTGAATGGGCCGCCATTGCTCCGAAACGTGTGATTCAGCACACGGACAGCAATGGAGGCGCCCTGGTGAAAGCAGTGGCTGCCTTGCAGCCCGGTGACAAACTCGAAATCGCCGCAGGCACTTACAGCGTGGATCGAATGTGGGATGTGAGCGTAAGCGGCAGCCGGGAGGCACCGATCTGGATCACGGCAGCGGTGGGAGCACAGGTCATCTTTACGCGACCCGATGAGAAGCAAAACGTCATCAACATCGGTCAAAGCGCACCAGTGTCCTTTCTTTGCCTGCGGGGTCTCGAGTTCACTGGCGGCAGCCACGGCATGAGGCTCGGGCATTGCAGTGACGTGTGGATCGACCAATGCCACATCCATCACACAAACGGTGTCTGCCTCAGCGCCAACAGCGCCGACACACAGCGCCTTCATTTGACCCGCAATCACATCCACCACGGTGCTGGTCACGCGGAAGGCATGTATCTCGGTGCGAACAATGGCGAGCACATCATGAGCGAGAGCGTTATCGCGCTGAATCACATCCACGACTGCCGTGGTGATCAAGGCGACGGTATTGAGGTTAAACAAGGCTCCTGGGGAAATCTTGTCGCCGAGAACCATGTGCATGACACGAACTATCCCTGCATCACCGTCTATGGCACGGCTGGAAAGCCGGTGAACATCATCGAGCGCAATTTCTGCTACAACAGCGCCGACAATGTCATGCAGGTGCAGGGTGAAGCCATCGTGCGCAACAACGTGCTCATCAACGGCGCCGGCGCAGGCTTTGCCAGCACCGATCATCAGGGCAAGACGCTCAATCTCCAAGTCATTCACAACACTATCCTCAACGGCACCCATGCCTTTCGCGGTGGCTCCTGGAACGACCGCGAAGGAATGATCCTCGCCAACAACATCCTCTACTCACGGGATGCCAATGCCCTGCACTATGCCAACGGCAACGCTGGCGTCCTCAGCACCGGAAACATCGTCTTTGGCGATGGTCCGAAAGATGGCTGCGTCAAAGGTCGCGGCTTCGAAGACTTTCCCGGCGTCACTCTCGATGGCCGCAAGCACGACGCCACACCCGCCGCCGATGCCAATCTAGCCCACGCTGATGCGAAATACCTTCTGCCCACGGATTTTCATGGCAAGCCACGCACCAAGAATGACAGCGGAGCCATCACTCCTTAATCGACAATGAAAGCCCCAATTCTTCTCCTTTGCTCAATCACCCTCTGCGCCAACGCTCAGCATCCTGATCTCAAAACCGGCCCCAATGCCGATCTTGGCGGCGCTTTGCTTTTACCGGCTAATGACGAGTGGAACCGCGATGTCTCCAAAGACAAAGTCGATCCGCTCAGTGATGCCATCATCGCCAGCATTGGCCTGGAGAAGCCTTTGCATGAAGACTTCGGCCTCGTCTGGAAAGGCGCACCCGGCGGCATCCCTTATTACGTCGTCAGCGGCGATCAGCCCAAGGTGCCAATCACCTTCGATTATGCAGACGAGAGCGATCCCGGCCCTTATCCAATCCCCGCCGACGCCTGGATCGAGGGCGGTCCGCAGAGTGATGGCGACCGGCATGTGCTCGTGCTCGATAAAGACAACTGGAAGCTCTATGAGGTCTTCCGTGCCTTTCCGCTCGATGGCGGTAAAAGTTGGAAAGGCGGCAGCGGAGCCATCTTTGATCTCAAGACATCCAAACCACGTCCCGCAGGCTGGACCAGCGCCGATGCAGCAGGTCTGCCCATCTTGCCAGGACTCGCCCGCTACGATGAAATCTGCGGCACGAAGAAGCTCACGCACGCGCTGCGTTTCACCGTCAAAAAAAGCCGCAAAGCCTATGTGTCTCCCGCCACACACTTTGCCAGCCCGCACAAAGACGAAAACCTGCCGCCGATGGGCATGCGCGTGCGTTTGAAGGCGAGCTTTGACACCTCCAAATTCACCGGCGCGGCCAAAGTGATCCTCGAAGGTCTCAAGACGCACGGCATGATCCTCGCCGGCAACGGCGGCGACTGGTTCATCAGCGGCGCACCCGATGACCGCTGGGTACATGAGGACATCCTGCCCATCCGCAAGGTGAAGGGTAAGGACCTCGAAGTCGTGAAAATGGGGCCGATGACGACGCGATAGGCTCCCACTCGTTTTTTTCCTACCAAAATGAAGCTCATTCTCTTCACTCTCATCACTGCCTCGGCTCTGGCCGCAGAAACCTTCACCTGGCATCCCTTCGGCCCGGGTGGCGGTGGTTGGATCGAAGACGTCGTCGCGCATCCGACGAATCCGCAGGAAGTCTGGGCGATGACGGACCTCAGCGGCCTGTTTCGCTCGCAGGACGCGGGATTGACGTGGAGGAAGATGTCTGCCGATGTGGAGCGCGGCGTCATGGCGAGAAAACAGATCGTCTCGCACAACCGGCAGTTCGCCATCGATCCAAAAGAGCCGCAGCATTTGTATTGGGGCACCTGCGGCATGATTTGGGCCTCGCGCGATGGTGGTGAGCATTGGCGGGCTGTTTTTGGCAATGCTCCGGTCGTCGGTGATGACCAAACGCCTGCCATCGGTCACGCCATCGCCGTCCTCGCGGATGGTGGCGTGTATGCGCTCGGTCACGACAGCATCCTGCGTGTCTCGCGTGATCATGGTGCGACGTGGACAGAACTCGCGAAGCCGCCCGTGGCCAAGATCAGCCGCGACACGCCTGCATTTCCGTTCTTCCTCGCGGATGGCACACTTTGCGTCTCATGTCGCCCATCGCCAGGTCTCGCGATCTCTCGGGATGATGGCAAAACGTGGGAGATGAAGCTCGCCGAGAGCATTATTCTCAATGCACGCGCCACACCGACTGGCAGTGGCTTGTTTGCCTTTGATTCCACCGGAAAACTTTACCGCAGCAGTGATAGCGGAGCTAACTTCACCATCGTCAAAGAGTCGCCACACAAGTGGGAGCCCGGACTGCGCTTTGCAGGAGGACTCGCTGTCGCGAGTGGTGGTAAAGTCATGCTGTGGGCACTCGGTGAGCTCGTCGTGAGCAGCGACAACGGCGACACCTGGACGCGGCATCGCATTGAGACGAATTGGAATCGCGGCAGCTATCCCGGCATGAATCGCTTCGCCTCGCCGGAGGGCAAGTGCAGCTCGCTTGCGGTCACAGCCGACGGCAGCACTTGGCTGAAATGCGACAGCTCGCTCATGTGCCGCAGCACCGACTTTGGCATGAGCTGGACCGGCAGCACCGTGGGCCTGCAAGTGCTCTGCTATTTTCAAGGTCCGGCCATCAGCCCGCATGACCCAAAGCAGGCGATGGTCGCCGCTTTGGATCAAGGTGTCTTCAAAACGAATGACGGCGGCTCTTCATGGCAGCCCATGCGCATTCAGACGGAATGGTGGAAAGACAAGTGGCTGAACCACGACGGCAGCGTCGTGCGAGCGCATCCGAAGAAGCCACAAACATGGTTCGCCATCATCCACGGACACGGCGGCACACGGCATCCGCGTTTGCATCGCAGCGATGATAGCGGTGCGACTTGGAGCCTCGTGCTCGACCTCCAAGAGAAATTCGGCGGCGAGTGGGGCAAGTGGCTCGACGACAGCGAGATGGGTGACCTCTGCTTTGATCCTGCGAACCCGGATGTGATGCACCTTTGCAACTACCAACTCGGCGTTTTCAAAAGCACCGATGGCGGCCAGACATGGAAACACACGCTGAAAACCAAAAACGCCCTCAGTCTCATGACCAGCCCCGGTGGCCAGCATGTGTATCTGCAATGCCTCAAGCGCACCGGCCTCTACGCCAGCCATGATCGCGGTGAGACATGGGCCGTGACGCACGCCGCCGATGGCATCGACGGCATGGCACATCATCCGAGTGATGAAAGCACGCTCTTCATCAGTGACGGCCAGCACGAGAACTACTGGAGCTACAACGGCGCACGCCCCGCCAAGCTGCTCAAAAGCATCGATGCCGGCAAGACTTGGACCCAACTCGCCGCGCTCGACAGCGGCCCGCTCTACATCGATCCGCACAAGCCAAACATCATGCTCATGAGCACTCTGCATGGCGGCAAAGGCATTCTCCGCAGCACGGATGGCGGCCAAACGTGGCATGACTTTCACCACGACGCCCCCAGCTACACTGCCCCCAGCTACACTGCCCGCGGCTTCACCTATGGCGGCACGCCCGGCAGTGTCATCTATCACATGTTCGGCAACATGGCCCGCTCCACGAAAATCCATGACTAAACTGCTTCCGTTCTTTTTCCTGGCCTCCTTGCACGCTGCAGACTCCACCACAATCGGCGAGATCACCACGCCGTTTCCCACCATCAACAATCTTGCGGTCGAATGGCAGATCGAGGGTGATGACGACCTTAATGCGACTTGTGGACTCAGTTTTCGGAAACAAGGCGACACCACTTGGCGCGAGGGCATGCCACTGCGCCGCGTGCCCGCAGGATCGAGCAAAGAAACAACGTCTGTCTTCACTTGGACGAATCGGCTCAGCGGTAGCGTGTTCGATTTGGAATCTGGAACGGCCTACGAGGTCCAATTGAAGCTCCACGACCCCGATGGCGGCATGGCAACGAAAATCGTGACAGCATCGACACGAGCTGAACCCATCGCGCAAACCGATGCTGTCCTCAAAACCGGCACCAAGGCCGATTTGAACGCGGTGAAGCCCGGCGAGGTGCTTCTGCTGACGGATGGCGACTACGGCGCGATCACCTTCAATCGCGATGGTGAACCAGGGAAGCCCATTGTGTATCGCAGCACGAGCGGGAAGGCCGTGTTCAGTGAGATCAGCCTCACCAACCGCAAATGGGTGTATCTCGAAGGCATCACCGTGAATGGTCCCATCCGAGTGAATGGCACGGAGCACTGCGTGGTGCGGCGTTGCACCATCCGCTCGCAGTTTGGCATCAAAGCCTATAAGCCCGGCATGATGAACGCATGTATTGAGGACAACACCATCACCGGCATCCGCGAATGGAAGCCCGACATCATGGGAGCAGGTGGCGACAACGAAGGCGAGGGCATCCAGTTTACCGGCAGTGGCAACGTCATCCGCCACAACCGCGTCACGGGCTTCCGCGACTGCATCAGCCACATGGAGGACGACGGAGCCGCGCCACAGATCTGCAACGACATCCTCAACAACGACATCAGCACCGGACTCGACGACGGCATTGAGGGTGACTTTGCCATGCACAACTGCCGCTTCATGCGCAACCGCCTCACCAACTGCTTCGTCGGCATCAGCAGCCAGCCCGGCCTCGGCGGGCCGAACTACTTCATGCGCAATGTCATGTTCAACATCATCCACGAGTCCTTCAAAATCAGCCGCTCTAGTCAAGGCGATGTCATCATGCACAACACTGTTATCAAAGCCGGTGATGGCCTCGGCATCCACACCAGCGACCCCTTTGATCACGCTCTCATCACGCACAATCTCTTCATCGGCGGCAAAGCGCCTGCGGAGGCGAAATATGGCGACTATTCAACCGGTCGAGGTCGCGCTGTCGATGTTCAGCGCTTCGGTGAGCACTGCATCTTTGACCACAACAGCTACACCGTGATAGGCATGCCGTTCCAAGGCAAAATCCGCACTTGGACCTTCACCCAGCTCCCTGGCATTGATTTCGAGCCACATGGCCGCGTGCTGGAAGTGAAAGCGCCCTTCCCAGACGATCCCGCTCGTGCCTACGAGCCGCCGGATCTTTCCTCATTAATAGACGCGGGTGCTTATGACGGTGAGCCGGTGCCGGTCTATGGGCCGAGAAAATGACGAGCTTAGTTGAGCATATTGTCGGTCATCAGAGTCGTCTTTGATTAGGTTTTAGAGATATTTGAATGTTTTTCTCACGATCATGGTCTATATTCGTAACAACCACCACGGGTCATGAACGCCAACCTTCATCTTCCTTCGCGAGGATGGAGCCGTGCCGAAGAAAGCACAAAGCACGGTTCAGGGGGAGAACGAGTGCCTCGCATCGGCTTGGTACTCTCCAGCGGCGGTGCTCGTGGTCTGGCGCACGCAGGGGTGATCCAGGTGCTCGAAGAAGAAGGCATCCCCATTGCTGCCATCGCCGGGTGCAGCATGGGGGCCTACGTTGGGGCGCTGTGGGCTGCTGGACTTAATGGCTTGCAGCTCGAAGCACGTGCGCGTGAAATCAAAGACCGCAAAGCTCTTAAAGCCCTGCTCGATTACGTCATTCCGCCGTCAGAAGGTCTCATCCGCGGCGAAAAAATCCGTCGGCACTTCGAGCGCGATCTCGGCACCAAGACCTTCGCCGAACTTGAGAAGCCGCTCATCGTCATCGCCACGGATCTCGACCGTCTCATACCTCATGTTTTTGATTCCGGCCCTGTTTCGCCTGCGGTGCATGCCAGTGGGGCCATACCAGCCATCTGCGCCCCAGTGCATCTCAATGGGCGTCGTTACACCGATGGCGGCGTTTCGGAGCCGCTGCCTGTCACCTTGCTCAAGCATCGGCTGCATCTTGATCATATCATCGCCGTGAACGTCATGCCGATGCCTGCCGATGTCGAGGCAGACCTCGAAAGCACCCTTGTGAATGGCGACAAAGCGACGGGCAATTTCTTCGTGCGTCTCTTCCGCTCGATCTGGCACAAGTTGAACCTGCTCGCCTATGGCAATGTGCTCGACACTTTCCGCCGCGCTTTGATGGCCGCGCAACTTCGCCTCATCGCCAAAGAGGAAGCCGCAGCGGATGTCGTCATCCATCCGCGCTTCACCACCTCGACGTGGCATGACTTTGAAAATTTCGGGCACTACCTGCAGGCCGGTCGCGATGCCGCGACCGCCGCACTGCCGGCCATCCGTGCCCTGCTTCGCCCCGCAACACTCAACCAGGAGTCAATCAGCCATGAACTTGCTCCACCACACACCCGAATGGAATTCCTCGCCGCCTGAGGTCTGGAAACACTGGCAGCTCGCGCAACTGCGCGACTACCTGAATCATCGCGTCATCCCGTTCAGCGCGCATTACGGCCGCTTATTCAAAGAACACGGCATTGATCCGCATGACATCAAGTCACTCGAAGACTGGAGCGACGTTCCCTTCACCGCGAAGAAGGATCTCGGCAATCCTCGCGACTTCGTGCTCATGCCCAATGAAGCCGCGTTGCGGCGTGAACCCGGCATGATCTTCGATGCGCTGCTGCACGGTCGGAATGCGGCCAAAGAGCACGCCGAGGCGGAATTCCGTCCCATCCTGCTCACCAGCACCACCGGTCGCAGCGCCGATCCCGTGCCGTTTCTCTACACGAAGCACGATCTTCACAATCTCGACATCAGCGGCACGCGTTTGATGCTCGCCGGCCGCTCGCAGCGTGAGTTTCGCCACATGAATCTCTTCCCGTATGCGCCGCACCTCGCCTTCTGGCTGGCGCATCATGCGGGCCTTGGCTTCGGCACCTTCATGCTGAGCACTGGCGGCGGCAAAACACTCGGCACCGATGGCAACATCAAGCTCATCGACAAAATCCAGCCGGACATCCTCATCGGCATGCCGACGTTTATTTATCACGTGCTGCGTGAGGCCCATGAAACCGGCAGACGCTGGCCCAATCTGAAGCGCATTGTGCTCGGCGGTGAAAAAGTTGCCGAAGGCCTCCGCGCACGCCTGCGTGATCTTGCTGCGGCGCTCGGCAGTCCTGATGTCCACGTCATGGCCACCTACGGCTTCACTGAGGCAAAGATGGCTTTCCCTGAATGCGTCGGCGATTCGCATGACTCGTTCGGGTATCATCTCAGCCCCGATCTCGGTCTTCTCGAACTCGTCGATCCTAAAACTGGCGAACTCGTCCCCGACGGTCAGTCCGGTGAGATCGTTTTCACGCCGTTGAACGCACGCGGCACCGTCGTTTTGCGCTATCGCACCGGCGACATCGCCGAAGGCGGCATCACCTGGGAAAAATGTCCGAACTGTGGCCGCACCTGTCCGCGTCTGCTGGGGCCCATCTCCCGTGTCAGCGAGGTGCGGGAGCTTCACTTCGACAAGCTTAAAGGCACGCTGGTGAACTTCAATCTGCTCGAACACCTGCTCGATGATCAGCGCGGCATCGCCGCCTGGCAGATCGAGCTGCGCAAGCGCAACGACGACATCCTCGACACCGACGAAGTGCATCTCCACCTCACCGCCGAACCCGGTGTGCGAGAGGCCGATCTCGAACTCGCCGTTTCCCGCCGCTTCCATGAGGTCACCGAGATCCGGCCGAACGAACTCCATTTCCATTCGCTCGCTGAAATGCGCGAACAACTCGGCATCGGCCGCCTCCTCAAGGAGGAGAAGTTGGTCGATCACCGCCCGAAATCCAATGTTCCGCAACCTGCCCTCAGCTCATGAAAACTCCCTCGCTTGTCATCATCGCCGCTGTCCGCACGCCGTTCTCGCGTTCAGGCAGTGATCTCGCGCATCTCGATGCCGTCGAACTCGGCCGTCACGCGATCAGTTCGTTGCTGATGCGCACCGGCATCGACCCCATGCTCGTCGATGAAACGATTTTCGGCTGCGTCGGCCAGCCGGCGAACGCGATGAATATTGCCCGTGTCATCGCCTTGCGTGCGGGTTTGCCCGAATCAAAACCCGCGATGACCGTGCATCGCAACTGCGCCTCCGGCTTGGAGGCGCTCACACTGGCGCATGCGAAAATGTGCGCGGGGCAGGGGGAAGTCTTCGTCGTTGGCGGCACCGAGAGCATGAGCCACATGCCGTTCTACTTTTCCGAGCCTGCGGTGACGAAATTCACGGCCCTGAGCCGCGCCCGCGACCTCCAGGGCCGCGCCAGAGCTATGCTGAACTTCCGTCCTGCTGATTTCGCCCCAGTCATCGGCCTCAAGCTCGGCCTGACCGACCCGGTGTCGAATTTAAACATGGGCCAGACCGCAGAAGTGCTGGCGCGCGAGTTCGCCATCACACGTGACATGCAGGACGCCTTTGCCATGCGCAGCCATCTCCGCGCCACGCAGGCGAATCACCTCCTCAATCAAGAAATCGCCCCCATTCTCGGAAAAAACGTCGTTTCGGCGGACAACGGCATCCGCGCCGACTCCAGCCTTGAAAAACTCGCGAAGCTCAAGCCGCTCTTTGACACACTCACTGGCAGTGTCACCGCCGGAAACTCGTCGCAGATCACCGATGGAGCTGTGGCGATGCTTGTGGCGACAGAGGAGGCTGCTGCGGCACATAATTGGAAGCCGCTGGGCCGTCTCGTCAGCTATGCGGCGACCGGTTGCGATCCTGCTCGAATGGGACTTGGCCCCGTGCGTGCCATCGATGCGGCGTTGCATCGCAGCGGTTGGAAGCTCGCCGATGCCGACGTCATCGAAATCAACGAAGCTTTCGCCGCGCAGGTGCTTGCCGTCATGAAATGCCTTGCCGATCCTGCCAGCGCCCGCCGTGCCGGTTTGGAGGCCCCACTGGGTGAAATCGATCCCGCCAAGATCAATGCCTGCGGTGGTGCCATCGCCCTAGGGCATCCCGTCGGCGCCAGTGGTGCCCGTCTGGTCCAAACCGCACTCAATCAACTCCATGCCACCGACTCCAAACGTGCCGTCGTCAGCCTCTGTGTCGGTGGTGGTCAGGGAATGGCCGCCTGCCTCGAAGCACTATGAATTTCAAACTCATCAACCGCATCCAACTCGCCATGAAAACGCTCTTTATCGACCGTCCCTCAGTCATCCATGATCCGCCGCACGTCTTGGAGGGAATCATCCACGGCCATCCTGTCACGCCAAAGCATTTTAAGTTCGATATTGATCACGATGGGATCGCCTGGCTTGTGTTTGATTCACCCAAGTCCTCGGTGAATGTTTGGAATGAGGAAACGCTGCGTGAATTCAATCATCATCTCGAATTGATCGAGCACGACACCCGCGTGAAGGCTTTGGTGCTGCGCAGTGGGAAAGATCGCATTTTCGTCGCTGGTGCAGATCTCAAAGCGATTCGCAGCATGCCCCATGCGCGAGTGAATGACCTCATCTGGCTTGGTCAGGCCGTGTTTGACCGCCTTGCCCGGCTGCGCATGCCGAAAATCGCCGCGATTCACGGTGCGTGCATGGGCGGTGGCTATGAAGTCACGCTCGCATGCGACTGGCGCATCGCCAGCGATCACGAATCGACCAAGATCGGCCTGCCGGAAACACAGCTCGGCATCCTGCCGGCCTGGGGGGGCTCCACGCGGTTGCCGCGGCTCCTGGGTGTGCGCAAGGCGCTCGATCTCATCACCAGCGGCAAATTGCTCAATGCTTCCGCTGCTAAACATGCCGGACTTGTCAGCCATGTCGTGGCTGCTGAGCATCTTGATACGCTTGCCCGTCGTCTCGTCCGCGAAAAGCGGCCGGTGATGCGATTCCGGCTCGAAAACTTCTTCACGCCAATCATTCGTTATTTCGCCATGAAGAAGGCGGTGGCGAAAACACGCGGGCTGTATCCTTCCATCACCCAAGCGATCGAAGTCGTTACGCATGCGGTGCATGGCGAAATCGACGAGGGGTTGCTCCTGGAGCGTCAAGCCGTGGCGGAACTCATCAAGAGCCCAGACACCTCGCGGCTCATCGACCTTTTCTTCAAGCGCGAAGAAGCCAACAAACGTCCCGCACTCGTCGGGACGGCGATTCCCATTCACGATGCCGTCGTTGTCGGCGCAGGTGTGATGGGTGCTGGCATCGCGCATACACTCGCTTCGCGTGGCGTCCATGTGCTTATGACGGATGTCACCAACGACAGCCTCGCGCGTGGCCTGGAACGGATTCATGGCCTCGTTTCAGATGCCACGCGCCGAAGGCTCGTCACCAAAGTTCAGGGCCGCGACACGCTCGACCGTATCAGCACCACGCACACACCGGTGCCGCTGAACCGCCATCATCTCATCATCGAAGCGGCCACGGAGAGCATGGATTTGAAGAAAAAGATCTTCGCGGATCTCGCCGCGCGTGTTTCGAGCGACACCATCCTCGCCACGAACACGAGCGCGCTTTCCGTCGCGGAACTGGCGAAGACCGTGTCGCACCCAGAGCGCGTGATCGGCCTGCATTTCTTCAACCCGGTGCATCGCATGCCGCTGGTGGAGATCATCACGCTGCCGGAGACATCGCCCGATGTGCTCGCCACTGCGGTGAGCTTTGTACAGAAGCTCGGCAAGACTCCCGTGGTCGTCAAAGACAGCCCTGGTTTCCTGGTGAACCGCATTCTGGTGCCCTACCTCATGGAAGCCGTGCATCTGCATGAAAGCGGTGTGCCGGTGAAGGATATCGACGACGCCATGCTCGAATTTGGCATGCCGATGGGGCCGATGCGCCTGCTCGATGAAATCGGGCTCGATGTGGCCGCTCACGTCGCAAAGACACTCGCGGCAGCTTTCCCGGATCGTTTCCCGGCAACCGACGCGCTCGACAAACTGGTGGCCGCCGGTCATCTCGGTAAAAAAACCGGCCAGGGTTTCTATCGCTACGCAAACGGCAAGGAGATTGCGCCCGAGCGCCATTCCGCACTGCCGCATCACGAAAGCATCCAGTCCAAACTCGCGGTCCTGCTGAGTCAGGAGGCGATGCGATGCCTCAAAGAAGGCATCGCCCGCAACGCTGACGACATCGACCTCGCCATGGTGCTTGGCACCGGTTACCCGCCGTTTCGCGGCGGTCCAGTCACCTTCGCCCGGGACACGGGCATCATTGATTATTGAACCACCACTTGGAGGACACGGCCATGAACTCTAACACACTCGAAGAAACAAAATCACTCATCGACACCTCCCGCATGAATGCGGGCCAGCGTGCCGCGCTGGAAATGGCGGAAGCCGCCCGCGACGAACGCCGCAACACGGGTCTTGCCGCCGGCATCTTCTTTGGTGAACCGGATTTCGACAATCTGCTGCCGTTTCCGAAGCAAAGCGTCGAAGACCATGACCAAGGTAATGCCTTCCTGCATCGTCTCGAGGCCGTGCTCGATAAATACGCCGACCCCGATGCGATTGATGCCACGGGCGAGATTTCAGACCTGCTCTTGAGCGAACTCGCGAAGATCGGAGCCTTTGGCATCAAGATTCCTGTTAGATACGGTGGCCTCGGACTTTCACAGACAAACTACTCGCGTGCAGCGATGCTCCTCGGGAGTCGCTGTGGCAATCTTGCCGCACTGCTTTCAGCGCATCAGTCCATCGGCGCTCCGCAGCCGCTCATTCTGTTCGGCACGGAGGAGCAAAAGGCCAAATACCTGCCGCGTTGTGCGCGTGGTGAGATCAGTGCGTTTGCTTTGACCGAGAACGAAGTGGGATCTGATCCCGCCCGCATGAAAACAGAAGCAAAGGTTGATGGTGATGATTACATCCTCAATGGCGAAAAGCTGTGGTGTACGAATGGTACAAAGGCCGGGATGATCGTCGTGATGGCGAAAACGCCACTGCCTGGCAAACC
>JAYVIO010000201.1:0-12721 GCA_043770175.1 Verrucomicrobiales bacterium | reverse complement strand
TTCCAATGCAGAACGATCTCCCAGCAACGCATGCAAGCCTGCTGACACCACGCGCTGATCCAGCAACTGGCGGCGCACATCCGCGTCCTCAAGCGCTCGCGCCTCGAACTCCACTTTCGCGGCTTCGTCCATTACTCCAGCGAGATAGGCAGTGATTTGTTCTTCAATGTTCATAAGCAGCCTGATCGAGTTTCAAAGTGATGCAATCGCGCAACTGCGCCCGGATGCGAAACAGCGTCACGCGCACCCACTCCGCCGTGCGGTTTATCGCCAAGGCGAGTTCTTCATTCGACAGCCCGCTGCGGTAGCGCTCCTGCACGAGCTTCCGCGCGGTGTCCGGCAGCGAGGCGAGGCATTCCTCCAGAAAAACCGCCTCATCACTCGCTGCCCTCGGCTCCTGTGCAGCGGCAAGCTCCGCGAGCTGACTCGCTTCCAATCGTGACAGGTTGGCCTGCTCCCGGGCAAAGCGCAGCAGTTCCTTGCGCACCAGATTCCACGCGATGGCCCGCAACCAGGCCCGAAAAGAACCAGTTGAGTTCAGTTCAGTCATGTTTTGATACGCAAAAACAAAACTCTCATGCGTGATCTCATCCGTCAGATGCGCCACCGGCAGCTTCATCGCCACAAACGCCCGTATCGAAGCCAGATGCCTCCGCACCAGCAGCGCAAACGCATCGTCATCGCCATCACGCGCCATCGCTACCAGCTCGGCATCGGTCGGTTCAGGAAAGTTGGAAGAAAAAGGGGGCATTCACCCGCATTGTAACGCGAGCGGGCGGCGGCGTTACAGGCAATGAAAATAAAAACCCAAAATGCCTTCGCCCAGCCACGGCAACATTGCTCAGCAGGTTTTAAAAAACGCGCGGCTCTTTTTGCGCAAGAAAGGCAATTGGCGCTTGTTTATTTGCCGCATCTGGCAAATACCCAACTGCATGTCTCAACGCGCGCGCTACATCATGATCGGCGGCTTCCTCGGAGCCGGCAAAACGACCACCGTCGGCCGTCTGGCGAAACATCTCAGTGATCAAGGTCTCAAAGTCGGTCTCATCACGAATGATCAGGCCGGTGGCCTCGTGGATACGAAACTGCTGCGCGGTCAGGGCTATGCGACGGAGGAAATCGCGGGCGGTTGCTTCTGCTGCCGCTTCAACACGCTCGTCGATGCCGCGAACAAGCTCTCCGATGCCACCAAGCCGGATGTCTTCATCGCGGAGCCGGTGGGGAGCTGCACGGATCTCGTGGCGACGGTGACCTACCCGCTGCGCCGCATGTATGGCGATTCGTTCACCATTGCGCCGCTGAGCGTGCTGGTGGACCCGATTCGCGCCCGGCGGGTGTTTGGACTCGATGCGGGAGGCACGTTTTCAAGCAAAGTGGCTTACATCTTCAAAAAGCAGCTCGAAGAGGCCGACATCATCGTCATCAGCAAAAGCGATCTCATTGACGAGGCGCAACGCGAGGAGCTGCGTGCCGTCTTGAACACGGAATTTCCACTCGCAAAAATCGTCACGGCCTCGCCGCGGGAGGAAACCGGCCTCGATGAACTCTTTGTCAGTTTAATGACGGATGAGCAGGCGCGGCGAAATCCGATGGCGGTCGATTACGAAGTGTATGCGGATGGCGAGGCGCTGCTCGGCTGGCTGAATGCCACCGTCACGCTGAAATCCGATGACGAGTTCGAGGCGAACGATTTCCTCAAAAAGCTCGCAACGCATGTTCAAGGACGGCTACAGCTCGCGGGGACTGAGATCGCTCATTTCAAGATGACTTTCAGCCCCGACGACGGCATCGCGGGCGAACTGGCGAGCATCAACCTCGTGCGCAGCGACTATGTGGCCGAACTCGGCATGGAACTCGACGAACCGAGCACCGGCGGCCAACTCATCATCAATCTGCGTGCCGAGGCCGACCCCGCCTCGCTCATGGAAGCGGTGAGAGCGGGCTTGAGCGAAGTCGCGGCCAGTTTCTTAGGCCTGCAGGCCACGCTGGATCACGAAGAGCACTTCAGGCCGGGCAAGCCGACGCCGACGCATCGGGATGCGTGACCCTTTGGCACCGAGGGCTGCGACGGGAAAAATCGCGCTCAAGGAGCCGTCGGCTTCATCGAAACCAACCGCGTGGTGACCTGCTGGCGCACGGGCATGGGCTTGCCTTCGACCTTGAGCTGGATGGTGGCGGAGAAGACGGCGAGGGAGATGGTTTTGCGTTCGAGATCGAAGAAAACGTGGCCGTTGACCTTGGAGTCGTCGCCGAGAGTGACGAGGCGGTCGGTGCTGAGGTCGTTGCCGGTGCTGTCTTTGTCGCGCTGGGATTTCATGGTGCCTTCGAATGCGATCTGGGCCTGGCGGCGGCCTTCGCGATCAACGACGCCGTCGAACTTGGCGTTGAGCTTCACCTGGACGGTGCCGGCCTGGGGGAAGGGGACGATTTCGTCGGAGATCCATTTGTCGCCGGGACGCACGGGGATTTTGGGCAGGCCCATTTCGAGGGAGCGACGGTAAAGCGTGGCAAGCTGGCGGGCGTTGGCGATGGAGGTGAGGTCCGGCTCCGCACCGCCAGTGACCATGGAGCTGGTGTCCTTGGCGTCGATGAACGCATCCTTGTCATCATAAACGAGCGTGAAGCCTTTGCCTGCTGCGCCGCCGAGGGTCTGCTGAAGCCGAGGATCGGAGGAGCCGGGGTTCTTGGAGTCGAACACATAACTTTTGCCCTCATAGGACATCTCGCCGAGCAGCGACTCGATCAGCACCCTGGCTTCAGTCTGACCTTGCGGCGTCTTTTGCACCGTGATGCTGGTGGTCTGATGCAGCTTGAGTTTCTGGTCGCTGGTTTTGCCGAGGGCGGTGAGGAAATTCGTCGTGTCGGTGTCCGACTCCTGCAGGTAGGTCTGGCCGGGTTCCCAGTGCAGCTTCAATTCCACCGGGGCGTCCTGGGCGGTGGCAGGGAGGGAAAGGCTGAGGAACGTAGAGGCCAGGAGAGCGGCGGGGCGGAACATGGGCCGAGGTAAGCCAACGGCAGGCGGTTTGCAACGCAGCACTCCAAGGGCTGGCGGGCTTTTTGTGGCATGAGAAAAATCGTGTCAGAAGTTGGCACGCTTCCGGCTTTAACTCGGTTCTGCAAAAGGTTGGACCAGGAAAAAATATCTTCCCGCGGTTCTGATCGTTGCAATTTGTGAAACCACACTTCTAATTGCTGTTAACCATGAAAAAAGTCGAAGCGATCATCAAACCGTTCAAACTGGAGGATGTTAAAGAGGCCCTCTCCGAAGTCGGAGTCGAAGGCATGACCGTCGTGGAGGTCAAAGGATTTGGCCGCCAGAAGGGCCACACCGAGATCTACCGCGGCAGCGAGTACACCGTCGATTTCCTCCCGAAGGTAAAGATTGAAGTCGTCGTGGACGACAGCCGTGCCGACACCGTGGTTGACGCCATCGTGAAAGCCGCCAACACCGGTAAAATCGGCGACGGCAAGGTGTTCGTCAGCGCCGTGCTCGACGCCATCCGCATCCGCACCGGTGAGCGTGGATCCGACGCTGTTGCTAGCAGCTAGTTTTCCCCCCAGAACCTTCCTGTTCTTTGATGCCCGTCCTTGGCTCTGCCAGGGGCGGGCATTATTTTTGGCAAAAGGGGTTGGCTATGTGACGATTTCGTCACATTCAATTGCAGCCAGCGGGAGGAGAGGCTTCCTGCCTCTTTTCTCTTCCACCATGTATGTCATTCACGCTTCCTGCTAGTCTCGTTCGCGCCACCCTCCTGTTGGCCCTTGTCACTTTTCATCCGCTAAGTTTGGCCGCCGCTGACAGACGATCTGCCACTGACGCGGTCGCGCCTGCGCCCCCAGTCACACTTGGCGAGCAACTCGAAAACCTCGGGCGTATTTACCAGAACAAGGCCAATCCCATTATGCAGGAGTTCTGGCTGCTCGGGCGCTACCATGGCCAGCAGCACTGGAGTGACGGTAGCAATGGCAGCTATGAGGAGGCCTTTGAAAACCGCCGCCTGCGCATGGGCTTCCAAGGGAAATTCTTCAACAAACTGACTCTGCATGCCCAGATGGTCAGCGGCACCGATTTGGAGCCTTTTTACAATGGTTTCACCGAATTGTGGGCGCAGTGGTCCTTCAGCGACGCGTTGAATTTGACCGTTGGTCAGCAAAAACATCGCTTCACCCATGACCGCAATGTTTCCAGCCGCTACCTCAACTATCTCGAGCGCAGCATGCTCACCAACATGTTCGCCCTCGACTACACGCCTGCCGTGACGATCAGCGGCAAAATAGGTTCCTTCAGCTATTACACCGGCCTCTTCAGCAACGCGACCGGCCCCAGCATGGGCAACGCCTTCACCAAGTATAATTCGGGCTGGAGTTACATTGCCTCCGCCACTTATGATTTTGGCAAAAGCCTCGGCACCGACGCCGCAGCGCTGAACGTGGGCTACCTCTATAGCGATCTGGATGCCCAGGCGACGAACATGAACCGCTTCACCAACGGTCTGTCTGCGGCGCTCATCCTCACGGAAGGTCCTTTTTCTCTCGTTACCGAGGCCACTTCCGGACTAGGCGGTGCCCGTGGCAGTGTACATGGCATCAACCTCCAGCCCGGTGTTTTCCTCACCGACAAGCTGCAGCTTGTCGCCCGCTATCAATATGCCACCGCTGACGAACTCGGCGGCATTCGTGCCCAACGCCGCTACGAGCGCTTTGTGGGGCTCAATAACGGCAGCACCTATCAGGCTGGCTACTTCGGCGCGAACTACTACATCGCTAAGCATCGCCTGAAGCTCATGACCGGTGTTGAATATTCCAAACTCGACAACCTGGACGTCTGGACCGGCTCGGTCGCCTTCCGCTTCTTCTTCGGCCCGCACTCCAAAGGCCCGTTCCCCATGGCGCAGACGCTCGACGGCGTCTGGGGAGGATAAAACTGGTTTTAGCAACGAAGCTGTCACCAAACCATCCCGGACCTATCTTGACAGCCCACCGCCCCTTCGCTCTATCTGCCACTCCAGCCACTCCTATGATCTCCTTCCAAAAAATCTTCGGCAAGACGGATGTCTTCTACGACCTGCTCGAGGCCAGCGCCGCCCAGGCCAAGCAGAGCGTCGAAGCTCTCAAAAAGCTGCTCAGCCTGCCCATTGATCCCACGCAGAATCTCGACGCTCTCATCGCTTCCCGTCGCGAGGACAAAAAAATCACGCAGCAGATTGATGAGGCGCTGTGCCGCACCTTTGTCACCGAACTGGAACGTGAAGACATTGAGGCGCTGTCCAATGTGCTCTACAAGATCCCCAAGACCGTGGAAAAAATCGCTGAGCGCGTGCTGATCTGCCGCGAACGCCTGGGACCGGTGGACTTCTCCAAGCAGATGAAAATGAAGGAGGACGCCATTGGGATCGTGGTGACCATGGTCGGTGATCTGCGCAAAAAATTGCACCTGGAGCGCATCAAGGAACTCAACGCCAGGCTCCAGAAGGTCGAGGGCGACGCTGACAAGCTGATGCTGGAGTGTCTGCGTGTGCTTTACACCACCGAAAAGGATGCCGTGGTGGTCATCATCCTGAAAGACCTCTACGATTTGATGGAAAAGGTTGTGGATCGTTGCCGGGACGCGGGGAATGTCATTGCCCACATCGTTTTGAAGAACTCCTGATCTGTAGCAGCCCGCGCTCCCATGACCTCCGCGTTGTTCCTGCTCCTTGTCGTTCTGCTCGTGGTGTATGCCTTCGAGTACATCAACGGCTTCCATGACACGGCCAACGCCATCGCCACGGTCGTCTCCACCAAGGTGCTCACACCACGCCAGGCGCTGCTGCTGGCGGCCGGCATGAACCTTGTCGGCGCCTTCTTTGGCCAGGCGGTTGCCAAAACGATCCACAGCGGCATCGTGGATGACAAGGTGGTGGCGGTGACGACACTGACGGTGTTTTGTGCCATGCTGGCCGGCATCATCTGGAATCTGCTGACGTGGTGGTTTGGCATGCCCTCCAGCTCCACCCATGCGCTGGTGGGCGGGCTGATCGGTGCGAGCTTGGGTGCTGCGAATGGCAACTGGAAGGTGCTGATCTGGTCGCGGGTGAAGATCGACAAAGTGACCGGCAAGGAGAGCATGGAGGGCATTTATCACAAAGTCGTGGTGCCGATGATCACCTCGCCGCTGCTGGGGCTGGTGGTGGGCTTCCTGTTCATGGGTTTCCTGTTCTGGCTGATTCGCAACTGGCGACCGCACAAGGTGAATACGGTGTTTGGCAGGCTGCAGATCGTCAGCGCCGGCTACATGGGCTTCGGTCATGGCATGGCGGATGCGCAGAAGACGATGGGCGTGATCATGCTGACACTGTTTGCCGCCACGCAGGCCGGGGAACTCAATGGGCTGCCGGAGTGGCTGAGTTTCCTGAAAATCGCGGACAAATCGGCCTCAATCCCCATCTGGATCGTCATGACTTGTGCCATCACGATGGCCGCAGGCACCTACGCGGGCGGTTGGCGCATCATCAAGACGCTGGGCCACAAGATGGTCAAAATGAAGCCCGTGCATGGTTTCGCCGCCGAAACGACCGCCGCCACGATTCTCGCAACCACCGGCTACATGGGCATGCCGGTGAGCACCACGCACACGATCACCACCAGCATCATGGGTGTGGGTGCCGCAAAACGCATGGGATCCATGCGCTGGCCGCTCATCGAAAGCATCGTCTGGGCCTGGGTGATGACCATTCCCGCCACTGGATTGCTCGGGTACGTGTTCCACCGGCTCATCACTGCTGCGCAGTAACTTCAGCCACTGCGGCACGCAGCGCGGCCACCATGCGCTCCATTTCATCCAGCGTGACGCACAACGGCGGCATCAGCACGATCGTGTTGCCGATGGGACGGGTCAGCAGGCCGTGCTGGCGTGCGGCGAGGCAAACTTGGCTCCCCAAGCTCAAGTCCGGCGAATCCACGGTCATCGCCGCAATCATGCCGCATTGCCGGAAGGCGCTCATGTCGCCCATCAGCTCTCCCAAGCGGGCGATTTTGGCCGGCTGCAGCTCCAGTACTCGTTCCTCGCGAAAAATGCGCAAACTCGCCAATGCCGCAGCACAACCGAGCTGACTGCCAGCATAACTGTGGCCATAGAAAAAGGTGCGGCCTTCCTCTGATTCGCCAAGGAAGCCTGCAAACACGCGTTCACTGGTCAATGTGACCGCCAAAGGCAAATAGCCGCCCGTGAGGCCCTTCGCGAGGCAGAGAAAATCGGGAACCACGTCTTCATGTTCGCAGGCGAACATCTTGCCCGTGCGGCCGAAGCCGGTCATCACCTCATCGAGGATCAAAAACACGTCTTGGGTCTGACACCAGGCATCCAGCATCTTCAACATGCCTTGCGGCCACAGGCGCATGCCTGCAGCACCTTGAATCAATGGTTCAATGACGACCGCAGCAATGCGATCTGCATCCATCGCTGCCAGTTCATCCAGGCTCGACACTGTCACCACCCGATAGCCGAAGTCATTGCCACTGCCCTTGAACAGCGGAATGCCGCCAAGACTCGCGGCACCGAGCGTATCGCCGTGGTAGGCTCGGTCAAAGGCGACCAGTGTGTCGCGCTGCGGCCTGCCGTTTTGCTTCCAATACTGCAAGGCCATGCGCACCGCCGATTCGATGGCCGTGGAGCCGTTGTCGGTGAAAAAAGCGCGTGTCAGTTTGCCGCCGGCCAGCAAATCCACCAGTTCCTTCGCCAGTCGAATAGCAGGTTCATGCGTGAAGCCGAGGAATGACGTGTGCGCCACCTTGCCGAGCTGCGCGGTGATTGCCGCATTGATGGCAGGATGGTTATGCCCGTGGATGTTCGTCCAGATCGAGGCATTGCCGTCGAGGTACTCATTTCCAAATTGATCCCGCAGCGTGCAGCCGCGTCCCTCCACCAGCAGCAGCGGCGCGTGCTCCTCGGCGCACCACTGCCGCATGGGCGTAAAAGGGTGCCAGAGATGCTGCTTTTCGAGCTGGAGGAGTGAGTCAGTCACGTTGCTGCTCAGTGCTCAGCCTTGAGGGCAACGTCAACCGTGAACTACTCCCCCAGCAGCTTTCTCACCGTCTCCGCGATCTTCTTGGCTCCATCCGGCTCATAACCCGTCTTCACATAGGCCACCTTGCCATCAGGGCCAATGACGATGGTGTGGGGGATGCCTTCGACGCCGAAGGACTGGCCGATGCGTTGATTGGCGTCGAGCGCGACTTCAAACTTCCAGCCGCGTGTCTCCAGGAAGGATTTCACGGCTTCTTTGGACTCGGCTTGATTCACGCCGATGAAGCGGACCTTTTTCGGATCGAAGGCGGCCATTTGGTCGATCATGTCGGGCAGGGATTTGATGCAGGGGCCGCACCAGGTGGCCCAGAAGTCGAGGACGATGACTTTGCCCTTCTCCTGCGCGAGATCGAAGTCGCCACCGGCCAGCAGCGGCAGTTTGAAGGGCTTTGCCTCCTTGTTCAGCAAGGGTGAGCTTTGGCCGCCGCTCTCGGGCAGCACGGGTTCGGGGGCGAATTTGAGTTTCCAGTCGCGCAGGGCCATCATGGCGGCGCTGTCCTGCGGTGAAGAACTGCGGATGATGTGGATTTGATTCAACGGCACGCGGCAGTCACCCAGCAGAGCGTTCATGCCAATCACGGCTTCTTTGTCAAAACGCGCCACCTTCAAGGCGAGGCGTGCGCCGTTGTTGAGCTGCAGCCAGTGCGTGGTTGCGACCGGATCAGCAGCACGTGCCCCTGCCTCGAAGGCGGCGCTGACATCGTCGGCGGGTTTGATCAGCCACACGGCGGCCTTTACGCGATCACGCGGCACCTGGATGGTTTCCATGCCGGAGCGGATGGCGAAATGCTTCGCTGTGGCTGATTCGATCACGCCACGCAGTAAATCGCCATTCGCAGCGAGCAGTACATGCCGCGGCGGATCCTCTTTGCGGAAACGCGGCACGGTCAGCGCATGCTCCCTGGCCTTCACATCGACCACCGGCACGGCGACACGCCCTGGCGCGATGCGGGCGCTAAACGAGTTGATCTTCACCTCGCGCTCGCCATTCCCCCACAAGCTGAAGGGTTCGATGATGATGCCGCCGCCGGAGCGCATCTGCGGTGTGAGCACGATTTTGCGAACGGAGAGGCCGTTGAAGAAGACTTCGATGCTGTTCTCCGCGATGGAGATGCGCATCGGCATGGGGCCGTTGCTGCGCAAGCGGAATTGCCGGTCCATCTGGTCGCCGCTGGCCTCAAGGCCGAAGCACACCTCGCTGCCCATGTGGCCGAACAGCAGATTGGTGCTTTTCGAGACCGCATCGACGCCGTCGCAGAACAATCGCACGCGCAGTGCGCTGAAGCCGTTGTTCACGAGCGTGAAGTTGATTTCGTTCACCTGCAAAAAGGCGGGGTGGCCCCACGAGCCGCCCGGCAGGAAATCGAGCGCGTTTTTGCCGTTGAGCTTCACCAGATCAGGCCCACCGCGCACGCGCCGCCAGCCGGGATCTTCAAAACCGTTCAAGTTGAGTGCGGCACCGCCGAACTGGATGGCTTGGAGCTTGTCGGCGGGCAGATGCTTCAGCGCAGCTACGTCGGAGTCCAAGTCCACCTGCTTCGCATCGATGGCGCGCAGCGTTCCTGGCACCACGTCGCCGTTGTTCAGGTAAAACAACGCCTCGCTGCGAATTCCCTCGGGTTGTGCCGCTGGAGCGCGGACAATTTCGACTTCGCCGGCACTCACCATGGCGGCTGCATTCATGCCACCAACGAGCTGCCAGCGCGGTTGTGCCTCGCCAGCGGCAGCCAGCGTGCCGTGCAACACCTGCTTGTTGACGGTGAGCGTATCGAGCGCAGCAAAGCTGGTCTTAGACCCGGCATCTTCCATGCCTTTGAACTCCAGATGATGCAGCGTGGTGATCTTGAAGCTTACGGGCTCAGCTGACCAGGCCGTCTTCAGCACGGCAGTCTCCTTGCGCATGTGTTGCAGCGTGCCCTTCACCCATTCACCATCAGTAAACCACATCTCGGTGTTCGGCAGTGCTGCTTGGAAAAACGCTGAAGGGGTCGAGTTCAGCTCGATCGCGAGAACCTTGTCCCAGGCGAGACTGGTTTCCTTGCCGCCGTCATCACGCACGGTCAAAGTGGTCGCTGTCGCACGCATGGCGGTCGCTTTGAGAAAACGTCCGCTGGTTAGCTCCACCCGTGGACCTGTGGTGGTGGTGATGTCGTCAGGCAGGGTGCCGTTCCATTCACGGATGCGCAGTGCTTCGAGCGTGAGATCCGGGCCTTTGTTTAGCAGGGTGAATCCGGCGGGCTTGTTCTCCTCACTGTTGGGACCACTATTAATCTGCACACGTGCGGCGGCATCGACACGCGCCTGCGCCGCTCCCTGCACGACGCCGAAAAGCGCTCCAAACAGGCCGCCGCCGCCGGCTCTGGGCGCTGGCTTTTTTTCTTCCGCCTTCTTCTCCACGGTTTTTTCATCCACCGGCGGCTTGGTGGTTTCCGCGAGTTTCCTGCCGTCCGCGCCATAAATCGCGCACAGGCCGGTCGTGCGGTTCCAGAACATTGTGAGTGTGATGCGCCGTTCATCGTCGGCCAGTGTCAGTAGTTTTTGAAATACCCGGCCTTGCAACACCACTTCATCAACCCATGTCTCAACAATCATGCGCTCCTTGTTTGCTGCTTTGAGTTCGAGTTTGAACTCAGGCCGTGTGCTCGAGCTCAGCGTGACATGCAGTTCCACCAGTTCCGGCGCATCGACTGGCAGGCTCGCACTGTGATTCCAGCCGACCTGTGTCAGTGCGGCGCCCGGCACGACGCGCCACAGCTTGGTTTTCTTCTGTCCGTTGTCCTCCACGTCGCTTTCAGTCCACCCATTGGTGCTCGTCGGAGCGGCAAACAGCATGCCGCCGGCCTTGAGGCGCTGCACGCTGTTCACCGCGCTGCGGTCGATGTTTAGGGTGCCAAAGCGCGCCGACTTCACGCTCAGTGTCTTCGCGTCCAGGCCGGTGATGATGCCATAAAGGCGGCTGCCATCAGCCAGCCGAATGCTGAACGGCTCCTCAGTCTTCGCGTCAGTCTTGAAGCGGTCGATGCGCTTCAACACATTCATGCGCACCTGCACCGGCTCACTGAACAACGGCGTGCGCCAGCTCACATGATCCGCCTCCGCTCCGACGAAATCCCCGCCAATCCACTCGGCATTCTGCCAATGCAGCTCCGCAGCGTGACTGGCCGTGCAGGAAAGCGCGAGAAACAGCGCAACAATGGCGAAACCAGAATGACGAACGACGAATGATGGACGAACACCCAATGACAAACCGCCACACATCGGGATTCGGGCATTCGTCATGTGGATTTCCTTCGTCATTCTGATTTCTGGTTTCGTCATTCTCACGCTTCAGCGTTCATAAATCGGCAAAAAACGGTAGTTCAGCGCCATCGCCAGCAAGGACATGCCAGTGGCGTAAGCATCGTTGTTGAAGCTGCCATCCGCAGCCTGCGTTTCGCTCAGCACCCGGGCGGTGGCGGCATTCCACTTCTGCCAGGAGACGTAGTCGCCCTGGAACAGCGCCTGTGCCATGTAGTAGCGGAAGTACTCTTTGTAGTTGCCCTCGTTGTGCTCAAGACGCTCGGTGATGTGCTTCAGCGTGGCCTTGAACTCCTCGGTCTCTTTGTGCTTCGACACTGCGGCCACGATCGTCGCGATGGCACTGCGGTTCATCGACTCGCCAAAGCCGCCGAAACCGCCGCTGTAGGCTACGCTGCCGTCCTTGCCAGTGCTGCGGCGCAAGTACTCCAGCGCAGCGTCGATCACTTCATCCGACACTTCCATGCCGGCGTTGCGTGCCGCGAGCAGTCCCATCAGCATCGCGCCTGTGACCGACGTATCCGCGTCCGTCGAGTTCGGCATGTAGCGCCAGCCGCCCCAGCGGTTGTTCTTCTGCGACGTGCCGGCACAACGGATCGCGAGATCGAGCGCCTGCGAGATTGTGCGCAGCGGCTTGCCGCCCTCCCAAAGCAGCGCTTCATCCACTGCTCCATAAGCTTCTGAGAGCGCCAGCATTGCAAAACCGTGATGGTACATACTGTTCGGCAGATAACCGGTGCTCGCATCCTGGCTGCGAATCATCGCCCGCAGCGCCCGACGAATGTTCGGCGCATAACGCCCAAAGTTCGGATCTTCACCGCTCGCGAGAAACGCCATCACGCAGATGCCATCGACTCCCGCGCCATCATTGCCGCCCTGCCAGCCGCCCACTTCACTCTGCTTCGATGCCAGCCACGCCAGGCCGCGCTCATACACCGTTTCGACCTCCTGCGGGATCGCACCGCCGAAACGCAGCGAAGGATCCTGCGCTTGAACGCAAAAGGGGAAAAGCAGGCAGCAGAGGTGCAGGAGCCGAGCGGAGCGAGACAGACCGCCGAAGGCGGCCCGAAGGGAAGCGCAGCGCATCAATGACGAAACCAGAATGACGAATGACCAAGGAAGCTCGAAATCCGAATGCCAAAAAGTGCGGCTGCGGCTCACGCCAGCCACACCTTCACCGAAGGTCTTCTGTCCTTGGGGAATTAGTGTTTCGTCATTCATTCGTCATTCTGGTTTCGTCATTCGTCATTGATCCAACAGGATCCCTCCGTTGAAGATGACCCTGTTGGCATTGCCATTCGCACCCTGTTTGGCGCGTTGTTCATGGTTCTGCTTGATGCCTTCCCAGTATTGCATCGC
>JAYVIO010000200.1:0-4341 GCA_043770175.1 Verrucomicrobiales bacterium | reverse complement strand
CGTCCGATTTTGGCGAGCAAGTTTTACCCTTGAATTGTTCATCCCAAATTTTCTCGTAACGCTCAATGCTCGCAGCAAGTGCCACGGCCTGATCTTCTGTCAGGTTTGGATTCGTCCATGTGACTTTTGTGGTCATGACAGATTGATGACCTGCCCTCAAGGCACTGGCAGCTTGTCCAGCAGCGTCTTGACCACGTCTTCGGTGGTCACGCCTTCGGCCTCGGCTTCATACGACAGCAGGATGCGGTGACGCAGGATGTCCGGGGCGAGATCCTTCACATCTTGCGGGATGACGTAGTTGCGCCCGTTGAGGAAGGCCAGCGCCTTGGCGGCGAGGGCGAGATTGATCGTGCCGCGCGGCGAGGCACCGCAGCGGATGAGAAGCTTCAAATGCGGAGCCAGCGTTTCGGGATGCCGTGTGGCGTTGATGATGGCGACGATGTAATCGCGGATTTTTTCATCCATGAAGAGCTGGTTCACGACCACGCGGCTGGCGCTGATCGTGGCAACATCGGTGACCTGATTGACATCAAGCATCGGGGCCGAGGTGGCCATGGCATCCAAGATCTGGCGTTCCTCCACCGGCGTCGGGTAGGTGACGCGCACTTTGAGCAGGAAACGGTCGAGCTGGGCTTCGGGCAGGGTGTAAGTGCCTTCCTGGTCGATCGGGTTCTGCGTGGCGAGCACCATGAAGGGATCAGGCAGCTTGTGGGTGTTTTCGCCGAGCGTGACCTGGCGTTCCTGCATCGCTTCGAGCAGGGCGCTCTGCACCTTGGCCGGAGCACGGTTGATTTCGTCCGCGAGCACGAGATTCGCAAAGATGGGGCCGAGGCGTGGCGAGAAAGAGCCGTCCTTCGGGTGATACACCATCGTGCCGACGACATCCGCCGGCAGCAGGTCCGGCGTGAACTGGATGCGCTGGAACTTCGCCTTCAAGGTGCCCGCCAGCGTGCGCACGGCGAGCGTTTTGGCGATGCCGGGTACACCTTCGAGCAGCACATGGCCGTTGGTCAGCAGCGCCACCAGCAGGCGATCCACGAGCATCGTCTGACCCACGAGCACGCGGGCGATTTCATTTCGGAGCGGAACCACCCATGAGGCGGCTTTGATGATGGCTTCCTGGTCAGGAACGGCGGGGGGGGCGACGGTGGCAGGCATGTGAAAGTGGGTACTGGTCAACGGGGCGGCATCTTCCGTCAACTCTCAAGGATCAACGTATTAACGCCGCACGCGTCAGTTTATGTTGCTGGAATTGTAAGAGGTTTGAGCTTTGATGCCGCCGATGACACTCCAAGACCTCCGCGAACAAGTTTGTGAAGCCAATCGTGCTCTCGAACCCAGCGGTCTCGTGCGTCTGACCTGGGGCAACGTCAGCGGCATCGACCGCGCCTCGGGTTTGTGGGCGATTAAGCCCAGCGGCGTCGATTACTTGGCGCTGACACCCGCCGACATCGTTGTGCTCGACCTCGAAGGTAAAGTGGTGGAAGGCAAGCTGCGGCCTTCCTCCGACACCAAGACGCATCTGGTGCTCTACCGCGAATTTTCCAACATCGGCGGCATCACGCACACCCACAGCCTGCATGCGACGATGTTTGCGCAGGCCGGACGCGAGCTGCCGTGCTTCGGCACGACGCATGCCGATCACTTTCACGGCACCGTGCCCATCGTGCGTGCGCTCACTCCGGACGAAGTGGCGCAGGATTACGAACACTTCACCGGCGTCGCCATCGTCGAGCGGTTGCGGGAACTGAAGCTCAATCCGCTCGAAATGCCCGCCGTGCTGCAGCTTCATCACGCGCCCTTCACCTTCGGCAAAACCGCGATGGACTCGCTGAACAACAGCATCGCCCTCGAAATGTGCGCTCACATGGCCCTTGGCTCGTTTTCACTGAATCCGGCGATGGGATCGATTCCAGCCCACATTTTGGAAAAACATCACCTGCGTAAACACGGTCCAGGGGCGTATTACGGACAGATGTAAGCTCAATCACACCGACCTTTGAAACACCTCCTTCCGCCCCCTGTCATTCGTCACCTCTGCCTCCTGCCAATGGCCTTGTCTGTGCTGTCTGGGTGCTCCAGCGAACGGCGTGACAGACTCTGGAGAACCCTTGACCCGGCCGGTTACAAGCATTCTCACAGCGCCAGTTTTAATCCCCAAAAATACCAGCGTGGAACTGCGCCTGCCAACTTTCCGGCGACTGATCCAATGGAATTGGAAATCTCGCATTAAACGGGCAGGCTACTTCTGCTTTGGCGCATAGCCCGGCAGTGGCTTGCCGTCCTCGCCCAGCTTGCCGCAAGCCCAGAGCAGGCCGCGGGTGACGAGGTCGAGGTAAACCGGGTCCTGCATCGTGCTGTTGTTGTGACCGAGGGTGGTGCCGAACACGCGCCCTGCACCGTATTGGTTCGTCCAGATGACGTGGTGGTCTTTCTTGGTGTCTTCACCGTATGCGGTGGCTAGGGGAACGAAGTTCTCCCACAGCTTTTCGTTCTTGTAGAGCTCGTCCTTGGGGTCGAGCCACTCTTTCGGGAAACCCTTCATGATCGGATGCGCTTCGGCCACGTTGCGCACTTTCAGGTCGCGGTTCTTTTCGTGGCTCATCGAGGTCTGGCCCACGCACTTGCGCCATTCGTCGGTCTTGGCCGTGCGGTAGCTGTGGGTGGAGCAGTGCAGCATCACGGCGGGCACGCCTTCAAAGTGCGCCTTGGCGATGCCATCGACGAACGCCACGTCCGTCACCGCGCCGAAGCACTCATTGTGAACCACCACGTCATACTTTTTCGCCCAGTTCGGTTCCTTGTAGATGCTAATCTGGTGGGTGCGGTCGTCTTTAACGCGTGCTTCTTCGTGAACGATGGTGAATTCCACATTCGCTCGCGCGCTGATGCCTTCGCTGAGGATCAGCTTCTGGTTGTCGTAATCATGGCAGCAACCGCCGCAGACCATGAGAACTTTGAGCGGTTTCACGTCCTCAGCGCGGGCGCTGGAGACAAGCAGGCAGGCGAGGGAGAGAAGAGTGAGCAGGATTGGGCGCATGGCGGCAGCATTATCGTCATGGGATGACTTTTTCTCCCAAAATTCTATTTTTTCGGCTAACGATGCCGCCCCTCATGAAAATCGTTCTTCTCGACGCCCACACAGCAAACCCTGGCGACCTTTCCTGGCAGCCGCTCGAAGCCATTGCCCCCTGCGAGGTGCATCCACGCACGCCGCTGGATCAAACCGCGGCCCGCTGTGTGGGAGCGGAGATCGTGATCACGAACAAGTCGCCGCTGACGCGCGAGATCATCGCGGCGCTGCCGGATTTGAAATACATCGGCGTCACAGCCACAGGCTTCAATGTGGTCGATGTCGTGGCGGCGAAGGAACGCGGCATCATCGTGACGAATGTGCCGGGTTACAGCACGCCCGCCGTGGCGCAGCATGTGATCGCGCTCATGCTTGAACTGACGAATCACGTCGGTCATGCGGCAAAGAGCGTTGAGGCCGGTGGCTGGGTGAAGTGCCCGGATTTCGCTTACTGGGATCATCCGATCACCGAACTGGCCGGACGCACGCTCGGGATCATCGGCTACGGCGAAATCGGCAGCGCCGTGGCGCGCATCGGCGTCGCTTTCGGCATGAAGGTGCTCGCTTCCAAGCGCACTTGGAAGGAACCGCCGCTCGCAGGAGTCGAGGCCGCCGAGATCGACGACATTTTCCGCCGCTGCGATGTGATCAGCCTGCACTGCCCGCTGACCGATGCCACGAAGCATCTCATCAGTGAACGCACGCTCGGTTTGATGAAACGTGAGGCCTTTGTGATCAATACTGGGCGCGGGCCGCTCGTCGATGAAGCCGCTTTGGCCAAGGCATTGAACGAAGGTCGCATCACCGGGGCCGGACTCGACGTGCTCTCGATGGAACCAGCCAAGGCGGACAATCCGCTGCTCACCGCGAAGAACTGCCTCATCACTCCACACATCGCCTGGGCGAGCCGTGAATCACGCGCCCGTCTCATCGACATCACCGCCGCGAACTTGAAAGCGTTCCTGGCCGGGAAGCCGATGAATGTGGTGAACGGGTGACGGGACGGGCTGAAGCCCGAACTACGAACTCAGAGCTCTGCGATGATGGCTGCGCCGATTTCCTTGGTGTTCACCTTTTTCGTGCCGAGAGCACCGCTGAAGATGTCTCCGGTGCGGAGGCCGGAATCGATGACCTTTTTGACGGCGGATTCGATGCTGGCGGCTTCTTGTTCGAGACCAAGGGAGAAACGCAGCAGGAGGGCGACGGAGAGGATCTGGGCGATAGGGTTGGCGATGCCTAGGCCGGCGATGTCGGGGGCGGTGCCGCCG
>JAYVIO010000199.1:0-12769 GCA_043770175.1 Verrucomicrobiales bacterium | reverse complement strand
GGCTGTTCATCAAAAAAAGCGCCTGCTGTGGCACGGTGGTGTTGAAACGCTGCGGACTGTGACTGTCGGGATTGGCGAAGTCGAACATCGCAGGCACGCTGGCCTGATCGTAGCGGTCCACTTTGAGATAAAGCGTGCGGCGCGTGTCGGCGTCTTTTGCATTGAGTTCGATGGCACGTCCGCCGTGCGCCTGAGAGTCGAGTTCGCCCGTGGCGGCGAGCAGCGCATCACGCATCGTTTCATAATCGAGACGCTGGCGGTTGAAGCGGCTCAGCAGGTCGTTCTCGGCGTCCTTGGTGAGTTTGTCCGGCGTGGCGTGGCTGCTTTGCTGATAGGTGCGGCTGGTGAGGATGAGCATGTGCAGCTTTTTCAAGCTCCAGCCGTTTTCCATGAAAGTGGCGGCGAGATAGTCGAGCAATTCGGCCTGCACGGGCTTGGGCGTCTGCACGCCGAAGTCGCTGGGCTGTGAAACGAGCGGCCTGCCAAAGTGCTGCATCCACACGCGGTTCACGATGACTCGTGCGGTGAGCGGATTGTCCTTGCTGGCGATGTGTTTGGCGAGTTCGAGACGACCGCTGCCATCGGTGAATTTTTCACCGCCGAACATGGTGAGCCATGCACGCGGCGCAGGATCGCCCTGCCGCGCGGGATTGCCGCGCACGAAGATGCGGCCGTCCTGCGGCTTCGGCTTGTCGAGCATGACCATGGCACGCGGCGGTGCGCCGGGATGCGTGGCATCAAGCTTGTTGCGCTCGTTTTTGATGCGCACCACGGTTTCGAGATCCTTGCGCGTGAAGAAGGCGTCCGCGCCCTCGACCGGTACGGACATCGGTGAAAGCTTGTCCTGCATGAGCTGGCGCACGGGCTCCACTTTGCTGTCGAGCATGATCCGCGCGTACGTCGTGGCGACATCCTTCATCGACTTCGGCGGTGCTTTGGCAAAGCTGGCGGCGATCTCGGGCGCGCAGCCGCTATCAGGCTTCGCGAGTTCCTGGGTGATGGCGGGCGCTTTGGCGGCAAACTCGCCCGCAGGCAGCTCGGCGAAGTGTTTCCACGCGATCATCGCGGCATGCGGCTTCGCATTAAGCGCGTAACGCTGCAAGAAGTCACGCCATTTGGCCGCCACCTTGTCGCGCAGCTTTGCCTGACCTGCCTTGCCGTTGAAAACAGTCCTGTCGGTGATTCCAGACGCATCTTGAGCGAAGACGAGATATTCAGCGAGGCGCTCCGGCTTGCGGCACTCGTCATAGACCTGCTTCTTGTAGTCGAGTTCCTTCTGATTGATCACGGCGACCTTCGCCTCGTAATCCTTCGCGTCGGTTTCGTTCGCCGCCTTGCCGATGACAGGCAGCTCGGTCTCTTCCGGCTCCTCGCTGCTGTTGAGGATGCTGTACATCGCGTAGTAGTCGCGGCTCGGGATGGGATCGAATTTGTGATCGTGACAGCGTGCGCAACCGATGGTGATGCCGAGCAGGCCACGGCTCACCACGTCAATGCGGTCGTCGGTGATGAGCACGCGGTCATTGATGAAGCGCTCGCCGACATTGAAGAAACCCAGTGCCGCAAGGTTCGGTGAATTTGGCGTGGCAGCGGTGATGCGATCCGCCGCGAGCTGGTAGCTCACGAACTGGTCATACGGCATGTCGGCGTTGAACGCCTTCACGATCCAGTCGCGATACGTGTAGGCGTAAGGATAGAAATTGCTGCGGCCCGCAACTTGGTAGCCGTTCGTGTCCGCATAGCGCACGACATCGAGCCAGACGCGCGCCCAGCGTTCGCCGTAAGCGGAAGAGGAGAGGAGCTTGCGAATGAAGTCGGACGTGTCGGACTGGTCAGACGCATCTGACTTCGGCGGCAGACCCGTGAGCGTGAGATACAGACGACGTGTGAGCGTGTGTGAATCGGCCTTCGGCGCGAACTCAAGCCCAGCGGCTTTGAGCTTGGCACCAACGAAGACGTCGATCGGATTGCCGGTGAATCCAGCAGGCACCGCAGGCTTTTGCACCGGCTTGTAGGCCCAGTGCTGCATCGGATCGGCCTTCGGAGCCGCATGATCGGCTACTTCCTTCTCCGCCGGCCATGGCAGGCCCATGCTGATCCATTTTTCGAGTGCAGCGATCTGCGGCGCAGGCAGCTTGTCACCCTTCTTCGGCATCGCTTCGACGCCAGCGGCGTGATTGATGGCCTTGATCAGCTTGCTGGCGCTCGGATTGCCCGGTTCGACGACTTTGCCGTATTCACTGCCGCGCACGACAGCGGTGCGGGAGTCGAGGCGCAGGCCGTTTTGATGTTTGTGCGCGCCATGACACTCGTAGCAGCGCTCGGCGAGCACGGGGCGGACGTTCTTCTCAAAAAACTCGATCTGATCCGGCGGAAACGTGTCCGCAGCAGGTGCGAACGAGCAGGCGACGGCAAAACCGCCCAAAACGAGAGAGGGAAACTGGAAACGCAGGGTCATGTAGGGGTTTGGCAACCCGGCACTCTAGCGCCGAACTTCAGAAAACCAAACGCGCAGCGCATCTGCTGCCTTGCAGAGAGGAATGACGAGGCTGTGGCTGATCGTGGATAGATTTTGCAAACCTTGCCTGCCTGCAAGATCATCCACTTTCAAGCTGTTCCCTGCCACCCACCATGACCAAACTGCTTTTCTCCACCCTGTTGATCGCGCTACCGCTGAGCGCCGCTGATTTGAAGTTCAAAAAACTCACGCTCTCGAATGAGTTCTGGTGTGAGGGCGCTCACTTTGCGGATTTTGACCAGGATGGCAGCAATGACATCTGCGCGGGGCCGTTTGTGTGGTGGGGGCCGGAATTTAAAGAACGCTCGGCCTACAGTGCGCCGAAGGCGGAACGCAACAAACCACTGACAGACGAGGCGTATGTGCCGAATCACGCCAAGTTCATCGAGTCCGCGCCTGAGTTCAAAGGCAAGGCGGTCGATCCACTCGGCTACTCGGATTATTTCCTCAGCTACACGCACGATTTCAACGCCGACGGCAAGATGGACATCCTGGTGTTCTCCTGGCCGGGCGACATCACGGCCTGGTATGAAAACTCCGGCAAGCGCGGCACCGAAGCATGGAAGCGCCACATCATTTTCGACGTGACGGACAACGAGTCACCGCAGCTCGGCGACATGGACGGCGACGGCAAACCGGAACTGATCTGCCACACCGGCGGTCGTCTGGGTTATGCCTCGCTCGACTGGGCGAATCCCACGCAGCGTGGGACTTACCACGCCATCGCCAAGCCGGACATCAAGCGCTACTTCCGCTACACGCACGGCTATGGCTTCGGCGACATCAATGGCGACAAGCGTCCTGACATCCTCGACAAAGATGGCTGGCGCGAGCAGCCGGGCACGGCCTCGGAGGAATGGGCATTTCATGAAATGCCTTTCGCACCCGCAGGCGCTCGCGGTGGCTCGCAGATGCAGGTCTATGACGTGAACGGCGATGGCCGCAACGATGTGCTCACGAGCTGGGATGCGCACGGATACGGCTTCGCGTGGTATGAGCAGCAGGCCGACGGCAGCTTCGCCACGCATCAGATTCTCGGTGAGAAGCCGGAAGACAGCCCGCACGGCGTGAAGTTCACGCAAACCCACGCCACCACGATGGCGGATGTCGATGGCGACGGCGTGCTCGATCTCATCACCGGCAAGCGCTACTGGGCACACGGCCCGAACAAGGATGCGGAACCCGCCGCGCCCGCCGTTTTGTATTGGTTCCAGATCAAACGTGATGGCAAAGGCGGCGCTGATTTGATCCCGCATGAAATCGACAACGACAGCGGCGTCGGCACACAAGTATCGGCTGGTGATGTGAACAAGGACGGCAAGACCGATGTGATCGTCGGTAACAAGAAGGGCGTGTTTGTCTTCTTGCAGGAGTGAATTCAAACGCGTATCGAGACACTCCTTGAATCCGGCTAACGTAGAGACGCCCACCAGTGAGCAAGCACGCCTGCTTGTTCGAGGCAGACGGAGCATCTGCTTCAACCGGCTGGTCACACTCGACGAAGCGGCAGCTCGGGAATTCAGGCGTTTCACCTCGCTTGCTGAAGTGGTGTTTTTCTTCGCTTACGCAGCTAGGTCCTGAAGCTGCGGTACATCTGGTGATCGCCCCGCTTTTGCTGCCCCTCACCCAAGGATTTGAACGAAAATGTCGATTGACGTAAGTGTATCAGTTGATACACCATAAAATAACGGATGGCGATCTACTACTGACGGGAGACAGCCAGCATCCGGTCACTCAAGAAGGAAAGCACAACCTACAATCGCAAGATGAAAACACTGACACCTGCTGATCTGAGCCAAACGCCATCCACCACCGAGTTCCACCTTCCTGCCTACGACTGGAACAAACAAACCCGTCATGACACAATCATTGCCGGCAGTTACACCAGCAATTCTGTGCAGACTTTCGACTACCACGGGAAACCCAACGATTCCAAAAACGATAATAACGACTGATGCCGTTGCCGGATGCTGCTCATCCTCACGAACAGCGTTGATGGAACGACCGATGAGATCATTCGTCGGCTCGGGCAGCATCCGATCTTCCGTTTCAATGTCGATTTGTGGCGGCATTACGAGTTTGAGTTCAGCCCGCATAGCTTCTTTCTGCGTGATCCTGCGGGGAGAACGGTCCGAGAGGAAGA
Source organism: Verrucomicrobiales bacterium (assembly GCA_043770175.1). Lineage (GTDB taxonomy): Bacteria > Verrucomicrobiota > Verrucomicrobiia > Verrucomicrobiales > Verrucomicrobiaceae > Prosthecobacter. The sequence goes on along the minus strand of JAYVIO010000199.1, from coordinate 8,108 downwards.
TGTGAGCCGACTGTATGTGCGAAAGCCTGCTTTCGATGACCCGCTGGACAAACCCGCGGGTGGTTCCCTGGAGTGGTGGACGCAGCAGCAGGTCAGCTATCTGGTGCAGGAGATGTACAATCTTTGCAGGCTGCGCGGGAAAATCGCGCTGGTTGAAAAAGGGGCGGAAACCCGGCTGGGCAAAATCTCTCAGATGCGGCTGGCGGCCAGCCATTTCCATGTCCCGCCATGGAAGATCGTCCGGCAGGATTGCTTAATTGCCAGCAGCGCTCCACAGATCGCCAAATCTCTGGTGGCCGACTTTACCGGCAATTATCAGTTCCTTTTCACGCGTCGCGTGGAGCCTGAGACGCTCGACCCATCTTATCCGTGGTTTCTTCAGGATCTGGTCGATGCGGAAGCGGATGTAACGGTGGTTTACGTGGCAGGGAGGCAGTTCGCCTTTGAGCTGGACAGAACTTCTTTTCCCGGAGTCGATTGGCGCAAACACATCAATGCCATGGAGCTGCCGTGGAAACGAACACACCTTCCCGATGAAGTCTGCGGGGGGATCAGCAAGTTCATGAGCGAAGCCGGGCTGTCGTTTGGACGACTGGATTTTTTGCGGACAAAAAACCAATATTTCTTTCTCGAAGTGAATCCCAATGGGCAGTGGGCCTGGCTGGATTTGGAAGGCAGAGAAGGAATATTTGATTGGGTGATTGAGTGCTTGTCCGGAAAAAACGAGCCAAACCGTTCTTGGCATGATGCAAGAGTGATGCCGGAATCGTAGGACGGGTGTGGCGAAGCCCGCCCGTCTTTTGCATTTCACGCAAACACCACTCAGCGCCCAATCGTCGGGCGGCGCTGCGAATTGAGCCACGAAGATGATGAGAATCTTCTCGCGCAGCACACACCCGACCTACAACAGCACATCGCCCGCCTGAAGCGGGTGGCCGCGCAGGAAGTCGGCGGCAGACAAACGTCTGCCGCCTTCGATTTGGACTTCGGTGAGACAAAGTAGGCCGTTGCCGCAACTGACGACGATGCCGTCGGCATTGGCGCTGACAATGGTGCCAGGTGTTGGGCAGGCGTCGGCGTTGGCGATGACTTGGGCGCGGTGAATCTTCATCTGCGCATCCTTCAGCACGCAGGAAGTACCAGGCCATGGCGTGAAGGCACGGATGAGGCGGTGGAGTTCGATGGCGGGACGGGTCCAGACGATGCGGCCGTCCTGGCGCGTGAGTTTGCGGACGTGCGTGGCTTTCGCGGTGTCCTGTTTTTCACGCGGAGGATTGCCAGAGGCGAGGAGATCGAGCGCGGTTTCGAGCGCGGCGGGTGCCTGTTGCGCGAGTTTGTCATGCAGGCTGCCGCCGGTGTCGTCAGCGGCGATGGGCAGGCGCTGCATGAGCAGGATGTCGCCGGTGTCGAGGCCTTCATCCATGAACATGATGGTGACGCCGGTTTCTGAGTCGCCATCGCGAATCGCGGCCTGGATCGGTGCGGCACCGCGATGACGCGGCAGCAGCGAGGCGTGGATGTTCAGGCAGCCGAATTTAGGCACGTCGAGCACAGCGCGTGACAAAATCTGTCCGTAGGCGACGACGACGGCGACATCGGCGTTGAAAGCCTTCAGTTCCTCGACGGCGTGGCGGATTTTCGGTGGCTGGATGACTTGAATGCCAGCGGCGAGAGCACGCACTTTGATCTGCGGCGGGGTGAGCACTTGTTTGCGGCCCACGGGCTTGTCGGGCTGCGTAACGACGCCGACGACTGCATGTTTCGTCGTGTTGAGCAGCCATTCCAACGAGGGAAGGCCGATGTCGCCGGTGCCGATGAAAAGGACGCGCATGGCCGCTCTAGATCCGCAGCTTTTCCTGCTCGCGCCAAGCTTCCAACGTCATGATGCTGCCGATGATGTCGTAGAGGACTTTGGCGGGCGACTGACTGGCGTCGATATCGACGATGCGGTCGCCGATGTAGTGATCGAGGATTGGCTTGGTTTCGGCCTCGTAGGTGGCGAAGCGGTTTTGGATGACGCTTTCGTTCGCATCATCGAAGCGGTTGTCCTTGAGGGCGCGTTTGCGCAGGCGGCGGGCGAGTTCCGTGCGGTCAGGACAGGAGAGATGAAAAACTTTGAGCACCTCGATGTCTGCTTCCATGTATTTGGCCTGCTCGACGTTGCGCGGGATGCCGTCGAGCACCAGGAAGTCGATCTCCGGCTTGAACTGATGCGAATCGACGCGCTGTTTGATGTTCGCGCGCCAGAGCTGCACCGTCAGATCATCAGGCACGAGTTCGCCGCGGCTGGAGAACTCGACGAACTTTTGTCCGAGGGACGTGCGGGTGTCGAGAGAGCGAAACACATCGCCGCAGGCGAGATGATGGAAACGTGGAATGGAACCAAGCACCTTGCCCTGCGTGCCTTTGCCACTGCCGGGGGCGCCAAGAATGAGGAAGGTGCGAAATTTTACGGGCGTTTTATCGTCGGACATGAGCGGGGATGCTAACACGCTACGGTTTTGACACAACTTGCGCGACGGCCAATTTCACCCGCTCGTAAGACAGCGTGGACAAATCATGGCTGTCTTCACGCAAAACCTGCACCCAGGGCTGCGGCGGCGCCCAGACCGCCGGATCGGTGGGACCAAAGAGCAGCAGCGACGGCACACCGCAGGCGGCGGCGAGATGGGAGATGCCGCTGTCGTGACCGAGAAAGGCGGTGCAGGTGGTGAGGCGGTTGGCGAGTTCGGAGAGTGGCAGCGAATGCCAGTTCGTATGCTGCGTGATCTTCACGCCACGGGCTTCTTCGGCTTCGCCGGTGATGAAAACGATCTCATGGTCGGGAAGTTCATCGGCGAGGCGAAGCCAGTGCTCCAAGGGCCAGTTTTTCTTTACCGAGCCGCTGCCGGGATGGATGACGATTTTTCCAGATCGTTCCGTGCTCGAAGGAAAGAGCGGCCTTTGAAACAGATCATCTGCCAAGAACATGGCGAGCTTCTCCAGGCCCTTCGCGAGTTGTTTCGAGGCATGTCCGCCGTCGTTTTGCACCCGCGATGCACATTCGATGAGCGTTTTGACGCCGACACGCTCCAGGCTGGCGCGGAAGTGGCCGTCGGGGTCGTAGAGGAAGCTGACGACGAGATTGAAGCTGCGCAGATGTTCTGCGAGCGCTTCGTCGATGGGCGCGGTTTTGGCGAACAGCGGGGCCATGGTGCGATGTTCGAGACTGCGCACGGAATCGGCGAGGCCAGCGCTGCGGGCGAGTTCGGCGATGGCGGGGTAACCGATGATCTCAAGGTGGCAGCCAGCGATGGTTTCGCGCAGCAGCCGTATCGCTGGCAGCGTGAGGATGAAGTCGCCAATCGCACCGCCACGAATGACGAGGACGCGGGACTGCATCAGTAGAACAGGATTGCGGCGACGAGCAGCACCACGCCGTAGGCGATGCCGGAATACACCGCCAGATTCCAGCGCTTCGGTTTGGCAAGGAGCCAGTTGATCCAGTCACGCATCAGGAAAGGCATGCCGATGAAGTACATGCCGACGATGATCCAGACATAGGCCAGCAGGGGCAGCAGCAGACGGCTGGTCTGCGGTTGCAGGAAGGCGGCGGTCAACACCGGGCCGGCGACAAGTAGCATGAGTGAACCCAATGCCCGCACGGCGAGAAATTCCTTCACATAGATCAGCACGGCGACGAATCCGCCGGCGACGATCATGATGAAGATGCGGCGCATGTGGAAGAACTCGCCCATGTCCATGTTGGCGAGCGCGAAGGCACTCCAGATGAAATCAATCGTGAGCAGAATCACGCCCCATTGGTAGGTGCGGGGAAAGGCTTTGAGGAAGGCCTGGGTCTTCGCGGTGTTTTTCAGCGCCCAGCCGTGGGTCACGATGAGCGCCAGCGCCACGACGATGCCAGTTCCTTTGAGCGGAATGCCGCCGGTGGGAGCCTGGTGGTAGAGATAGTCGTAGAGATCGGCAAACATGCGCGTCAAGCGGGGGAAAACGGGCGCACAGGTGGCGCAGACCGCCCAAATGCGCAAACGCGATGTTCCTGCGGGAGGATTGAGGTTGCCCAAGCGGTGCGCAGAGACAGTTTGAAGCCGCCTCCCCCCATGAAAGAAAAAAAAGAAAACACCCCGGCATGGTATGTCGTCCACACCCGCCCGAAGTGTGAGCACATTGCGGCATCGCTGATGGCTGGACTCGAAGGCGTGGAGACCTACTGCCCACGCATCCGGTTTCAAAAGAACACGCGGCGAGGGAAGGTGTGGTTCATTGAGGCGCTGTTTCCGAGCTACTTTTTCGCCCACTTCATCCCCGCCGAGTCCATGCGGGCGGTGAACTACTCGCAGAGCGTGATCCGCGTGGTCGATTTTGGCGGTAATCTCACCTCGGTGCCGGACAAGGCGATTGCGCTGCTGAAAGCGGAGATGAAGGACGTGGAAATTTGCGAGGTGGAAGTGGGTGTGAAGGTCGGTGACATCGTGGAACTGACCGAGGGGCCGATGCGCGGCATGAAGGGCATTGTGAATGCGATGCTCACCGGTGTGGAGCGTGTGCGCATCCTGCTGGAGTTCCTGGGCCGGGAAAATGCGGTGGAGGTGCCGCTGTCAAAAATCCTCACGGAGCACCAACCGCGTGCGGTGATGGCGGCACGGTGATTCAGCTCATGGGCAGTCCGAGTGTGGCACGCACTTCTTTGCGGACCATGCGGGCATCCTTCAAGGCAGATTTCGCATCCTGCTGCGTGGCCTCATTGCCCGGATAGCGAAACTCCACGGCGTAGTCCGAAAGGCTGACCAGAGCGGGCCGCATTGCGGCCCACAACGGCTCGGCAGGCAGGGTCAGGTCCAGCAGGTCGTCGAGGTCATGCGTCCTAGGGCAGCGAATGCCCGCTTCATCAATACGGGCCTTGAGGTATTTCTCGGCACTTTGCTGGCAGTGAAAACAAACCTGGTCGTACAAGGTTACTTTGCGCCGACGTGACAGCACCAGCGCGGTGACAAAGTCCGCTTCGGCTTTCTTGACCCATTCAAGCGTGGACGGCTTCATACATCACACGGCCATGTTCGGTCACATCCAGCATGAAGGAGTCGCCTTGGCTGACGCGGCGCGCCACCTCACGCTCTTCACGCACCAGCATGTCCACGGGAAAGCCGGCTTTCACGGCCATACGGATAGTCACGGCGGGACGGCGGCCGAGTTTTTTCGCGTCGCGCATGACCACCATGACATCCACATCGGAGTCGGTGTGTGGCTTGCCATAAGCATGCGAGCCAAAAAGGATGATCTTTCGCGGCTTGAACATCCGCGCGATCTCCTGGCAATAACGCTGTATCTGGCTCATCGGCACCATGGTTATGAGTTAGGCCCACTGTCAGCGGGCAGGCAAATGAATTTCAGGACGGCATCCTTCTTGCAACCGGCGCTCCCTGACCTACCTCATCCGCCCCATGCTTACCATCCGCGACGTCACCAAGACCTTCAATGCCCGCACGCTGTTCAGCGCTGCGTCGCTGACCATCAACTATGGGGAGCGCGTGGCGCTGGTGGGGCCGAACGGGGCGGGTAAATCGACGCTGTTCTCGCTGATCCTCAAAACGGACACGCCGGATGCCGGCGAAATCATCCGTGATGAGTGGACGACGGTCGGTTATCTGCCGCAGGAGAGCGAACCCGTCGGTGAGGAGACGGTGCTGGAGGTAGCCACGGGAAAGGCGGGCGAGATCGAGGCGCTGGAGAAAGTTTTGCGTGAGTTTGAGGCCGCTGGCGATGTTTCGAGCCCGGAATACTTTGAAGCGCACGCCAAGCATGATGCGCTGGAGAATCCGCAAGCCGAGGCGAAGGCGAAACGCATTCTCAAGGGCCTGGGCTACAAGGAAGAGGACTTTGCGCGGCCTGCTCGCGAGTTCAGCGGTGGCTGGGTGATGCGTGCGCACATGACGCGGCTGCTGGTGATGGAGCCTGATCTGCTGCTGCTCGATGAGCCGACAAATCATCTCGATTTGCTCTCGCTGATGTGGTTCCGCAATTATTTGAAGAACTACCCCGGCGCGATCCTCATGATTTCGCATGACCGCGATTTCATGGATGAGCTGGTGCAATCGGTCTATGAGATCGATGAGGGCCGGTTCATCGCCTACCAGGGCAACTACAGCGAGCATCTGGAGCAGCGTGAGGCGAACTGGGAGCGCGCGAATCAAGCCTACAAAAACCAGCAGAAGGAAATCGAGCAAATTCAGGAGTTCATCGACCGCTTCCGCTCCGTGGCATCAAAGGCCTCACAGGCGCAGAGCCGTGAGAAGCAGCTCGCGAAGATGGACAAGCTGGAAAAACCGCGCCCGTTGCGCAAACCTTTCCGCTTCAACTTCCCGCAGCCGCAGCGCAGTGGGCAGCGGCTGATCGCGCTGACGGATATTTATCAGGCCTACGGCACGAAGCAGGTCTATCGCGGCCTCGATCTCGAAATCGAACGCGGCGAGCGCACGGTGCTGGTGGGACCGAACGGCTCGGGCAAATCGACGTTGATCAAGATTTTGGCCGGTGAAGTGCCGTTTCAGAAGGGCGAGCGCAAACTCGGAACGAATGTGAAGCTCGGCTACTTCTCGCAGCATCGCGCAGACACGCTCGATCCCGATTGCAGCGTGCTGGAGGAGCTGAAACGCGTCGCGCCAGAGATTCGCGAGGATGAAGCGCGCAGCATTCTCGGCTCATTCCTCTTCAAGCGTGAAGACGTGCACAAAAAGTGCCGCGTGCTGAGCGGCGGCGAGAAAAGCCGCGTGAATTTGGTCAAATTCCTCGTCGATCCGCCGAACCTGCTGCTGATGGACGAACCGACGACGCATCTCGACATCTGGGCCATCGAAGGTTTGATCCTGGCGCTGCAAAAGTTCGAAGGCACGCTGGTCTTCATCAGCCATGACGTGCATTTCATCCGCAGCCTTGCCACCAAGGTGCTGCACATCAATGACGGCGTGGTCACGACGTACTCCGGCGATTACGACTACTACCTGCAAAAGACCGGCGCTGAGGAGAATGCGCGCGCGGCGGTGATTGCGGCGTGAGTGCGACAGACACTCCTGTCTGTCGATCAACGTCAGAGTGATTTTAAGCACTCACACCCAGCTCCAAACCGACGGACAAGAGTGTCCATCGTACTTTTACTTCGGCGGCGAGGGCTTGAGCAGTTTGGCTTTTTCAACCGCGTCGCGATCCTTGGGACGATAGCGCAGCAGCTCGCGGGCAGCGGCGGGTGAGCCCTGTTCCTTGAGAGAACTCAGGTAGGTGGTGAACGGTTGGTCTTCGAGCGGCGAGAGGGGACGGGTGGCGGCGGGAGCAAGCAGCCATTTGGCCCAGCGGACGGCGGTTTCTTCGCCTGGCCCGGGTGTTTTGGGTATTGCGGCCATGGCGGCGTCGAAATCTTCCGGCTGCAGCATCTCGATGCGGCCTTCTGGCGCAAGCCGACGACGGGCAAGGCCTTCGGCAAACTGGAGGAACCACTCGGGCAGCAGCGTGTTCTGGGGTGGCATGGGCGCGCTGAAGAAACCGTGCTCGGAAACGCGGAACAGGATGCTTTTGGCGTCATCCGCCACACGGGCGACGACGATGCCTTCCTGCTCGCTGCTTTCACGGGGAGTGTCGCAGATGGCGGGTGTGAGGCAGTCACCGGTGCGCACATTCCAGACGCGCATCTCGCCTTCATCGGTGACGGTGACGAGGCGTTCGTCGTCGGGGCTGAGCGCGAGAACCGGCACAAACGATGTATGGCGCATGCTGACGATGTTTTTGTGCGAAGCGATGTCCCAGACGCGCACTTCACGGTCACGGCCGGAGGTGATGAGCAGTTTGCCATCTTGAGTGAGTGTCACGGCCCCTACAGCGGGCGGATGATGGAAGGGTTCACCCATGGGCTTGAGCGTCTTTGCATCGTAGATGAAGACCGTGCCATCCGCATCCCCTGCGGCATAAAGCGACTTCTGCCGGTTGGCACCGCCGACCTCGGAGTCGCGCAACTGCTGCGGTGATCCTTCCGGGCCCTTGATGCGGGTGATCAGATCTTTGTTGAGGACATCGACGAAGCTGCGGCCCGACATGCGCTCATGAATGTTCCAGACCTGCAC
>JAYVIO010000198.1:0-12785 GCA_043770175.1 Verrucomicrobiales bacterium | reverse complement strand
CGGCAACTTCGATGTTAACCCCGCGCAACACGGGCAAATCGTGACCGGCGAGGTGATAGGTGCGATGCACATCCTGTGCGGCAAGTGGGGCGGCTTCCTGGCTCATGAAAATAAAGTGTGGGTACGCTCCGCAGATGGGCAGCGGCGTCAAGGTGGGATGCCCGCCAGCGTGCGCTGCCGAACGGCTTCATACATCACGATGCCTGCGGCGGTGGCCAGGTTCAGGCTGCGCGTGCCCTGCATCGGAATGCACAGGCAGTTGGCGGTAACGATCACCGAGGGCGGAATGCCGCGTGTTTCAGGGCCGAAGACGAGATAGACCTCGCCTGCGGTGAGATCAGCGTCCCAGTAGGTGGTTTCACCCTGACACTCGATGAAATAAACGGCGGCGTCCGTCCTCAAAGTGCCGCGCAGTTCTTCCCATGACTCCCACACTCGCACATCCACCTCCTGCCAGTAGTCCAGGCCGGCTCTTCTCAGATGACGATCTTCCAGGCTGAAGCCCAGTGGCTTGATCAAGTGCAGCTGTGCGCCCGTGGCCAGGCACAAGCGTCCGATGGCACCGGTGTTGTGCGGAATCTCCGGCTGGAACAGGACGACGTGCAGCATGCCGCGTCAGTTTTTAAAGACGAAGAACTTCCTGCACACGAAATTCACCAGCACCGAGGAGGTCAGCATCAAAAGCTGCGCCAGCAGGGTGGAGATGCCGTACATTTGGATCAGCATCGGCCCGGTCGAAAGACCGATCACAAACGCCACCGTGCTGACGAGCGTGAAGTAGAAAAACTCCAGCAGGCGGTGATGCCGTCCCGGCGTGAAGACCCATTTTGAATTGGTGACGTAGGCGAACAAGTTGCCAAAGAAGAAGGAGATGAGGTTGTTGTAGGTGCTGTTCAGCGCGCGCACCTCCTTCGGCAGGTCGGAATCCAGCGCCGGCCACGCCCAGATGGAGAGCGCCAGCCAGATGCTCTGGCCCACGATCAGTGACCCCACGCCGCAGATGCCGTATTTCATAAACTGGATCACCGGATGCGTATCACGGGCGTTCATGCGCGCGAGGATGGTGTGCCAGTCGTTTTCGCGGAAAAATTGGCGTGTTTCTGCAATGGTTTGAAGCATACGGAAATCTACTCTCAAAAAAGAAAGCCTGTCTAACGAAGACTTCGTCAGACAGGCTTTGGGTGAGGATTCCAGCGGACTCCTAGTAGTAACGGTAGTTGCCGTTGCGGTCGTAATAGCCCTGCTGTTGCCGCTGTTGTTGCTGCGGGGCAGGGTGCCAGCGGCCTTGATTGTCATAGTAGCCCTGCTGCTGACCTTGCTGGTAACGGCTGTTCTGCTGGTCTCTGGAGTTGCCGAGGGCATTGCCCCCGAGCGCTCCCAGACCAGCGCCGATGGCAGCGCCTTCCAGGCCACGGCCACTTTGATTGCCGATGATGCCGCCGACGGCGGCACCGCCGAGAGCGCCGAGAACGGAACCCGTTTGAGCATTAGGCCCCGTGGCGCAGGAAACCAGCGACACAGCAGAGAGAAGAACGAAAAGGGTGTTTTTCATGATGATTGGGGGGGAAGCCAAGTTTTAGTAGTAACGGCGCTGGCGGTCCTTGGAATTACCGATGGCATTGCCGCCTGCGGCACCGAGTGCGCCGCCGATCAGCGCGCCTTCGAGGCCGCGGCCGCTTTGAGAACCGATGATGCCGCCGACAGCAGCACCACCAAGGCCGCCAATGACGGCCCCTTGTTGAGCGGCAGGGCCGGTGGCGCAGGAAGACAGGGAAGCGGCGGTGAGGATGGAGAGGATGATGTGTTTCATAGGTTATGAGTTTGGCAAAGCGATCTGCTTTGTCGGAGAATACGCGCGTTTTGTTCACAAAGAAAAGAAAAATCCTGCGGCGGCTGGTTCGCTTTTCTCTGCTTACCGGGGAGCGGTTTCAAGGCCATTCCAAGTGTGGGTTTCTTTATTTGACGCGCATTCTGCCAGCGGTTAGGAACTCTGCCCCTCCTTTTTCACAACTTTCTATGCACGTGCGTTCCTTCCTCCGCTGCTCTTTTGCCGCCGCCCTCCTCAGCCTCGCCGCCTCAGCGGTCAAAGCGGAACCGTTGCCGCTCGACCATCCTTGTGCCGCCTTGGTGAAAAAATACCTCTCCGCTGTGGTCCAGCAGGACTGGAAGACCGCGTCTCATATGCTCGTTCCCGGTTCGTTGGAGCGTCGTCAGCGCGAAACCGTCGGCATCATCAAATCCGCTCCCACCATGACCGATGAGGAGACGATGCTGGCCGGCTACAATGTCAAAGGCGTGGGTGAGTTGGAAAAAATGACGCCGCAGGAGTTTTATCAGGCGGATCGCGAAGCCTGGCACAAAAAGCTCAAACTCACGCCTGAAGCCACCAAGCGTAAACAAGAAACCCTCAAAATCATCGTCCTCGGCCTCGTCGCAGAAAAGGACAAGGGCTATGTCCACGCCACCGTGCGCACTTCCCAGGAGACGCTCACGGACAAGATCGAAGAGCTGTTTCTGATCTCGTTCGTTCCAGACCCTACAGATCCGAAGAACTACCTCATCTCGCCAGAGATGAAGGACCGTCCAGTCATCACACCGCTGGATGGCGCTGCTCCCAAAGACGCCGCCAAGGGCAAGTAGGCTTTACAGCAGCGCCCGCAGTTCGGCCAGCCGCACCTTGCCCAGTTCGCTGTGTGGGATCTTTGGCAGCTCGATGATTTGTTCCACCTGCTCAAAGGGGCGCAGTTGACGATTCAGGGACTCGCGCAGTCGTTCTGCATCCGTCATGCAAATCCCGGTGACTGCCAGCACCAGTCTGGTCTCCTTGCGCGCATCCGGCACATCGCAGATTACCGCCGCACCTTCGCGTATGTCTAATTCCAGCCGCAGCGTTTCGATGCCCGCTTGAATTGCCCCCAAGGACACCAGTTCGCCCAAAATTTTCACGGTGTTCGCCTCACGGCCGAGGAATCGCAAACAGCGCCGCGTTCCGTCCTGCCACAAACTCACACGATCCCGCGTGCACAGCCCAGATTCATCTGCAATCGGCTCCCAGTGCCACTTGCCGGCCTCCTGCATCGCATAGCCCTTTGCCAGCGCCCTTCCGCGTACGCTGAGCACGCCCTCTTCATCCGTGCTTACATCCCAGATTGGCAGCACCTCTAGCTCACCGCCTGCCGCCGTTTGCGACGCCACCTGAGAGGCGGTCTCTGTCATCCCATACGTCCGGCGCACCGGCCAGCCCAGTCGCAGGGCCGCCTGCTCCAATTCCGAACTCATCGCACCACCGCCGACGAGCACCACGCGCAACGACTGCGGAGCATTCAGCTTAGCCGCTACCAGATCAAACACCTGCGTTGGCACCAGCGAAGCCAGCGTTGCTTCAACCTCGACGCATCTCCGCACAAACGCTGCCGCATCCCACTTTCCCTCCAGCCGCGTCACCTGGCTACCGCTCACAAACGCACGAGCCAGCACCCCAAATCCACCCACATGATAGATGGGCAGCGCCAGCAGCCAGCGATCATTTGCGGTGATGTTATAACGCATGTTCACCGCACGGGCGGAGACCAGCAGGCTCTCCTTCGTCAATCCCACCCACTTGCGTCTGCCCTCTGAGCCACTCGTCTGGAAAAAGCACCAGTTCGTCACCTTCAGCTCATGCAGCGCAAAATCAGCGAGTGATGCGGCCTCCTCGGTGTGATCAGAATGTCCGATCCACACGCAGCCATCGCTCCAAAACTCAGGCTCGATCATCAAAGTCGTCTCCATGGCAGCGCCTCCAAGATTTCTCCAAAACCCAGTCCGCCACCACTGCGGTCTGCTGCTAAAAAACCGCCATTCGAGTTCACCCGCTCAAAAAACACCTCCTGCTCGAACAAATGCTCCGTGCAGAGCCCGCAAAAATCCAGCGCCTGTCCTTCCGCCAGCGCCACCGCCGCCTCATACGCGGCAAACATCTGCCCCAGCGCATGATCCATTGCCGAAGTCAGCACCAGCGGTCTGTCAGGGTGCAGCGCAGCTACCACACGCCAATCCCGCCGCGCAGGCTTCACCACCACGGCATCAAAGCCATGCGTCCCGCTCCTCCAGCCCTTGTCGAGCGCCAGTTTCACGCCCCACCGCTGCCGCATTGCCTCCCACGCCTCCGCGTCATACGGAAACGGATCCTCCACAAAATCTAGCGCGCGATAAACCCGCAGCGGCATGAACTCGACGAACTTCTCAAACGTGAATCGGTCCAGCACGCCGTTGAAATCCACCCGCAGCCGCACGCCCTGCGCCTCGAACCGCTTCGCACAGCCTTCGAGGAAGCGGATCGTCTCGCCGTAATTGGCAAAACCCTTCGCTTTGATCGCTGGCCAGCCTTCGGTCATGACGCGTTCCATCTGCGGCTCCGTGTCTGTGGCAAAACTCCACGAGTAATGGCTGCGCGGAATCTCCAGCCCTTCAAACAAACTCAAACCCGCGCGTCTCGCAGCGCCGTCGATCTCCGCGCAGCGCAGCGCCATCGCCGTCACCGGCGTCGTCACGCCTTCGCTGAGTAGCCGAAGCTGCTCATCCACCGGCGCATCGCCAAACTCCGGCCACGGATGCACGCAGCCAAACCCCTCATTCACCCGGATCAACGCCCCCGCAAACACCCGCCGCTGCGACACCGCATTCAGCGCCACGCCGCTGCGCAGCAGGTATTCGTGAACGTAAATCGGCGATTCCATCCTCGATACTTCCATCATCTCGCAACCCCTTCAACGCTTCCTTCTCGTCCTCCTACTCCTTCTCGTCCTCGTCCTCGTCCTCGTCCTCGTTCTCGTTCTCGATGCCATCACTGCTCCTCGCCTTGAACTCACCAAGCCAGCTTAACGCCCGCTCTATGAAAGTTCGAATCTCATCCTCTCAAACACCCGCCATGATCGAGGACGAGGACGAAAAATCCGCTCACGGCATCACCTTCCCAGCTTTGACGATTCCCCAGCACATCAGCGCTGCAAACGCCAGCAACTGCATGCCGCTCAGCGCCAGCAGCCGGTTGTGCCCCCGGCTCGGTGGCTCGACAATCACCCGCCACGCCACGAACAAACCGATCGGCAGCGTCACCAGTGGCAGCGTGAAGGCGCGCTCCCAGCCCTGCATGAACCAGTAAATCCCCGCCGCATGCGCTGCCACAATCAGCAGCACGATCTCCGCCTTCGCAAATCCCACCCCCAGCCGCACTGCCAGCGTCTTCTTGCCCGTCTGCCGGTCCTCATTCACATCGCGCAAGTTGTTGATCGCGATCAAGACGGTGCTCAGGCAGCCGATTTGAAGTCCGGCGACCACCGCCGCCTCATACCATTCGCCCGTTTGCACAAACGCCGTGCCCGTCACCGCCACCAGGCCGAAAAACAAAATCACAAACAGCTCCCCCAGCCCGCGATACGCCAGCGGCACCGGCCCGCCCGTGTAACCAAAGCAAAAATACAGCGACGGAATGCCGATGAACAAAATCGGCAGTCCTCGTGCCTCAAACAGCGGCACGGCCAGCAGCGTTGCTACGACGAGCATCAACCACGCCGCAATTTTCACAGTGCCCGCATCCGCACGTCCCGCTGCCGTGATGCGCCGTGGCCCGATCCGCGCCTGCGTGTCCGCGCCTTTGATTGAGTCCAGCGCGTCATTGAAAAAATTCGTCGCAATCTGCAGCGCTCCGCAACTTCCCAGCGTGCAAAGCGCCAACCCCAAGTCCAGTTTGCCAGAGATCTTCACTGCCAGCGCACAACCTACCGCCACAGGCGCAATGGCCGCCCCGAGCGTTTTCGGGCGTGCGGCAGCGATCCAGTCGAAGAGAGAAGCCATGTGGGAAATGTAGAACCGAGTGAAACGAGACAGACTGCCAAAGGCAGCCCGAAGGGAAGCGAAGCGCATCAATGACGAATGGCCGCGCTCAAGCAAACCATTCGTCATTAGAGAAGCGCATCCGCCACACGGAGCGCGAGTATGGCGGAGCCTACTCGACTCTTGATTGGCGATGCGTTGCCGCTGGGGCTAAAAAATGGCGAGTGGTCTTCGACACACTCGCGCTCCCTCATTTCGGCATCGCCACCTGCCCGTTCGACATCAGGTAAGCGATCAGGTTCTTCACATTCTCATCACCCAGCGCCGCCAGCAGTCCTTCCGGCATCAGCGACACCGGCAGTTGCTCCTGCTTCACGATCTGCGTGCGCTCAATGATCAGCCGCTCCGCCGGTGTCTGGACCGTCAGCGTGCGTTCCGTCTGTTCTGGGATTACGCCGGTGATCGTGCGGCCATCCTTGAGTTGAAACACGCTCACGCGAAAATCGGCGGGCACCACCGCGTTCGGGTCCAGGATGTTTTCGAGCAGGTATTTCAGGTTGTGGCGGTCGCTGCCGGTCAGTTCCGGTGCAATGGCACCGCCTTGGCCGTACAGCTTGTGGCAGGCGCTGCACGCCGCCATGAAGACCATGCGGCCCTTCGACGCATCCGCCTTCGCCAGCGTTTCCTGGCTCAGCAGCGCTTCAAACTTCGCAAACTCGGCCTTCTTCGCCTCCGGCGTGTCGCGAATCTCGCCCCAGACCTGCGTGAGCAGTTCGTTGAGCGCCTTGTCGTTCAAATTGCGAATCTGCCGCGCCTGAAACGGCGAAATGGCCGCTGCGGGCACCTTTTTCGCCTTCACCGCTTCGAGCAATGCCTTCGCATAGGCCGGACGCGATGACAGCGTCGCAATCGTCGCCGCCTGCATCTCCTGGCTGCGTTCCGGCCACGGCTGGAGCAGCGCCTTCGGGATGTTGGGATCATCATACGCCGCCAGCGCACTCCGCGCCGCCGTGCCGAGCACCTTGTCATTGACCAGTCCACGAATCACCGGCAGCAGCTCCGGCTTCGCACTCCGTGTCAGGCTCGCCAACGCACTCCGCCGCGCATTCGCATCGCCTTCCGCATCTTTTACAATGACGATCAGCTCCTCCGCTGCACGCCCGCTGCCGAAGACGAGTGAGAGCTGGCGCAGTAGGTCGGGCGTCCCGCCTGACGCGGGTGTGGCGGGCATTCTGCCCGCTTCCCCGGAACCGGGCAGGATGCCCGGGACACGGGTGACAGGCAGGATGCCTGTCCTACTCACAAACTCATCCCAGCCCTTGGGCTTCTTCGCCGAACTCCAGCCCTCCAGGCCCGCCGCCAGACCGGTGAGCACATCATCGCGCAGCTCCGGCTGCTTCAGCATCAGCGCCACCAGTCCATCCACCGCTGCAGGCTGTTTTTCGATCTCCTCCGCCAGCCGCCGTGCCACCAGCCGCCGCACCGTCGGAATTTTCGCACTCGCGATCAACTCCAGCGCCTTTTCTGGAGACGCCGCCACAGCGGGCTCGATGCCATACCAGATCATCAGCGGCTGCTGCCGGTCGTTGGCGTCTTCTTCGTGCTTCGCCAACGCCGTCGCGATGGGCCAGCGGGCGTCGAGCACGAGACGCTGGAGAGCGGAGGCGATGTGGAGGCGGACGAGACCGGATGAGTCCGATTCTGCCAGCTTGAGATACTCGCGTTTGTAGTGTTGAAGCGCAGATTGCCAGATCGGCATGGTTGGCAAGGCGAAATCAGGCATCGATTCACGCACGATCCTGGTGCGAAATTCTTCTGGGAACTCTGACTTCATAATCGTCAGCGGACTGACCATCAAAGTCCACTCTTGTTCATGATTACGATTGAGTGCCTCCCAGTTCAATTGATCTCGTGCTCTCGACCACCAGTTGTTCATGGTTTTCAGCCACTTGAAGAGTTCATCCCTTTTCATCTCTGCCACATCGAACGGCTCCGCCTTCTTCGGCTCCCCATACACGATCTTGTAAATCCGCCCGCTGGTCCGATGCACGCCGTCGTTGTCGTGGCATTCGCCGCTGTCGCTCCAGTCGGAGACGAAGACGTTGCCGTCGGGGCCGGTGAGGAGGTCGATGCCGCGGAACCATTTGTCTTTGGCCTGCATGAAGTCGGGTGCGTGCTTGCCGACGTAGCCGCAGCCCTGGCGCTCCAGCTTGTCCACGTTGATGCGGTTGCCGTGCAGATTGCAGGTCAGCACCGCGCCGTGATATTCCTTGGGCCAGGTGCCGCCTTGGTAGATCAGCATGCCCACATGCGCGTGGCCGCCGCCGAGCGAGCTGGTCTTGCCGGTGACGCCGAGCTTGCGGATGTCGCTCCAGCTTTCGGCACCGGTGTCCCAATGGAAATGATCCGCCGTCTGCTCGATGACTTCATACACATGCGGATTCAGATGCGTGCCGAACATGCGGCGGTAATACGCGCCGGGAATCACATGCCAGAGATGCCCGATCACCGTGTTGATCATGAACAGCTCACCCTCCGCGTTCCAATCATGGCCCCACGAGTTCGTGCCGCCATGCGCCACCACCTCGAAAACCTTCCGCGTCGGATGAAAGCGCCACATGGCGCAGTTCAGCTTCGTGCGCTTGTCCTGTGGCGTGCCTGGAGCACCCACGCTGGAGGTGTCGGTGATGCCGTGGCGGCCATACAGCCAGCCGTCCGGCCCCCAGCGCAGGCCGTTGACGATGTTGTGGCCGATGGTCTTCACGTTGAAGCCGTCGAGCAGCACTTCTGGCTCTCCATCGGGCACGTCGTCGCCATTTTTGTCAGCGATGAAGCTCAGCGTGCCGTTGTGCAGCACCCACACGCCACCGTAGCCGATCTCGACGCTCGTGAGGTAACTGCCGCCTTCCCAAAAGACCTTGCGGCCATCGTGTTTGCCGTCGCCATCCTTGTCTTCGAGGATGATAACGCGATCCCGCAGCTTCGTGTCCCAGCGCAGCGGATTCTCCGCGTAGGTGTAGTTTTCCGCCACCCACAGCCGGCCCTTGGCATCCCAACTCATCGCAATCGGCTGCCGCACATCCGGCTCTGCCGCGAAGACCACGCACTTGAATCCAGGTGGCAGTTCCATCGTCCGCGCTGCCTCCTCGGCGCCCATCGGCTCGCCTTTTTCGGTGTTGAACGGCACCGGAAACTCCGCCGCCTGGGCTAGCAGGGATGAAAAGGACAAGAATGACAGAAGGGCGGCTTGGCGTATGCTCATAAAGTGGACTCTCCCAAACGCCCGTCTCTCGCGCAATCTTCATTTCATCCCATGAAGCACTCCTTCCTTCTCCTGTTCGTGCCATTCGTGTGTTTCGTGGGCCATCTGCCCGCCGCGCCCAAGACCGCCGCCAAACCCAAGGCCCCTGCCGCTCGCACCGCAGCCGATCTCGCCGAGACGATCCGCCCTTCGTTGGTCAAAATCACCCAGCTTGGCCGTGAAGGCACCGACGGCATCGGCTCCGGCTTCATCGTCAGCGAGGACGGCCTCATCGCCACGAATCTGCACGTCATCGGTGAAGCACGTCGGCTGCAAATCGAGATGCACGATGGCAAAACCCACGACGTCACCGCCATTCACGCCAGCGACACGCACCTCGACATCGCCCTGCTCAAAATCGACGCCAAAGGCCTCAAGCCGCTGCCGCTGGGCGATTCCGCCAATGTCCGCCAAGGCGACCCCATCGTCGCCATGGGCGCACCCGAGGGCCTCGGCTTCAGCATCGTGCAGGGCGTGCTCTCCGCCACGCGTGACATCGACGGCCAGGACATGCTGCAAGTCGCTGTCCCCATCGAGAAAGGCAACAGCGGCGGCCCCTTGCTCGACATGCAGGGCCGCGTGCTCGGCATCCTCACGCTCAAATCCTTGAAGACCGACAACCTCGGCTTCGCCATGCCGGTGAACCTGCTCAAAACGCTCATCGCAAAACCCAACCCGGTTCCCATGTCACGCTGGCTCACAATCGGCGTGCTGAATTCCAAACTGTGGCAGACGCACCTCGGTGCGCAGTGGACGCAGCACGCCGGTGTCATCAAAGCCGAGTTCTCCGGCGCAGGCTTCGGTGGTCGTGCGCTGTGCCTCTCCACGCAAAAAGTGCCGGAAGGCACCTTCGAGGTCGCCACCACCGTGCGTCTCGATGACGAATCCGGTGCCGCCGGCCTCGCCTTCTGTGCCGATGGCGGCGACAAGCACTACGGCTTCTATCCCTCCGGCGGCAAACTGCGCCTCACTCGCTTCGATGGCCCCGATGTCTATTCCTGGACCATCCTCGCCGATGTCCCCAGCGACGCCTACAAATCCGGCGAAGCGAATGCGCTGCGTGTTCGCGTCGAGCCTGGGCGCATCATTTGTTTTGTGAACGGCAAACAAGTCATCGAAAGCAACGACACCGGCCTGCGCGGCGGTTCTGCCGGCCTGTGCAAATTTAGAACCACCGAGGCCGAGTTCCGCAGCTTCCGCATCGGTTCCGATCTCGCCGAAAAACCTCTCCAGCCCGAAGTCGCTTCCAAGCTGCGCTCCAAGGTCGAGGAATTCATCGCCGCGGCATCCACCACCGATCAGACGCTCGACAATCTCCTCGACAATCCCGCTGCTGCCCGCCGCGTGCTCATCGAGCAGCGCCGCAAACTCGAAGAGGAGGTCGTCAAACTCCGCGAACTCGAAGGTGAGCTCCATCGCCGTGCCATGACGAAGGAAATCCTGGCCGAACTCGTCAAGCCGGAGCCTGAGATCAATCTCCTGCGTTGTGCGCTCCTTCTCGCCCGACACGACAACCCGGAGATCGAAATCGCCACCTACCTCAACAGTTTTAAAGCCATGGTCGCCGAACTCAAAGACGATCCCGAAATCAAGCAAGGCACGGTTCCCGCGGTGAAGCGCCTGAACCGCTACTTCTTTGAAGAAAACGGCTTCCATGGCAGCCGCCACGACTACGGCAGCCGCTCGAACAGCTACATCAACGAAGTCATCGACGACCGCGAAGGCCTGCCCATCACGCTCAGCGTCCTCTATGTCGAACTCGCCTCCGCTCTCGGCGTACAGGGCGTTTTTGGCGTGCCGCTGCCCGGCAAGTTCATGGTTGGCTATCGCGACGGCCCGGAAGGCGAGCTTCAGCTCGTCGATGTCTTCGAGCACGGCAAACTCCTCACCGTCGAGCAGGCCGCGCTGGATCTCACCGACAACGGCCACTTCCCCGACGGCGCTCTTGATCCCACCACCAAGCAAACCATCGTGCTCCGCATGCTGCGCAATCTCATGGGCGCGGCGTTTGATGACACCCGTTCCGTGCGCGAATCACTGCCCTACTTGAACCTCGTTCTCGCCATCGATCCCCAGTCCGCCGCCGAACGCCTCACCCGCGCCCAAATGCGCCAGCGCATTGGTGAAAAAGCCGGCGCGCGTGAAGATGTGAGCTGGCTCATCGAAAACTTCCCCGCAGACGGCCCGCCCGAACTCATGCAGCAGCTTGATCGCTGGATGCAGTCGCTGCGCGAGTGAGAAGTGTGAGGCTGTAGAGGTAGGGCGGTAAAGGTAGGGCGGTAAAGGTAGGGCGGCTGGTCCCCCAACCGCCGTCATTCCCGCGCGTGGGGACCACGCGCCCCCCCAAGGAGCGGCGGTTTCCAACCGCCGTCCCCCCAGGCGCTTGGAAAGCGCCTCCCCTTGTTCCTACCTCCGCAGCGCCCCCAAGGAGCGGCGGTTTCCAACCGCCGTCCCCCCAGGCGCTTGGAAAGCGCCTCTCCTTGTCCCTACCTCCTCAACGCGGAGATCAGCTCATCCACCTTGTTCGCGATCTGCTGCACCTCCGCCTGCGTCGGTGGATCGCTCACCACCAGCCCCAGCGTGGCCACCGCGTTGCTGTTGCTGCTGGTGGTGGCGATGGCGTCCGTGAGTTGTTGGAACGAGACCTCACCGGGAGCGCCTGGCGGGCCTTGGTATCCTTGGATGCCCTGCTCGCCCTGAATGCCCTGGATGCCTTGCTCGCCTTGGATTCCCTGCGGGCCTTGGCCGCCATCGCTGCCACGCGGGATGCCGAACGTGAAGTGTACATAGGTGCCGTCAAAGCTCACACTCACCGTCGCAGGTTCGCCAGGGTTCAGGGTCGTCACGCCATCGACGACCGCGTTGGCAAACGGCGGGCCTTGCGGTCCTTGCGGGCCCGTGGGGCCAGGCGGACCTTCATAGCCTGTCGGAATGCCAAAACTCATGCGCACCGCCGTGCCATCGAAGTACGCCGAGACATTCGGCCAGCTTCCCGGCGGCAGTTGATTCACACTGTCCACCACGAAGTTCGTGAACGGCGGCCCCTCTGGACCTGCTTGACCGTCTGGACCTGCTTGCCCTCTGGGAATGCCAAAGCCGAAGTGAAGGGTATCGTCCGCCACGCTCAGCGTCACCACCGCCGGATCTCCCGGCGGCAGTGTGTTCGTGCCATCCACCACCGCGCCGGTGATTGTCTGGATGGCATCAATGAGGTCTTTGAGACCGTTGAACTGGTCTCGCAGTTCCCCGGCCACCACCAGAGAATCGTCCACCGGCAGCGCCGGGTTGAACGCCGCCAGCGTCCTCCGGTCGCGGCCACGCATAGCAAAGGAAAGTGTTTTCATGTCAAGGGGTCAAGGGGTTCTGGTTGTTGTGTTTGTAGTTCCGGCTTTAGCCGGTCTGGACTCAGGGAAGTTTGGTTTCTCAAGGCGTGGTCAAGGGGTCAAGCGTCGTCCTCGTCCTCGTTCTCGTTCTCGTTCTCGTATTGACTCGTTCGCGCCTCACGCTCATCTCGGGCTGCGCCCAACGCATGGCGTTGTCTGTCTCGCGGCACGCCCTGCCGCTCGGCTCGTTCTCGATGCTGGATGCTGGATGCTGGATGCTGGATGCTGGATGCTGGATGCTGGATGCTGGATGCTGGATGCTGGATGCTGGATGCTGGATGCTGGAT
>JAYVIO010000197.1:0-12872 GCA_043770175.1 Verrucomicrobiales bacterium | reverse complement strand
TGCAGGTGAACTGCGCCGGGCGTTATGCTCTCGTCGATCCCCTGGCCATTGCCGATGTCTCTCCGCTGCTCGAATTGCTCGATGCGCATGAACTGTGGTTTCACGGCGCGGATTATGATCTGACCATGCTCAGGCGCACCTATGACTGGAGCCCGCGGGTGATTCGCGACACGCAGATCGCCGCACGTCTCCTTGGTGCGCGTCAGTTTGGACTCGCTGCCTTGGTGAAGAACACCTTCGATCTCGATCTCTGCAAAGCCTCACAAAAAGCCGATTGGAGCCGCCGCCCGCTCCCACCGAACATGCTTTCGTATGCCGTCGATGATGTGCGTTACCTGCTCACGATCGCGGAGAAATTTGTCACTCAGCTTCGGGAGAAGGGCAGGGAGGACTGGTTCCATCAAAGCTGCCGTGAATTGCAGGAGGATGTCGCCGCACGTGACAATGCTCAGCGCGAAGATCCGTGGCGTGTGCAAGGCTGTGGGCGATTGCATCCCAAAGGCTTGGCCGTTTTGAAAGCCATGTGGGAGTGGCGTGAAGGCATTGCGAAGGAACGCGACACCCCGTGCTTCAAAATCATGTCCAACAAGCAGATGGTCGCCTATGCCGAGCAGTTCGAGGTCGATCAGTCGCTCAATCCTCCCAACGGCTGGCGTCCGCGCTGGAAAAAGGAGTTCCATGACATCGTGGCCGCCGTCATCGCGTCTCCATCTTCCGAATGGCCGGCGCGGGCAAAAAAAGTCAAAGGCCGCCTCAGCGACACTCAGCGCGACCAAATTGATAAACTCTGCGCCCATCGTGAAAAAGTGGCCCAGGAGCTGGAGATCGAGCCTTCGTTGCTCGGTTCACGCAGCACCATCGAAGAACTCGTCATCGACGGCAATCCTGCGAACCATCTCATGAGCTGGCAGCACGACTTGATGGCCCGTGGCCTGGAACAGGTGCTTCAGGCGGAGTAATCTGCCTTCACTACGTTATTTCTGCTTTAACCAGTCAGGCAGCACGATCTCAGCGCTTTTGACCGGAGCTGTGTCGCCTTTCCAGACAAAGCCTGCGCTTTCAAAGCTCTCACGATGCTCGCGCAGAAAAGCCAGGAGTCTTCGTCCCATCTGCTGGTTCGGCGAATCGTGGCGCACGGCGAAGGGCTGCACCGCTTTAGACTTGTCCGCTGGCAGCGGCACCGCATCAAAGTGAGCGCTGTCGTTGTGAATGTTGATGCGATACACCACCGCCGCGTCCAGCGAGCCGGTGCGCATTTGATTGACGAGAAAATCCGCCGTGGGCACCTGCGACGAGGCGTTCTTGCTCACGCTGTCCCACAGGTTCATCGACTTCAGCATCGACTTCGTCAGATAGCCCAGCGTGGACTGTTCCGCGTTGCACAGGCCGATACGCAACCCCGGTCGTGCCAGATCGGCCAGCGTGCGGATATTTTGCGCGTTGCCCTTCGGCACGGCGATCACGATCTCCGCTTCTGTGAGTATCACGGACTCGGGGAACTGCTCCGCCACGGGTGGCACAAAGCAGATGTCGCAGGCAAAATAGGCATCCGGAAATTTTGGATTGCTGCTGTCACCCATCGTTTTCATCGTCGCGCACAGAATGCCGCAGCCGTTGAACACCGTCGTCATCGTGATGCCTTCTCGAGTGGCGAACTGCTGCAGCAGCTTCTCGATGGCCGTGCGGTTCACGCCACCGCTATAAAGGATCAGATCAGGCCGCGCTGCCCACTTGTCTCCCGGCACGGCCTTGAAGCCATGGTTTTGGAAGATCGCAGCTCCTTTTTCAGGAGCAGCTAGATAACGGGCAAACCGCATCGCCTCCGCAGGTTGCTGGCAGAACGACAGCACTGCCGCCGTGGTAAATTCTGCATGTTTCGCGAGCTCGGGCAGCAGCATGGCCTCCAGTCCCTTGAACTGCGGCACAGTGGAATCCCACACAATCGCCGCATCCACCGCTCCCAGCAAGAGATCCGCCGCGATTTCCGTCACGGTCGGTTTCATCACGGCCGCCTTGGCCGCCAGCGCAGCCCATTCGACACCGAGCAGTTTTTTGCTCACCCGGCCGATGCTCGCCGCTTCAGGATTCGGCAACGCCAGCTTGATTTCGGTCTTCTTCAGCGCCTCCAGGCTGTCGATGTGCTTGGGATTGCCCTTGGCCACTGCCAACACCGGCTTTTGCTTCACTATTTGAAACTCCTCGCGGGTCACACCCAGCTTTTTCGCATCCGCCAGCGCTCCATCATCTGCCGCGATGAAAAGATCGCCCTGCTTCGCGATTTTGAGCTGGCTAAGCAGTGTTCCTGTGCCGCCGTATTGCAGTCGCACCTCCGTGCCTGTTTCTTTTTGATACGCCAGGGCGATTTCTTCCACCGGTTTCTTCAATCCTGCGGCGCAGAACACCGTGAGCGTCCCTGAACCCTGTTTGTCAGGCTTCAACACGACCCACACCGCAGCAGTTGCCGAAGCCAGAAGGAGAAGGGAGATTAATTTCTTCATTGTGCCATGTTTGAACGTGCGCTGAGGCGGCCATTGCTCATTTTTAGCCAATCAATTTCTCAATCACCTGCCCGCCGAACTGCGAGAGCTGCTTGAAGCGACCTGCGTGATAAAACGTGAGCTTGTTGTCATCCAGTCCCAGCAGCCGCAGCAGCGTCACATGCACATCACGCACATGATGCACCTCCTCGATGGCCTCCATGCCGCGGTCATCCGTGCTACCGATTGTATGTCCGGCTTTCACGCCGCCACCGGCGAACCAGACCGTCATCGCCTTCGGATTGTGGTCGCGGCCATAGGCAGTGCCGCCGCGCACGCCGTTATCCGGCGTGCGGCCAAACTCACCACACCAAACGATCAGCGTGTCATCCAGCAGGCCGCGCTGTTTGAGATCTTTGATCAGCGCGGCGATGGGCTGATCCACCTGCCGGATCAGATTACCATGCGCGCGTTCGATGTAGTCATGGCTGTCCCAGGTGCCCGCGTAGAGCTGCACAAAGCGTACGCCCTTCTCCACCAGCTTGCGCGCCAGCAGACATTTCCGGCCAAACGCATCCGTCGCGTCGTTGCCGATACCGTACATTGTCTTCGTCTTGTCATCTTCCTTGCTCAGGTCGAGCGTCTCCGGCACCTGCGTCTGCATGCGGAAGGCCAGCTCGTAGTTGTTCATGCGCGCCTTCAATTCATCATGCCACGGGTGCGCCTCCGCGTGTTTCTGATTCAGTTTCGCCAGCAAATCGAGATTCGCGCGCTGATGCTCCGGTTCGATGCCTTGTGGCGGACGCAGATCGAGTATCGGCGAGCCTTTCGGCCTTAGCGGTGTGCCTTGAAACTGCGCTGGCAGATAGCCATTGCCCCAGTTCGCGCTGCCGCCTTGTGGATATGAAATCTCCGGCAGCACGATGAAGCCGGGCAGATCCTGATTCACCGATCCGAGGCCATACGTCACCCACGAGCCAATCGCCGGATCACCACCGAAGCGATTCCCACAGTTCATCTGATACATCGCCGTCGGGTGATTCACCGATTCCACCTGACAGCCCCGGAAAAAGCACAATTCATCCGCCACACCACTCAGATGCTGCCACGGTTCGCTCATCCACGCGCCCGACTGCCCATGCTGCGCAAACTTGAACGGCGACTTCACATAATACCGCTTCCCGCTCTCCATCGCCGACTTCTGCTTCCCCTCCCGCGTGAACTCCTTCAGATGCAGCTTCTCCAGCATTGGCTTCGGGTCAAAGCAGTCGATGTGGCTCGGCCCGCCCTCCATCATGAGGAAGATGCAGCTTTTTGCCTTCGCCGGCACCTGCTGTGCCTTCGGAGCTAGCGGTCCCTTTGCTTCCGCTGCCATCAGCGAAGTCAAAGCCACGCTGCCGAGCGACGTACCCAGCCCATACACAAAATCTCGTCGCGTCGGCGCATGAAAAGCGCGTGATCCAGCACAAGGGAAGAAGGATGCGTTCATGGCTCAGTAGAGATAAGAAAATTCGTTCGAGTTCATCAACACGAGGCATACGTCCGCCAAGGCGCGGGTCCGTGCATCGCAATCAGCAGGTTGGAGATCGGGAACGAACTCGGCATAGCCCGGCAGCTTCTCCTGGAATGAAAACTTCTCGCCCGTGTTCTCCTCCACGGCGTCCCGCTTCACGCTGAGTGGTGGTTTGGGTGAAGCGATGACGGCGGCGGCCTGTTTCTTCTCCATTTGCTGCCAGTGAGCCGCGCACGCGGTCTTCTCATCCGCCGACGGAGCACGACCCAAGGCGAGGTGAAATACGCGAGTGATCACATCGGCTGGTTTTTCCTTCAAAACACGATTCGCCAGTGCCAGAGCACGGTCATAACTCGACTGACCGTTGAACAGACTGAAAACCTGCGGCGTGACGGTGGAAACTTCGCGTGCCTCGCATGAAAAATCCGGTCCAGGCTCATTGAACACCTCCATGAACGGATCGCGCACGCCGCGAATTTTCAGCGCATACAAGCTGCGCCGGTGTCGCTGCTCAGGCTTCGCATTCGGCACCCAGGCCGCCGCGAAAGTTCCCATGACCTGCCTTGGTTGCATCGCCACCTCGATGTTGATCTCCGGGCGGTTCGGGATGCCGCCGAGTGACGGATTCAGTTCGCCGGTGATGCTCAGCATCGCGTCGCGCATCTCCTCGGCCATGAGGCGGCGCGGTTTGAACACCGCATAGCTCTTTTCAAGTTCTTCGCGGCTCAACTTTGAACCTGAAACCTGAAACTCCGAACTCCTCCGGTATGCCGCACTCATTATGATCACCCGATGCATCTCCTTGAGGCTCCATTTCTTCTCCACGAGCGTTGCGGCGAGAAAATCGAGCAGTTCAGGATGCGTGGGCTTCTTGCCGGTGCTGCCGAAGTTGTTCGGATTGCCCGCGATGGCCTGACCAAAGTGCCAGAGCCAGAGGCGGTTGACGATGGCGCGTGTCGTCAGCGGGTTGTCTTGGCTCGCAATCCAGTTTGCCAGTGTGGTGCGACGACCTTCGATGGCTTCAGGAAACTCAACACTGGCCAAAACCGACAGCACGCCTGGCTTGACCGGCTTCGTCGGTGAAAACGGATCACCACCGCCGAGGATGGCGGTTTGCTCGAGTTCACCGTTCGTCATGCGATCCTGTGGCATACGCATGGGCTGATACACGCTGGTGATCTGCGGTGTGCGTCCGTCATAAACACTGAACGCGAAGGGCTCGTAGCGCTCCAGTTCCCATTTCAGGCGCTCCAGACCTTTGCGTGCCACACGCTCGTTGCCGTAGTCCTCGGGTTCGAAGCCGACAAGCTTTGGCGGATACTGATCCTCAGGCAGATTCTGTTTTTGCATCGCGCCGCGGGCGACCTCAAAGACACCAGTGAAGTCACGCTTGCTCTTCTTCATCTTGCCGCCCTGTGCGATGAACGCCTGCGCTGACGCCACCGCCTTATCCCACGCACTGCGATCCAGCTTCTTTTCAGCGTACCATTTCTCGGCATTGGCGAGCATCCTTGCATCCAAGGATTTGAGCATCGCCATGTGTTCGATGCGGCGCGCCTCCAGATGCTTCTTCTCATCAAAGCCGGACGTGTTCTCCTCCTTCAAAAACGGTGCAGGCAGCTCCGCGAGCTGTGTCGTCGAGAAGCAGGCCTGCATCGAGTAATAATCATGCGTCGGGATCGGATCGAACTTGTGATCGTGGCAGCGCGCGCATTGCAGCGAGTGCGCGAGGAAGGTTTCGCCGACCGAATTGGTCACATCATCGAGGAACCGCTGCCGCGCGACCTTCGCCACCTCCATGCCGGTGAGTTCCCACGGCCCCATGCGCAGGAAGCCGGTGGCGATCAAAAGTTCTGAGTTTAATGTTTCAGGTTTCAAGTTGGCGGCCATTTCATCGCCTGCGATCTGCTCTTTGATGAACTGGTCGTATGGTTTGTCTGCATTGAAGCTGCGGACTACGTAGTCCCGGTAGCGCCATGCATTCCCGCGCTCGTAGTCGTTCGCAAATCCGCTGCTGTCCGCATAGCGCACCACATCCAGCCAGTGACGCGCCATGCGTTCGCCGTAGTGCGGAGAGTCGAGGAGGCGGTCGATGAGTTTGCGGCAGGCGTGCGACTTGTCGGACGAGTCGGACCAGTCCGACTCAAAAGTAGCGATCTCCTCCGGCGTCGGCGGCAGGCCCGTGAGGTCAAAGGTCGCGCGGCGGATGAAGGTGCTGGCATCGGCAGCGGGCGCGGGATCTTTAACCGCCAGCAGTTCATCAATCTCTTGGCCCTTCGCCCTTGGCTCCACGCTAGGCTTTTTCACCGGCTGATACGCCCACAAGCCCTCCGGCTTGTAGCGCCGGTTCGCCCACTCCGGCGACAGCGCTCCGGTCGTCTTCACCGTGATGCCATCCTCCGCGCTCCACTTGTCGGAGTTGGCTTTCGCAATCGCCTTTTGCTTCGCCTCATCCGGCCATGCTGCACCGGCGTTGATCCAGTCTTTGATCCAGGCCAATTGCTCGGTGTAGAGCTTGTCCGCTTCTTTTGGCGGCATCGCCTCCCAGTCATCGTGTTGGCGAGTCGCCGCGAGATACAGCGGGCTTTCCTCCGGCTTCCCGGGCACGAGCGATGCCTTCTCACTCTCCCCACCCTTCAGCGTGCTCGTCAGCGTCCGCATGTCGAACTCACCCTTGATCTTCTTCTCGTCGTTCCCATGACAAGCCAGACACTTCTCCTGAAACAACGGCCACACGCGGCGCACGAACAAGGCTTCCGCGTCCTCCGCATGAAGCGTCGAGGCGAGCCAAAGTGTGGTGAGGATAATCTTGCGGGTCATGGCACCGGGAAACGATCTTTAGGGCGGTTTCCTGCCAGATATTTCACGCCAGCATTTCGCGGATCACATGGCCTTCCACGTTCGTGAGGCGGCGCTGGAAGCCGTTGTGCTCGAAGGTGAGGCGCTCGTGGTCTAGGCCGAGGAGGTGGAGGATGGTGGCGTTGAAATCGTAGAGCGGATGGATGTCCTTCACGGCCTTCTGGCCGAGTTCGTCGCACTCGCCGGTGCTGACGCCGGGTTTGACGCCTGCGCCGGTCATCCAGCAAGTGAAGCCGTCGGGGTTGTGATCGCGGCCCTTCGCGCCTTTTTGGAAGAAGGGCATGCGGCCAAACTCAGTACACCAGACGACGAGGGTGTCTTGAAGCAGGCCGCGTTGTTTCAGATCGCGGATTAACGCAGCGGCAGGTTGATCGAGGATCGAAGCATGCACGTCATATTGCCCTTTTAGATCGCTGTGGCCATCCCAGTTGAGTTTGCCGCCACTGGCATACGCTCCGTTGAAAAGCTGCACGAAGCGCACACCGCGTTCGATGAGTCGGCGGGCAAGGATGCAATTCTTCGCGAACGCGGCTTTCTCGGCGTTCTGGGTGTCGTCTGCACCGTAGAGTTTGAGGATGTGCGCGGGCTCGGTGCTGAGGTCGTTGATCTCCGGCACGCTGAGCTGCATGCGCGCAGCGAGTTCGGAGCTGGCGATGCGCGCGGCGAGTTTGCCATCACCAGGATTGGCTTCGAGATGACGTGCATTCATCTTTTGCAGCAAAGAACGCGCGGCTTGATCGGCCTGTGCGGAGACTCCGGGCGCGGAGAGATGGCGCACCGGATTTTTGGAACTCATCGTCGTGCCTTGGAAGGCGGCTGGCAGGAAGCCTGGCCCCCAGTTGTTGGCACCGTTTTGCGGCACGCCGCGTGGATCAGGAATAGCGACGTAGGAGGGCAGATCATGGTTCTCGCTGCCGAGCGCATACGTCGTCCATGCGCCGAGACTCGGGAAGCCATCGAGCACGGAGCCAGTGGAGAGAAAGTTTTCCGCCGGACCATGTGTGTTTGATTTGCTCGTCAGCGAATGCACGAACGCGAGGTCATCCGTCAGCTCCGCGAGATGTGGGATCATGTCGCTAACCCACTTGCCGGTTTGGCCGCGCGGACGGAAGGCATACTGAGGACGCGCCAGATTGCCTGCCGGACCTTGGAAGGTCACGGCAGGGCCGCCGGGCAACGGTTTGTCGTCCCACTTGATCAGCTCGGGCTTGTAGTCCCATGTCTCAAGCTGGCTCACCGCGCCCGCGCAGAAGATGACGACGACATTCTTCGCTTTCGCCGGGAAATGCGGCTGTCGCGGCGCATAAGGCCGACCAGGATCAATGAGCAGACCGTCCGATGCCAGCAGCCTCGTCAATGCGATGGACCCGAGCGCAGTGGCGCTGCTCGAAAGGAAGCGCCGCCGATCCAGAAGGTGGCGTCCTGCGAGGGAAAGATGTTCGGGAGAGGGTGTCATCGAGTGGTCAGGAGTAATCTCCCTGGCGCGGCCACATTTTACGGAGTTTCTCGCGGTTCTTCCAGCACTGCCAGTTCGCGCAGGATGGCCGTGGCGTAGGTGCCACGGGGTAAGTCAAAGCTTAGTTGCAGATCACCGTCTTCCAAAATCGTGAAATTGGGGTTCATTGGCCGCAGGCGCATGACGCGGCGTTCTTGGTGCAATCCGGCGGCTTCAAGCCCGGCGGTGAGCTCAGGGAAGCGAGACATTACCTCGATCTCTAGTTCGCGGACATCTCCAGCGCTGTGCAGCTCACCGCTGCCCCACAGCGGTGCCGTGATTTCCACTTTTCCATCGGCGAATCGCTGCATCTCGTCGCCACGCTGGTTTTCGATGAGCAACAGGGTGCCGTTGTCAGGAAAGCCATACACTTCGCCCGGCAGTGCCTGGTCCCAACTGCCACGCCCCATTCGCTCCGCCACCACGGCGTTGAACAAATGACTGCGCACCGCCGAGAGCAACAGGCCGCGAAGCAATCTGTCGCCCGGCGTGAACTCGCCGCGAAACATGGCGAGCGCTTTCTCCACATTACGACCTTCGTTGCCGAAGCGCTGGCTGCCGAAGAGGTTGGGCACGCCCTGATTCACGATCCGTTTCCAGCGTTCCTCCGCAGCCGCAATGTTGAAATCGGGATGGCGCATTCGAAGGGTGAAGCGATTGCCGAGATGGATGCCGCGTCTGAGCTTGCGCGTGTTGCGCGTGACTCGCAGCACGCGAAGCCCCTCTGACTCCAGCGCCGTTGACTCAGGGGAAGGTTGCCCGGGCATGTGCAGGCTGAACCACTGCCGCGTCACGGCATGCCGATCCTTGAGGCCACAGTGACTCACCAATCGACGCCGCAAGCCCAGTGCATCTGCCAGCCGCGCACCGGCGGTGTTGCTGTCCAGATCGCGTTTCTCCACCCACACGAGGCAATGCTCGCCAACGCCTGAAGGTTCAAAGCCCAGCAGCTCTTCCACGACGAAGTCTTCCGGCTGCGTCTTGAATGCGGCGCGGCCAAGCGGTCCTCCGTGCAGGTAGGGTGGTTCCATTGAGGCTATTTCCATGAAGACACATCCTATCTCGATTTGTGTCGCGCGGCCAAAAACGTTTGCCGTAGCATGGGCTTTCTAGCCTGTGTTGATGGTAAAGAAGCACGGGCTAGAAAGCCCATGCTACGGCACAAACAAAAACTCGTTCGAGTTGAACAACGCACGACAAAGCGGGGCGATGCCGTGCTGGCGGACGATGGGCTGGGTTTCGTCGAGTTCTTCGCGTGTGGGTTCGCGGCTGAGGGCGAGTTGGTAAGCACGGGCGATTTGTTTGGTGAGGTCGTCGCCGGCTTCCTTTTTCACGCGGGCGGCGAAGGCTTCGGCTTGGACGAGGGTGAAGCGGCTGTTGAAGAGGTTGAGGGCTTGGATCGGTGTGGTGCTGGCGCGGCGGATGGCGGTGCTTTGGCCGGCGTCGGGGCAGTCGAAGGCACCGAAGACGGTCTCAGGCTCGCGGCGGACTTTGTGGGAGTAGATCATGCGGCGCTGGTTGTCTGGCGTGAAGGTCTCGATGGGATCGAAGCCGCTGAGGCCGCCACGTTGATCGAAGAGATTGTAGCCGCGGCCAAGCATCTTCAAATTGAGCTGGCCGCTGACGGCGAGCATCGAGTCGCGAATGGATTCTGCTTCAAGGCGGTGGGAGGGAAAGCGCCAGAGATAGCGGACATCGACATCTTTTGCAGCGGCGTCAGACGAGTCGGACTTGTCTGACATGTCGGATGACTGCCGGTAAACTGTGCTGAGCACGATCAAGCGATGTATGTGCTTCATGCTCCAACCGCTGCGGATGAACTCGGCGGCGAGCCAGTCGAGGAGTTCGTGATGGCTGGGCTTCATGCCCAAATGGCCAAAGTCACTCGGCGTGGCGACGAGACCGGTGCCGAAGTGGCCCTGCCAGATGCGGTTCACCATGACGCGGGCGGTCAGCGGGTTCTGCGGATTGGCAATCCAGTCGGCGAGCACACGGCGACGTTGTTGCTCGGCAGATTCCTTCGGCAACTTCAAATCACCGAGAGAGCTGAGCACGGCAGGCGTGACGGTCTCCTTTGGCTGCTCGGGATCACCGCGATTGAGCAGATGAATGTCATCCGGCGTGCGGAAGGTGCCAGCGAAGACCTTTTGCTCGTTCTCAGCGGTGCGGATCTTGGCTTCGATGTCGGCCTTTTCCTGCATCAACGGTTTGGCACGCGTGGCTTCATCTGAGCTGAGGCCGCTGAGCGTTGGCTTCACGAGCTTTTTACTCTTTGGGTCAAATTTTTGCCGGTCGCTCGCATCGGCGACGGTGTGCCATTGGCCTGCGCTGTCACCGATCTCGATTTGATAGTCGGTGGCGAGACGATCGGTGTACTTGCCCTCGCGATCACGGCCCCAGAACACGCGCTCGATGGTCTGCTCGTGCGCGAACTCCAGCTCCACCCAGCCTTTGCCAATGTCGCTCGACATCCAACTGCGTGAGTTGCCGTAACGACCATCGTTGATGAAGCGGAGTTCGTGGCGCTCGGCGATGCCGGTGTCGCCGCCGGACTTGCGCAGCGTGCCTGCGGTGGCGAGGGCGACATTCTCACCGCTGGTGCTGAAGACTTCGAGTTCGTCGATGCAGGGCTCCAGGTTGTTCGTGGCCTTGATGGTGAAACGCACGCGCTTGGCCTTCGTTGGCGCAAAACGGTCCGCATTTTCACGGGCGTTGATCATCGGGCGCTCGGCACCGGATTTCACCAAGGGCACGAAGCGGGCGAGTTCTTTGTCGATCTCGGCGAGGCGTGGTTTGAGTCGCGCGGCTTCCTCGCGTGCGGCCTCGGCTTCCGGCGTGCGCAGGTCACGGTCCCCATACTCGACACCGGCGACGAAGGCCTGCATGGCATAGTAGTCCTTGGCCGTGATGGGATCGAACTTGTGATCGTGGCAGCGCGCGCAGCCGATGCTGAGGCCGAGGAAGGTCTGGCCGATGTTCACGACGATCTCGTCGATGGAATCCTGCCGCGCGAGGCGCTTCGATTGATCGTCTTTGCCGATCTGTCCGGGCAGCAAAACGGAGGCAGTGACAAGAAAGCCGGTTGCAGCGTCCTGGCCCGTCGCGTCGCCGACTAGCTGTTCTTTGATGAAGCGATCATACGGTGTGTCGTTGTTGAAGGCCTTGATAACGTAGTCGCGGTAAGGCCACGCATTGGGCCGCTCGGTGTTCACTTCGAAGCCGTGTGTGTCGGCGTAACGCACGACATCGAGCCAGTGCTGCGCCCAGCGTTCGCCATAGCGGGGGCTGGCGAGGAGGCGTTCGACGACAGCGGCGTGTGGGTCGGACCTGTCGGACGAGCCCGACAGGTCCGACATGAATGTGGCGACTTCCTCAGGCGTGGGCGGCAGACCGGTGAGATCGAAGGTCACGCGACGCAGCCAGGAGATGGGATCGGCTTCGGGAGAGCGGTGCAAGCCTTGTTCGGTGAGTTTGGCGTCGATGAAGGCGTCGATCGTGGCAGGAGCGGGGCCATCTTGGCCCCGGTGTGGGGACAGGATGCCCCCACTCCTTGTGAGCGGCTTGAAGCTCCAGTGATCGCGGCGGTCTGCGAGTTTGGCGAGATCGACACCGTCGGGCCACACAGCGCCTTCATTGACCCAGGCTGTCAGCGTTTCGATCTCGTTTGAGGAGATCTTACCTTTGGGCGGCATGAGTTCATCTTCGTCATCCGTGGTGATGAAGTGGATGAGCGGGCTGTCCTTGGCGTTGCCAGCAATGATGTCAGGCGCGTGCTTGTCACCGCCTTTGAAGGCGAGCGACTTGATGTCGAGACGCAGGCCGGACTTCTGTTTTTTCTCGCCGTGGCATTCGTAGCAATGCTTTTGGAAGATCGGGCGCACATCACGCACGAAGTCCACCGGTGCGGTGGCGGCGCTGACGGTGATGAGGGCGGAAATCCAGACGGGCAACGGCATGAGCGGCACAGGTAACGGGAGCGTGGGCAATTTTTCGCTTCCCGATTGGTTAAGAATGGTTTATAATCAACTAATTACGCTTTCCGCTCGGCCTCCTTAGCCTTTTCTCTGCATCAATCCAGCGCATGCCGCCCCTTGTCCTCCAAGAACGAATGTACGACCGCCGGGTCGGCATCACGCCGTTGATGCAGTTTGATGATCTGCTGCGCGAACTCATTGCCAATGGCGGGCCGATGCCGAACGAGTATGCGCTCATGAACCGCACGCTG
This sequence comes from Verrucomicrobiales bacterium, assembly GCA_043770175.1. Taxonomy (GTDB): domain Bacteria; phylum Verrucomicrobiota; class Verrucomicrobiia; order Verrucomicrobiales; family Verrucomicrobiaceae; genus Prosthecobacter. Next base: position 303 of record JAYVIO010000197.1, on the reverse strand, counting down.
CGGCAGCTTGGCGATGCGGTGCGGGCGAAGGTGATCGCGCGGGAGGATGTGCTGGCCTATGCGCAGGACATCACTCACCGGCACCTTGAAGGCACGATGCAGGCCCGGGCGCTGGGCAAAAAATTTGGCTACAGCGGCGACTTTGAGATCATTGAGGCGATCTACATGCTGCAAACGGCCCAGGAGCCGCATCTGCGCCGCTGGGATCTGTATTTTCACTCGCAGGCGGCGCCGAATGCGGTGCGCAATCGCAAGGCCTACTTCCATCAGTTGCTGAACTCGCACACGGCGGGTCGTGCCAAG
>JAYVIO010000196.1:0-4393 GCA_043770175.1 Verrucomicrobiales bacterium | reverse complement strand
GCGTGACCGCCGAGGAAGCGCGGCAGGTGCTCAAGGAAAAGGGCAAACTGAGCAGCGGGGAACTCGTGCGGCTGCGGGTGCGTTACTTCAGCGATGGGCTGGTGCTGGGAAGCAGGGAGTTTGTGGAGAACATCTTCGCAGAGCATCGCGACAAGTTTGGACCGAAGCGCAGAGATGGGGCGAGGAAGCTCACTGAGAGTGCGATTGAGATGTTTTCGATGCGGCGATTGCGAAAGCAGGCGGTGGGATGACGGGGATCGGGGGGGCACAGACAGGAGAATGAGGACAGAAGAATGGCTTCATTCTACTGTCCCCATTTTTTTGTCTTTGAGCCTTGGTTCCGGCTTCGCCGGGTTAGGGAGTCACAAAACCTGATGATTTGAGGTATACCTGCTTCTGCGGCCCAAAAATCAACTGCATCCAAACAGATTCCAGGTATCGAGTGCTCCGCTCGGCGGCGGGGGCGTCCTCGTTCTCGATGGCGATTGAGCAGGCAAAACCGCTCCGATCAGATGATCCGCCAAGGAGTCCGCCACCAATTTAGGCTTGGCGCAGCGCGGATGGGGGCTATTCTGGCGCGTAATGATAATCCACCATGAAGCCCGCCTCCAATATCACAGGGTTCCGAATGCGCATATTCGCAAGGTGGATTCGCTGACAGGATTCAAACCGTCGCGGTGGGTGGCGGGCCTCATCCAATTGCGTGGCTCGCGCGCGAAGGTTGATGAATTATGAACGCCAAGACCACTGATTCAAGAGGACCCGCGAGAGCGTGGGGCCAAGCAGCATTGTGTATCACACTGATCGTTGGCTATGGGTTCTTGCGCGGCTCGGCCTGGCACGGCTCCACGGAGGCGCACACGTTGATGGAGGCCGTCGCCACGGTCCTCGCGCTGTTCGTCGGGGTGATGGCGCTGGTGCATTTCTACAGCCGGCGCAGCAATGTTTTCCTGCTCGTCGGTGCGGGATTTCTGGGGACGGGGCTGCTGGATGGCTATCATGGCGTCGTCACGTCTTCTTTTTTCGTGAATTTGTTTCCGTCCTCGCCGCCGTCGTTGATCGCGTGGAGCTGGATCGCATCGCGGCTGTATCTTTCGCTTTTTATGTGGCTGAGCTGGGCGGCGTGGAAACGGGAGACCCGCCTTGGTGAAGTGGGGCGGATTGGCGAGCAGACGGTCTATGCGGCGGCCGGTGTTTTTACGGCAGGGAGTTTTCTCTTTTTCGCGTTCGCGCCGCTGCCGCGTGCGATTTACCCGGAGTTCATTTTTCCACGGCCGGAGGAATTTGTGCCGGCACTGCTGTTCCTGCTGGCTTTGGTCGGCTACTGGCGCAAAGGGGCCTGGCGAAACGACCACTTCGAGCATTGGCTGGTGCTCTCGCTCATCACGGGCTTCCTGGGCCAGGCGATGTTCATGTCGAGTTCGGGCCGGTTGTTCGATGAAATGTTCGACGCGGCGCACTTGCTGAAGAAAATCAGCTACATTTTGGTGCTGATCGGGCTGGTCATCAGCATGTACCGTCTTTTCAGACAAGGCGAAACCAGCCTGGCGCAGGTGACGCACATCAACGAGAACCTTCAGGGGGAGGTTACGAGCCGCGGTCTGGCCGAGGATCGTCTGCGCACCGTGCTCCTCCAAGTGCGGGAGGCGGTCAGCATCGTGGAATCATCGGCCGCCGAGATCCTGACCTCCACCACGCAGACGGCGGCCAGCGCCACCCAGACCGCCACGTCGGTGAGCGAGACCTCTGCCACCGTTGAAGAGGTCCGGCAGACCGCGCAGCTCACAAGCCAGAAGGCCAAGCGCGTCGCCGAGAGCGCGCAAGCCGTCGCCAACATCTCGCAAGCCGGCCGCAAGGCGGCCGAGGACACCCGCGAAGAGATGAAGCACATCCGCCAGCAGATGGAGTCCATCGCGGCAAGCATGCTCCGGCTCGGTGAACAAAGCCAGGCGATCGGCGAGATCATTGCCAGCGTCGAGGACCTTGCCCAGCAATCCAACCTGCTCGCCGTCAACGCCGCTATCCAGGCCACTAAGGCTGGCGAGCAGGGCAAAGGCTTCGCTGTCGTCGCACAGGAGATGAAGAACCTCGCCGAGCAGTCCCGCCAGGCCACCACCAAGGTCCGTAATCTTCTTGGCGACATTCAAAAAGCCGCAGGGGTCGCCGCGATGGCCACTGAGCAGGGCAGCAAAGCCGTCGAGGCGGGCGTCAGGCAGGCCGCGCAGGCAGGCGAGTCCATCCTTGGCCTTTCCACCAGTGTCGTCGAGTCCGCCGATGCGGCGATACTCATCGCTGCCGCCAGCCAGCAACAGCTCGCAGGCGTGGGCCAAGTGGCCGCCGCCATGGAAGAAATCAAGCACGCGACAAGCGCCAACGCCGCGCTGGTGAAACAGGTGGAAAGCTCCGTCCGCAACCTGGGCCACCTCGGTCAGCGGCTCAAACAGATGGTCACAACCATCAAAGCCAGCGAACCGGGCAGATGAAGTCCTCCCACTGAGAAAAGATGCCAGTCATGTCCCCTCGCTGTTCCAATTTTCGCTCAAGGATGTTTTGACGCGGCGGTGGAAGCCTGCGCAGAATGCGTCCGGCCTTCTCCCCCCCACTTCCATGAAACTCATTCGCGATCTCCTGGTGCTCGGTTCTGGAATTTTCTCGGCGTTGTATCTGCTGAACATCGGCTTCGGCATTGCCGAGTTCATTCCCGACAACATCCCGATCTTTGGCAATTTGGATGAAGCGGCAGCCACGGGCCTGCTCATCAATTGCCTGGCCTACTTCGGCCTCAATGTCGGTCATCTCTTCCGCCGCAAAGGCGAGGCGGCGAAGCCTGAGCCGAAGACGCATGACATTGATGTGTCCAAGTGAGGCGGGCGACTCTGTGAGTGGCTTGTGCGCGGCTTGCCCGCATCGCTGGTGAGATGCTGGATGTGCGATCGTGCGCATCTCGGGTTCATTGATTCGAGCGATGGAAGCTCATGTTTAATGAATTACCCGGACTGAAACGGGGCCGCGAGGCTGGGGGTGCTATGAAAGCACAAACACACACACTCGTTACGACGGTTCAGCGCATGCGTGATGCCGTCTCCACGCGCTCCTTGCAGCGCATTGTCATCACTCTCGGCCTTGCGCTGGGATTATCCGCCTCGGTGAATGCCGCAGGCACGCTGACTCCAAAGGGATCGCCGGACCAGCCGATCCAAATTCGCGATCATCACCTCGAGGTCACGCTGAACAACGGCTTCGCCCGCGCGGAGGTGACGCAGACGTTCTTCAATCCGAACGACAAGGATCTGGAGGCGGTGTACCATTTTCCGCTGCCGAAAAGCGCGAGCCTTTCGGAGGTCACGATGACGCTCGGGGAACGGGAGATCCACGGCGAGGTGGTCGAGAAGCAGAAAGCGCAGACGATCTACGAGAATGAGAAGTATGCCGGCAATGATGCGGGACTGGCGACGAAGAACAGCTATCAGTCCTTCGACTTCCGTGTGCATCCGGTGCGGGCGAAGAGCGAGACGCGGTTGCGGATCGTGTACTACCAGCCGCTGGAGATCGACACCGGGATCGGCCGCTTCGTTTATCCACTCGAAGAAGGCGGCACGGACGAAGTGGCGGCGAGCTTCTGGAATCCGGTGAACTCCAAGGTCGAGGGGCTGTTTTCTGCGGCAATCGAACTGAAATCCGCGTGGCCGGTCGCGGATGTGCGGGTACCTGGCTTTGAAAAGGAGACCGTGACGGACAAGGTGGGTGAGGGCCACTACAAGGTGCGGTTGGAGAAAAAGGATCATGCGCTGGACGGAGACCTGGTGTTTTACTACCGACTGGCCGACAACCTGCCGGGCCGTGTGGAATTGATTCCGTTCCGCAACGGCGAGTCCGGTCCTGGAACATTCATGCTGGTGGTGACGCCGGGCCTCGATCTGCAACCCCTGACAGGCGGCTCTGACTACGTTTTTGTCTTGGACACTTCGGGAAGCATGCAAGGCAAGCTGCGCGTGCTGACGGACGGCGTGAGCCGTGTGCTGGGCAAGATGTCAGCGAAGGATCGCTACCGCATCGTGACCTTCTCCACCTCGGCGGTAGATTTGACGAATGGCTGGAAAGAAGCCAGCGAGGCGAATGTGCAGGAGACGCTGAAGCAGATCGCGGCGCTGCAACCCGGGGGAAGCACGAACCTCTATGACGGGCTGAGCCTGGCGATGAAGGATCTCGACGCCGACCGTGCGACGAGCGTGGTGCTGGTGACGGACGGCGTGACGAACACGGGCATCGTTGATCCTGTGGCCTTCCACAAGCTGACGCAGAGCCACGACATCCGCATCTTCGGCTTCCTGCTCGGCAACAGCGCAAACTGGCCGCTGATGCGCACCGTGTGCGATGCGAGCGGCGGATTCTA
>JAYVIO010000195.1:0-4395 GCA_043770175.1 Verrucomicrobiales bacterium | reverse complement strand
GCGGATGCGTCGATCTTCGCGCACTGGGAGCAGAGCGTGTCACGCTTCCTCGGCATCTTCACCGAGTCCGTCCAGGCGCTGCCGTATCACATCTACACCCTCGCCGCCAAGATCCCGCAGAACGAATACTCCGAACGCGCGCAATACGGCTCCGTCTTCGTTTTCCTCGTCCTCGTCGCTTCTCTGGCCGCCAGCTCGGTGCTGTTGCGCAAACGTCTGCGTGCCAAGTATCGCTGGTAGTTTTTTCATCCCATGTCCGCTGATTCCACCGCCAAAACCGCGCCACCGCCTGTTGTTCAGGTGCGTGACATGGATTTTTGCTATGGTGCGAGCAAGGCGTTGTTTGATATCAATCTTGAGGTCGAATACCACCGCGTCACCGCCCTTATCGGCCCGTCCGGCTGTGGCAAAAGCACGCTGCTGCGCTGCATCAATCGCATGAACGACCGCGTGCCCAGCGCCCGCGTCACGAAGGGCGAAGTGCTCGTCAAAGGCAAAAACATCCACGACGCCGATGTCGATCTCACCCAGCTTCGCAAGCAGGTCGGCATGGTGTTTCAAAAATCGAACCCCTTCCCCAAGAGCATCTACGAAAACGTCGCCTACGGCCTGCGCATCCACGGCGAGAAGAACAAAAATGTGCTCGATGAAGCTGTCGAACGCTCGCTGCGTCACGCCGCGCTCTGGGATGAACTCAAGGACCGCCTCAGTGCGAACGCCCTCGCTCTTTCTGGCGGCCAGCAGCAACGCCTCTGCATCGCCCGTGCCATTGCCACGCTGCCCGATGTACTCCTGATGGATGAACCGTGCTCGGCGCTCGATCCGATCTCGACGCTGAAGATTGAAGAACTCATGAGCCAGCTCGCCCGTGAGTACACCATCGTCATCGTCACGCACAACATGCAGCAGGCCGTGCGCATCTCCGACTTCACGGCCTTCCTGCACCTCGGCAAACTCGTCGAATTTTCCCCCACCGAAGAACTCTTCACCAATCCCCGCGAAAAGCTCACCGAAGCCTATCTGCGTGGCACGTTCAGTTGAAATGGCCGCCGAAACACCAGCACCCGCTTCCGCAGAGCCGCTCATTCAGGTGGAGAAGTTCAACTATGCTTATGGCGACCACCAGGTGCTGTTCGATGTCGATTTGAACATGCGCCGCGAGGATGTGACCGCGCTCATCGGCCCGTCCGGCTGCGGCAAGAGCACGCTCATTCGCTCCATCAACCGCATCAACGACCTCGTCGAGTCTGCCCGCGTCGTCAGCGGCAGCATCAAGATCGATGGCGTTGATCTGTATGCGCCCGAAGTCGATGTGATCAACCTGCGCCGCAATGTCGGTATGGTGTTCCAGAAGTACAATCCCTTCCCGCGTTCCATCTTCGAAAACGCCGTGTATGGCCTGCGTGTCGCCGGCATCAAGGACCGCCACGATCTCGAAGAAGCCGCCGAGCGCAGCCTCAAGGCCGCCGCGCTGTGGGATGAAGTCAAAGACCGCCTCCACGAGATGGCCACCGGTCTCTCCGGTGGTCAGCAGCAGCGTTTATGCATCGCCCGCGCCATCGCCCTGCAACCGCGCATCCTGCTGATGGATGAGCCCTGTGCCGCGCTCGATCCCATCGCCACCGCACGCATCGAGGAGTTGATTCATCAACTGCGCGGCCAGTACACCTTCGTCATCGTCACGCACAACATGGAGCAGGCCAAACGCATTGCCGACCGCACCGCGTTCTTCTACAAAGGCAAATTGATCGAGGAGGACGACACGATGACCATCTTCAATCACCCGCATAATCCGCAGACTGAAGCCTACATTACCGGCCGTTTGACCTGAGAAAATAGTGCTGAGCTTTCATCCTTCGCAGTCTTGCTACGGAGAAAGGATTAGCTCGTCCGGGAGGTTGAAATAACCGTTTCATGCCCCACTTTGAGGATATGAAGCCAATCACTCTCGTTCACTTCCTCCTCACCACTGCCGCCTGGGCCGGTGTGGAGGTGGACGTGGATAAGTTTGGCGAAAGTCTCGGCGGTTGGAAGAAAGAGGACGGCAAGGCCGCTGAATACAAATTCTCGGAGAGCGACTACCGCACCTACAAGCCGGAGATCTCCAAGGCGCCCGATGGCGGCATCTTCATCTCCGTGCGCGTCGATCATATGCGCGGCATGTTCTCTTCGGACGATCACGCGAGTCTGGAGATGAGCTTCGACCCCGATGGCGTGCTGCTTTCCGCGCAGGCCTACATTTCCATCCAGGAGCGCCGCATCAGCAGCGACATGTTCCGCAGTGGCAGCCGATCGGCTGCCGGAGCGGTCGGCAAGGTGGTCAACGGCACCGCCGCCCAGGCCGCCAAGGTCGGTGGTGAGGTGTTTGCCAATCTCACCGGCAAGCTGTTGCGCGAAAACGTCACTGAACCGGGGCGTGTCGCGTTTCCCGCCGCGCTGCGGCATAACTACAACCTGTTCTATCCCTGCGTGCATGTGGAAAAAGATCCGCTCAAGGCGCTGCCGGTGGAGGAAGGCGCGGATGCCACCAAGCCCTTCGTTCCGCCGGTGACTCCGCCTGCTGCCGCTGAAAAAAAGGCCGCGCCGGGCGGCACGATCGAAGTGCGCACCTTTGGTGAGCCGCCGCCAGAACCTGCTCCAGCGGCGAAACCATGAGCAAGCGGTTGCTCATCGACGTCGGCAACGGTCGCACCAAGTTTGGCCTCGCCACAAGCGATGCCATCCTTGACCGCCGTGAGCATGCCACGCGCGAACTTTCGCCCGATGCCGTGCGTGACATCATTCGTGGCTGGAATTTTGGCAGCGCCGTGCTCTGCAGCGTCGTGCCGAAGGCCGTGCCTGCGTTTCGTGAGGTCTTCGGCGCTCAGCTCATCGAACTGCGCTACGACACGCCGCTGGGCATTGGCATTCGCTATCCGAAGCCCGAAAGCATTGGCCCCGACCGCCTCGCGAACGCGGTGGCGCTGGCGCACATGCACGGCGCACCGGGAATCGTCATCGACTTCGGTACCGCCGTCACTTTCGATATTCTGAGTGCCGACAAGTTTTACATCGGCGGTGTCATTGCCCCCGGGCTGCGTTTGATGACGGATTACCTGCACGAACGCACCGCGTTGCTGCCCCGCGTCGATTTGCACGAGCCCGTCTGCGTCATCGGCCAGTCCACCGAGGCCGCCATCCTTGCTGGAGCCGCCTTCGGCTACCGTGGCATGGTCAAAGGCATCCTGGAGGCCCTGAAACAGGAACTGGGTGGCAAAGACGTCCACGTCGTCGCCACTGGCGGCGATGCGGAGTGGATCATCTCCGGCATGGGCGAACGCATTGTCGTGGATCCCGATTTGACCTTGCACGGACTGCGTTTGGTGGGCAATCTCCGCGCCCCGCTCTGAGGCGGGTTGTTATGGCTGAATCTGCAAAAACCTCCATCGGCATCGACTTCGGCGGCACCTCCGTGAAACTCGGAGTGTGCCGTGGCGATGAACTCCTCGTCACCGACGAACCCATCCCCACCGCCCAGTTCCACGGCCCGGCCGCGCTCATTGGCGAGATGGCCGCCCGTGTCGCGAAGCTGCAACAGAAATACGCGGACATCTGCGCCATCGGCGTCGGCGTTCCCGGCCTCGTTGATTTCGATCACGGCTTCGTGCATGAGCTGACGAATGTGCCCGGTTGGAAGCATGTCCCGCTCAAGGCCATCCTCGGCGAAAAAACCGGCCTGCCGGTGCTCGTCGAAAACGACGCGAATGCGATGACCTATGCCGAGTTCCGCTACGGCGCCGCACGCGGCTTGAAAAACGTCATCGGCCTCACCATGGGCACCGGCATCGGCGGCGGACTCGTGTTGGACGGCAAGATGTTTCGCGGCAGCGGCTTTGCTGCGGGCGAGATCGGCCAGATGAGCATTCATTTCGACGGTAAGCCCGGCCACTACGGCAATCTGGGCGCCTTGGAAAAGTACACCGGCAACCAGCAGATCGCCGAGCACGCCGTGCAGCGCTATGCCGAGGCAGGCATCGAAAAAGACAGCGCCGACTGCACACCCAAAAAGATCGCTGATGCCGCGCAGGCTGGCGACGACATCGCACGTCAGATTTGGGGCGAAGTGGCCGACTGGCTCGGCACCGCGATCTCCAGCATCGCGTGGCTGCTCAATCCTGATGCCTTTGTCATTGGCGGCGGTGTCGCGCAGGCCGGTGATCTGATCTTTGGGCCGCTCAAACGCAAAGTGCAGAGCATGCTCAGCACCGTGGTTTGGGAGCGCCTGCAAATCCTGCCTGCCCGCTTCAGCAATGAAGCTGGCATCATCGGCAATGCTGCTTTGGCGGCGGATGCGGTTTGAAGTGATGCGGGCACTCCTGCCCGCATAGAGAGCGTTTGATTGCGGGCAGGAGTGCC
>JAYVIO010000194.1:0-12959 GCA_043770175.1 Verrucomicrobiales bacterium | reverse complement strand
GCCACGATGTACATCACGGACAATGACACCGCGACGGCCACCGTGGCCTTTAATGCGCCCAGCTCTTCCGGTTTGGAAAGTGTGAGCACGGTGAACATTCCTGTCACGCTTTCCGCCGCCCAACTCAGTGATGTGACGGTGGAGTACACAACCAGCGGCAACACCTCCGCCAGCAGTAACTCCTTCAGCACCCGTGCGGCGCCGTATTGGGTGCGTGTGGTGAAGACGGGCAACACCGTGGCCTATTTTCAATCCAACGATGGCACGACGTGGACACAACGCGGCTCCAACGTGACCGTGAGCACACTTGGTAACGATTACTTCGCAGGACTCGCTTTTGCACCGGGATCGACCACTCAATTCACCGCCGTGATGGATAACTTCTCCGTGAGCAATCTCTCAGCTGGCGGCAGCACCGGAGCCGAGACCGCGGCGAGCATTGGCACTGTCACGGGGGGCAGTTCTGTCGCTTCCGGCGTCTATACCTTCACCAGTTCCGGCAACGGCCTTGCCAACACGACCACGGACCATTTTCGCTACGTCTATCTACCGGTCACTGCTTCCGCGAATTGCACGGTGACCGCACGCATCGTGAGCAATGGCAATGCGAGCACAGCCTCCCGCGCTGGCGTGATGTTGCGCTCCAGCACGGCAGGTGGCTCAGTCCACGCCTCCGCGCTCGGCACGGGTGCCACCGCAGGGGAGTATTACTCACTCTACCGCACCACCACAAATGGCACTGCGGTCATCAGCTCGTCTTACACCAGTCTCCTTCTGCCCATGTGGGTGCGCACGAGTCGTTTGGGCAATGTTTTTACACAGTCAGTGTCACGCGATGGATCAACGTGGACGAATTTCTCCGTCACGCCGAACATCGCCTTTGCTCCGAAAGTGCTCGCGGGCCTCGCGGTCAGTGCGGCGAGTGATGGCAGCATCGCGACGGCTACTTTTGACAATGTCACGCTCGGTGGAGTTCCCATCACCGCGCTCGGTGGTCGCACGATCGGCTTTGTCGATGCACAGGGCAGCGAAGGCCTTGCGGGCAACGTGTGGACGGTGAACGGCAGCGGCTCTGGCATCGGTAACGACGAGGCGCACTTCCCAAGCATGGAAGTTAACGGTGACTTCATCCTCGCAGCGCGTGTCACCTCACTCACAGGTGGTGGTAGCAATGCGCAGGCGGGTGTCATGGCGCGTGATGACCGCACGCACTACGCACGTGCGGTTCACACCGGCTGGGTCAAGAACAGCACCGTGGAGCAGCGCTACCGCCTGCAGAGCAACACCACCGCCTTAGGATCAGGCGTGGACTTCACACTGAATGCGGGTGTGCTCACCATCCCCGCAGGTCAGACGACTGGAAACATCACACTCACCGTCACGAACGACACGATGGACGAGCCAGATAACCTCGTGACGATCCAACTCCTCAACGCCAACGGCGCCAACATCGGCACCAATGCCTACCACGGCTTCACCATCATTGATGATGACAGTGCATCTGCGAATCCCTTTGCGGGCTTTGCATTGGCCTCCAGCAGTGTGGTGGAAAATGGCGGCACAGCGCAGATCGCGGTCGCCTTGAGCAGTCCGGCTACAGCGCCGTCCAGCGTGGACTACATCACGACTGACGGCACAGCCACTCAGCCTGGTGACTACGCCACCACGAGCGGCACGCTCAGCTTTGCCGTCGGCGATAGCGTGAAATACATCACCATCCCGATCACCGATGACTCGACACTGGAAAGCACAGAGAACCTCACCATCACTCTCTCTGTGCCCGTTGGTTTGAAACTCGGCAGCGCCAGCACACACACATTGACGATCACAGATAACGATTCGCCCGCCGTGAGCATCGTGGCCAATGATGCCAGCGCCTCGGAAAGCGGTGACGCAGGCCAGTTCACACTCACACGCACCGGAGATACGACGAATGCGCTCGCCGTGACCCTCACACGCACCGGCCTTGCCACCAGTGGCACCGATTACACAGCCATCGCCACCACGCAGACGATTCTAGCCGGTCAGTCGAGCCTCTTGGTGAACGTCTCGCCGCTTCAGGATACGACCAACGAAGGCAGCGAGACCGTGATCCTTACCGTGACGAGTGGCAGCGGTTATGTCGCCGGCACGCCAAACGCAGCCACAGTGACCATCGCCGATGATGATCGCAGTACGGTCACGATTGTTGCGAATGACGCCACGGCCTCAGAAACAGCGGGAAATCCCGGCCAGTTCACCATCACACGCACTGCGCCGACCAATGCGGCGCTCACGGTGAGTTTAACCATCGCAGGCACAGCCACAAACACCACGGACTACGCGACTGTCTCTACCTCGGTCTCCTTTTTAGCCGGAGATATTTCCAAGACGGTCAACATCACACCTGTTGATGATAGCAGCACCGAAGGGCCAGAAGATGTCACGATCTCGCTTGCCACTGGCAGCTACGACATCGGCGCAGCTTCCTTTGCCAACGTCAGCATCATCGACAATGACAATCCGCCCACCGTCTTCATCGACAGCCCCACCACTCAAGCACCGCTCATCGCCGCCGCGAATGGTGTCATCGTCAGCGCTCAAGTGAGTGATGATGGATCTCCCGCCGCACTGACGATGACGTGGAGTTGCGTGAGCGGTCCCGGCACCGCCACCATCGAAACTCCGAATGCCGCGACCACCGCCGTGACCTTCTCCGCGCCTGGAAACTACGTTTTGCGCATCAGCGCCACCGACACGCAATTCACCGTGAGTGACCAAATCACCGTCGTGGTCGGCAGCAGCCTCGTGGCGTCGAATTGGATCACGCAAGACCTCGGGCCTTCTTCATCACGTCGCGGTCAGGGACTCGAGTACGGTGGCCTGTTCAGCCAAACTGGCACCGGAGCCGGTTATAGCGGCACGAGCAGCGATCAGGCCCACATCATGGTCCGCAGCGCCATCGGTGACGGTAGCGTGGTGGCGAGATTGACCAGTTTTTCGACCACCGCAGCGCTCGCAGGCGTCACCATTCGTGATTCGCTCGCACGCGGCTCGAATCGCGCGGTGTTGGGTTTTGTGCCGGGAACTGGATTGCAGTTCCGCACACGCGCAGCGGTTGGAAATGACACCAGCGTCGCCGCCACGCCACCCGCGCTGCCTTTGTGGCTCAAACTCGAGCGCAACGCGACCACCAACGAGATCACCGCCAGCTACGCACCGGATGTCAGCGGCGCACCCGGCGCATGGACAGTCGTCGGCACACCTGTGGCCATCCCGCTGCTGAATACGGACGCGCATTACGGCCTCACCACCACGAACAACAGCACTGCCGGCAGCGCCACCGCACTCTTTGACAATGTGACTCTCACGCCCACACCCAGCGGCCCAGCCTTGGTCAATGAAGACAGCGGCACCGCGCCGAACACCGCGGGCACTGCCACTTTTGACGGCACCACTTACAGTGTCAACGGACCCACCACCGGTTACTTCTACGGCTGGCAGTATTACGGCGACATGGTCATGACCGTCCGGCTGAACACCTTCACCAGTGGAGCCGGCAGCAGCAGCGGCGGCATCCGCGTTGCCGAGAGCATCGAAAGCGGCGCGCAACTCCATCTCGGCCGCATGCCCACCAGCAGCTACAGCGGCTACTACTGGACCAGCCTGGCCGGTGGCAGCGGCGGCGGCGTGCCCAGCAGCATCGCCGCCGGAAACTGGATTCGCATCGTGCGCCGTGGCAATGCCATCACCGGCTTCCGCGCCACGCACAACAGCACCACCAACGGCCCGAATGCCTGGACGCAGATCGGTCAGCCGCAGACCATCATCATGACCACGCCCGTGTGGGCCGGCTTCTACGTCAGCAACGCCAGCGGAGCCACCGGCACGCAAAACACCTGCACCTTCACCCGCCTCACCATTGAGGCGCTGAACAAAGCGCCCGTCATCGCCGCCAGCGCGAGCAGCAGCGTCACGCCCATCGCCCTCGACGGCACCATCACCGACGACAGCCTGCCCGCTGATTTTACCAACCTGTGGACTCAGCGCAGCGGCCCCACCGGCATCACCTTTGCCAACGCCGCCCTCACCGACACCACCGCCACCCTCACCGAGAGCGGCACCTTCGGCCTGCGCCTCACTGCGGATGACACCGGCGCCGTTAGCTTCTTTGACCTCAATCTGACAGCCTACACCACGCCCTTCGCCCAGTGGCTCGACACCACCAGCACCGGCAACGAAAACAACCAACTCGTCGAAGCCACCGCGGACGCTGACGGCGACGGCTTGGTGAACCTCCTCGAATACGCCATCGGCACCAACGGCACTGTGAACAACACCAGCCCGCAGATCATTGAGTTTGCTCCCTCGAGCGGCGAAACCTATCTGCGTCTCTCCATTTCGAAAAACCCCGCAGCCACGGATGTCTCGTTTGAAGTCCAGGCCACTGGCAATCTGACTGATCCGCTTAGTTGGAGCAGCGCCGGCCTCGTCATCGAGGAGAACACGCCCAGCACGCTGCGGGTGCGTGATGCCGTCCCCGCCGCCGCCGGCCTTTCGCGTTTTATGCGGTTGAAGGTCACGCGGCAGTGATCCGCAGTTCAAGCCACTGGACATTCGCGGCGAATCCGCTCCAATAAGCGCCGCATGAATTTGAAACCTCTCGTCGGTCTATTGGCGCTCGCGAGCGCCTCCATCGCATCCGCTCAAACGCAGGAAGCGCCTGCCGTGCCGCAGCAGCCGACGACGTTTGAATTCAAAGACGGCGACCGCCTCGTGTTGATCGGCAACACGGTGCTGGAGCGCGAGCAGCGCTACGGCTCCTTTGAGCCGCGGCTTGCTCTGGCGCTCGGTGAAGAAAAAGTAAGCGTGCGGAACCTCGCTTGGAGCGGCGACACGGTCTTCGGTCATGCGCGTTCATATTTCGGACCGCCGGAGGAAGGTTTGCAGCGGCTCTCGGCCCATCTTGAAATGCTCAAACCGACCGTGGTGCTGCTGTGCTACGGCTCCGAGTTGGCGTTCGAGCGCCTCGGCGGCCTGCCGGAGTTTTTGAGCGGCTATCGCAGTCTGATCGAGCTGATCCGCTCGAAATCGCCCGGCGTGCGCATCATCATCGCCGCACCGCCGCCGCTGGAAACACTGCCGCCGCCGCTGCCGGACCTCACCGGTGAAAACAAGAACCTCTCCAGCCTGCGCGACGCGCTGCGCAAGTTTGCCGGCATGCAGAACGCGTTCTTCGTCGATTGGTTCGAACTCATGGGCGGCCTGCCAAAGCCCGGCAGCACCGCGCAGCCGCTCACCGAAAATGGCGTACATTACACGCGTGAAGGTTACGAAAAGCTCAGCACCAAGCTCATCGAAGGCCTTGGCCTAAAAATGCCTGACGCACCCTCGCCTGCGCTCGAAAATCTGCGCCGCGCCGTCATCGCCAAGGACACGTTGTTCTTCAACCGCTGGCGTCCGCACAACGAGACCTACCTGTTCGGCTTCCGCAAACACGAGCAGGGTCAGAATGCCAAGGAAATCCCCATGTTCGACCCCCTCATTGCCCAGGGGGATGAAGCTATCCAGAAGCTCAAGGCCGAGGCGCTGTCGCAGTCGAGAAGGCCGTGAGAAACGGTAGGTTGCGCTGCCTCGGCCTTTGAAGCAATTTGCACCCATGATGACTGCTGTTGCTCCCAAGAAAACGTCGCGCAAGGCGCGATCACTGGCAGCCAAAGCGACGAAATCCGTCATGAAACCGGCCCGGCTGGTCGTGTGCGGTCCGGCAAAGCGGGTGACGCGTGACGAGATCATGGCCGAGGACGCTGCCTTCCTCCAAAAAATGCAGGGGGATCATCTGGCTGCCAAGACTTCGGTGGAGCTGGTGCGTGAGGACCGCAGGGTGTCGAACTGGTAAACCACCATGAGTGTGACCATTGATGCCAGCGTCTTTGTCGCGGCGGCACTCAGCGAGGACAAATTTCACTACGAGTGCCGGAATTTTTTGGCGGAGATCCGGTTGGTGCAGGAAACGCTGTATGCGCCTGTGCTTTTTGCTGGCTGAGGTTGCAGGTGTGTGTCGCGGGTGCGCCATGATCACTCGCTGGGTGATGTTGCCGCCTTGCAAATCGAGCATTTTTCACGCCTGCGCCTGCGGATCGCAGACGGCCCGTTTGCGCGGCGTGCGGCACGTCTGGCCGCCAGGCATGCCTTGAGCGGCGCTGATGCTCAATATCTGGCCGTGGCAGTCGAGTTCGCCTCGACGCTGGTGACTTTGGATGATGATTTGCTGGCGGTTGATGCCAGCGTCGTCCTCACGATGAAACCGGGTGAGTGGTTGCGAAGGAATCAGACATGACAAGGAAGCGGATTGTGACCTTACAACCGCTTTCCTCATTGACGACCCAACCGCGTTCTGCGTAGAACGTCGAGATGAACAAGAGTTTGCTGCGCTGCGTGGGAATGTTGTTGGCCGTCGGGCTTGCGGCCTGTGCGCCGATTCGCACGGAGACGGTGTCTGTGGGACGGGCGCGGCACGGCTGCTTGAACAACGTCGTCGATTTCGGCTGGGATTCGGGCGCGATTCAGTTTCATGCGCTGCGTGGCATGGGCGTCGATCTGGTGATTCATCGCGCGACACGCGGCAGCAGCAAGACGGATGACGATTATGCCCGGCGGGAGCATGCGGCACGCCATGCGGGCATGAAATGGGGCGCGTATCATTATGTCCAGGGTGGCGCCTATCTGGCCCCGCAGTTGCACCGCTTCATCAGCACCGTCGCCACCACGGCGCACCGCAACGGCACCGCCCAGCATCCCGTTTTGCTCGTGCTGGACAACGAAGGCGCGGATCGTGTCTCGTGGGAGGCACTGGCAGGCGCGGCACGGCTGGTGCGGGCGCACACCGGCGTGTGGCCGCTGCTGTATTGCAGCGTGCCGCAGCCCGGCACCACGGCTTACGCCCGGCAATCCAGCGAACTGGCCGGACTCACCGCCACCGATAGCCAAACGCTGCACGACTGCGGCCTGTGGGTGCCGCGCTATGGCGAAGCACCGGGTGCGAGCATGAGCTTCAGCGTTCCGCGCGTGTTTGGCACCTGGACTCTCTGGCAATACTGCGGCGACATCAGCGGCCGACCCAAATACGCCCTCGCCGCTCCCGAATTCACCGGCCAAATCGGTGCCGCCTTCACCCGCAGCGGCGGGCGTTCATCGCTGCGGCATTTCTGTGACCGCAACCTCTTCAATGGCTCGCGCAGCGAGTTCGAGCGCTTCTACCGCGAGCATTCCTCGCCAGTGGCCGCGTGGCGGTGACAGCGCCGTGCCCTCCGGCCCCGGTTCCGAACCGCGCCCCAGCCTCCCTCTGGATTCTGCCATCACACACGCACAGACCATGCGCCGACTCGGCGGCGGCGCAGCAACAGTCCTGCCATGCCCGATCCCAGCATCACCGAGCCCAGCGTGGACTGGTAGTTGTAGTTCACGCAGAAGAGCGCACCTTGGTGATGTCCGCCACCCCTTGCAGCGTTGTGCTGCACCGGGTTCGGTGGTGGCGGTTAGTCCAGCCCGCAGGCCAGGGGGCTGAGATAGCTCCCGCGCGAAGGCGCAAAGATGTGCGTCTCCCAGGCCGACATACACCACGGAGCTGATGCCCTAGCTTTGCAGGAAGTTCGACGTCCGCACCCCTGAAACCAGCGCAGCCACCAGCACCCCGGCCAGCAGCCAAACCCGCAGCGATCTGCTGCCAGCGAAAACAAGTTTCATTTTCATGATAAGGTAGTTTCGCCATATATCTCCGCACCGCGACCTCCTAAAAATCTGGCGGCTTGAAATAGGTCTTGTCGTTTTTCGGCCATTTTGCCATCATCGTAAATCCGCCTGTTCCTGACAGGCTGTCAACCAACCCGCCCGGAGGATGATTCCATGAATGCATGCCGCTTGCGCAATTCGCCGTCACTCTTTCCCCAATCCAGCCTCGTGCTGATGGGGATGCTCGCCGCCTTCGCCTGGCCGCCCGCCACACCTGCTCAGACTCCTAGTCCACCTGCTGCGGCACCCGCACCCGCTGCAATCCCGGCTCCCGCGAAAAAGGAACCCAAGATCGAGCCCTTCGTGCCTGCACCGGAGGTTTCAGTCACGGACATGGAGTACGCCATGAGCGTCGCACTGGCACAGGGCGTGGCCAAATTGAAACAACTCTCGGCCGCCGATCCCCAAGGCTGGATCATCCCGCCGATCCAGCGCGTGCGCGTCACCGGCTACAAGGATGTGCCGCGCAAATACCGCCGCATTGAAGTGGACCGGCCTATTTATGAATACACCGATCTTGTGGTGATGATCCCGAATTCCTCACCCGGCGAGCCACCGCTGCGCCAAGTGCGCAAGGTGCCCACGCGGCAGATCGACACGAAAAAGGAAATCATTATCCGCTGGGATCCGAACGGCCCGGAGGAGATGATCGACAAGCAGCCCATCTACGAGCACGTCGGTGACACGTCGTGGCAGTTCAATCTCATCGGCGACTCGGCGATGGCGCTCACCGCGCTGCGCCGTGCCGGCCTGCCGGAGAATGACCTCGTCATCTACCACATGTCGGAGAACCTGCTCAACTACCTCGACACCTATGGCGCGCCTGATCACACCTGGAATGTCGCGCAACTCGCCATCGCGTTGGCGCGTACGCCGGGCGAGGTGGCGCAGGAATGGACGCTCAAGCTCGCCTCCCGCCTGCTCGACGGGCAGATCGCTGACGGACCCGCACGTGGATTGTGGGGGCCGATGTGCATCCACCCGCGCATCCTCGCCGTCGTCATTCGCGATTACCTCGCCGGTGAAGCGGAGGTCGAAAAGCTCAAGGCCAAGCTCAAGGAGCGTCCCACGAAAGCGAATGAGGTTTTGCTCAGTGCCGCCGAGGGTGGCCGCAACCGGCTCAAAACCTACGCCGAGTCGTGGAGTCGCAGCGCGCTGCGCTTTGCCACCGTGGAGTGGCCGCTCGTGTGGGAGGATCTGTCGTCCGAAAAGGTTCAGTTCGGCGGCGCGACGGAGTTTTTCTACAATCAACGCGCCGCGGACATGGAGAGCACCTGGGTGGCGCTGTTTGCGCTCTCCGAATGCGCGGCGGCGAAGCGCCTGCCCAAAGAATCTCTCCGTCCCGAGATCCCACCTGCCTACAGCGCCTTCACCAAGATCGGCGAAAAGGCCAAGCCGCAGGGCGAGGCCAAATCCATGCTCAATGCCACCACCGTGCCGCCGGAGAACGCCATCGCCGTGCTCGCCCGCGCTGCCAACGCGCTCGCCACATTGCTCGGCGACGGCTCCGCGTGGCACGAGTGCAACATTCACCAGCCCGTGCATGACTTTGACACCTTCGACAAATACCTCTCTGTCCCCGTCGTCGAGGACAGCTTCATGCCGCTGCCTTCGCCCGTCACACCGCTCAGCGCCGTTCAGGGGGTCGCCGCGCTCGACAGCATTGGCCGCGTCGTCGGCATCGACAAGATGGCCAAGTTCATGCCGAAGTACGAAACCGGTGCCAAAGGCAGCGTGATGCTGCTCGCCGAACATCTGCCGACGCTCTGGAAGAAGCAAAACCAAAAACCCAACCCCAATGTCGCGAACCCGGAGCTGCTTGGCCTGCTGCTGGCTTCCTCCCGCTCGCTGATGATGCCCACGCCGCTGAGTGCCGGCGGCGAGAACACGGCGGATCTCTTCGCGCGCATGCTCATCCTCGCCGCCGATCCCGACGGCACCTGGGGAGCACGCTTCAGGCGCGTTTACCGCCCCAGCAGCATGCGGGAGCGCTGGACGATCATGTCCGAGATGCCCGGTCGTCAGTGGCGGGACTGGCGCGTGAACCAGCCCGTCGATATCAACAAGGCCCATGTCGCCTACTGGAACCATGTCGGCACTGAATACACCGTCAGTCCCGGCACACCCTTCGCCACCGCCGTCGCGGTCAATTACCTCGCCTCCCGCCTCAAAGATCCCGGCGCGATGGTTTCCAAGCTCATTGACGATGCCAATCTCGCCGACCAGCGTAAATCCATCGAGTCCATCTTGCTTCCGCCGCCGAAGCCCAAAGCACCCCCTCCGCCACCCAAACCCATCGCCCAAGCCGCGCCGAAGCCTGCGGAGCCGAAAAAAGCCGAAATGGTCGTTCCCAAGCTCGAAGACAAACCGAAAGACGCCGCTCCAAAGAAGGACGAGTCGTTTTGATCTCCGCGTGCCTTGGGGGCGGCACGTCAACAGAATCACAAAGTATCTGACTCCGTGATTGCCAGCACGGCGGGTCTGCGTTTAGCCTGCTCTCCCATCTCCGACCTCATGAGCAAGAAAGCCGCCGCCAAATCCGCCCCGAAAAAAGCTGCCAAACCCGCCGCCAAGGCCAGCAGCAATTCCAAATCCCTCCTTACCGAGAACCGCGTGTTCAAACCGGGTGCGGAGTTCGTCAAAAAGGCCCGCATCAAAAGCATGGCGCAGTACAAGACGATGCACGCCGAGTCGTTGAAGAATCCAGACAAGTTCTTCGGTCGTGAAGCGAAGGAGCTGCTCTGGACCAAGCCGTTCACGAAGGTGCTCGATTGGAAATGCCCGAACGCAAAGTGGTTCACCGGTGGCAAGCTCAACGTCAGCGAGAACTGCCTTGATCGTCATCTCAACGGCCCGCGCAAGACCAAGGCGGCGCTGATCTGGGAAGGCGAGCCCGGTGAGAAGCGTGTGTTCACCTACCAGCAGCTTCATCGCGAGGTCTGCCGCTTCGCCAACGTGCTCAAGCGTAACAAGGTCAAAAAAGGTGATCGCGTCATCATTTACATGCCGATGATTCCCGAGGCGGCCATCGCCATGCTGGCCTGCACGCGCATCGGCGCTGTACACAGCGTCATCTTCGGCGGCTTCAGTGCGGAGTCGATCAAGGACCGCGTACTCGACTGCGGCGCGGCGATTGTCATCACCGCCGATGGTGGCTACCGCCGTGGTGCGGTGGTGCCGTTGAAGAAAAATGTCGATGACGCTCTCAAAGGCGGCGACACCCCGGTGAAGACCGTCATCGTTTACAAGCGTACGGGCCAGGAAGTTCACATCGAGGAAGGCCGCGATGTGTGGTGGAACCGCGAACTCGAATATGTGGACGCGCATTGCGCGCCGGTGGCACTCGATTCCGAGGCGGATCTCTTCATTCTTTACACCAGCGGCAGCACCGGCAAACCCAAGGGCATTCTCCACAGCACCGCCGGTTATCTTCTGCATGCGCAAATGACCTGTAAATACGTCTTCGACCTCCGTGACGACGATGTGTACTGGTGTACCGCCGACATCGGCTGGGTCACGGGTCACAGCTACATCGTTTATGGCCCGCTGGCCCTTGGAGCGACCTGCCTGATGTATGAAGGCGCGCCGAACTGGCCTGAGAACGACCGCTTCTGGCGCATCATCGAAGAATACGCCGTCACCGTGTTCTACACCGCCCCGACTGCGATCCGCGCTTTCATGAAATGGGGCGACGAGTGGCTGAAGAAGCATGATTTGAGCAGCCTGCGCCTGCTTGGCACCGTCGGTGAGCCGATCAATCCTGAAGCCTGGATGTGGTATCACAACAAGGTCGGTGGCGGTAAATGCCCCATCGTTGATACTTGGTGGCAGACTGAAACCGGCGGCCACATGATCACGCCGATCCCAGGAGCCATTCCAACCAAGCCCGGTACCGCCACGCTGCCGTTCTTCGGTGTCGAGGTCGGTATTGTCGATGATCTTGGCAAAGAAGTGGGCACCAACGAGCAAGGCAAACTCGTCATCAAAAAACCCTGGCCGTCCATGCTGCGCGGCATCTGGGGCGACAAGAAACGCTATCAGGAAACCTACTGGAGCGACTTCAAAGGCTGGTATTTCGCTGGTGACGGCGCACGTCGCGACAAAGACGGTTACATCTGGATCATCGGCCGTATTGACGACGTGCTCAACGTCGCCGGTCATCGCCTCGGCACCGCTGAAGTCGAAAGCGCGCTCGTTTCACATCCGTCAGTCGCCGAAGCCGCCGTGGTGGGTCGCCCGGATGAATTGAAAGGCCAGGGCGTCGTTTGTTTCGTCACCGTCAAGGAAGGCATTAAGACCAGCCGCGAACTTGGCGAAGAGCTGAAGAAGCATGTCCGCAAAGTCATCGGCCCCGTCGCCACGCCCGATGAAGTACGCTTCGCCGCCGCATTGCCGAAGACCCGCTCCGGAAAAATCATGCGCCGCCTCTTGAAACAGGTCGCCGCTGGCGAACTCATCAAAGGCGATACCACCACGCTCGAAGACATCAATGTCATCGCGCAGCTTGCTGCAAGCGGTGAAGATTGATCTGAAGATCGAAAATAATCATCCGGCGGACGATGGTGCAGCGTTTTTGCTCGCCATCGTCCGCTTTTTTCGGCTCAATGCGGACCTTCACCTCTACATTCACCTTTCCCATCATGACCCGTATCGCATTTCTCTCCTCTCTCGTTGCCCTGTGTTCCGCCACCGCTGCCGACTGGCCCACATTCCGTGGCGCTGATCGTTCTGACAAATCCATGGAAACCGGTTTGCTCAAAACATGGCCTGCGGACGGGCCAAAGCGCGTCTGGCTCAATGAAAACGCCGGACTCGGCTACTCGGGCTTCGCGATTGTCGGCGGCACGCTTTACACCATGGGCGCACGCGATGCGGTGGAGTACGTCATCGCCATTGATGCTGCGAGCGGCAAAGAAAAGTGGTCCGCTGAAGCCGGTGCATTGCTCACGAACGGCTGGGGAGACGGGCCGCGTGCCACGCCGACGGTGGATGGCGGCAAAGTGTATGCGTTGAGCGGTAAGGGGATTCTCGTCTGTCTCAACATTGCCGACGGCAAGGAACTCTGGCGTGCGAGCATGACCGACCTCGGTGGCAAGGTGCCGGGCTGGGGCTATTGCGAGAGTCCGCTCATCGTTGGCGATCTCGTCGTCGTCACTCCGGGCGGAGCGCAGGGCACGATGGCGGCGTTT
>JAYVIO010000193.1:0-4458 GCA_043770175.1 Verrucomicrobiales bacterium | reverse complement strand
CATGCCGTCCCATTTGTAGAGGCCGCCGCTGGGCTCGAAATGTACCGCCGGAATGACGAGATCCTTTTCCAGCAGTTCCGCGTTCTTCGTTTTCACCTCTTTGACCAGCTTCCAATGCAGGCCGTCCGCGCTCGTGAATGGAGCAAGCGAGCCTAAACGGGTGTTGTGACGAAAGTAAACGTGGCCGGTGATCTTATAGCGGCGCTGCGGATCGGGATCATCGAAATCGGCGAGCACCTTGAGGTTCACGAAGCCGAGCGGCGTGGGATCCGTGAGGATGAGGTTGTTGTGCTTGTTGCCACCGAACTCAACGAGACCGAGGTCCGGCTTGGCCCAGTGCAAACCGTCCGCGCTCTCAGCGTAAGCCGGGCGCCAGCGCGCGGAGGCGACTTTGTTGGCGGTGTCGTCATCGAACGCGACATACCACAGGCGAAATTTGCCGCCTTCGCGAATGATGGAGCCGTAGAACTGCACGCCACGTGCATCCACGGTGCCGGGCTTGCCGCGTTGCAGCACCGGATTGGCCGGATGCCGCGTGGGCGAGCACATTTCGAGCCGCAGGTTCTGCGAATGCGGGATCGTGACGTCATCGAAAGCGAAAACGGTCGTCGCCGAGTTTTCGTCGAAGTATTCCGCCGCGCTGGCGCAGGATGCGAGCATCCATGCGCCAGCGAGCAGAGTCAGCCGAGCTTTCATGCCTGC
Source organism: Verrucomicrobiales bacterium (assembly GCA_043770175.1). Taxonomy (GTDB): domain Bacteria; phylum Verrucomicrobiota; class Verrucomicrobiia; order Verrucomicrobiales; family Verrucomicrobiaceae; genus Prosthecobacter. The sequence continues at coordinate 3,756 of JAYVIO010000193.1, read as the reverse complement.
ATCAGCCGTCGATGTTCCAACCGTCGCGGTATTCCTTCTTCATGAAGGCGTTCGCTTCGGGGGTGTCGGGGCTGGTGCCGGTCTTGCCGTCGTATTGGATCTTCTTGCCGGTGCGGTAGGCGACGAGGCCGAGGAGCATCATTTCAATCATGTTGGCGCTGTAGCCGAAGTTGCAGGCGGTGGGCTTGCTGGGGTCACGGCAGGCGTCGAACCACTGCTTCTGGAAGTGCCCCAGGTCCGGCAGCATGTCCTCCTTCTTGCGCGGCTTGTAGTAGCTCATGTCAGCGTCGTTGCCATAGGGCAGGATAAGGCGCGAATCGAAGTCGGCGATGAGGAAGCCCTTGGTGCCTTTGAACATCGCACCGTGGCCGATCTTGTTGAGGTCGATGTGACTCTTTGGTGAGCTGGGCATGGCACCGCCTTGATACCAGCTCACTTGAATCGGCCCGCGCCAGTCATTGGCAGGAAGATCAAAGTGCGATTCGCACTTCACCGGTGTCACGTCGGAGTTGTAGGCATCGCCTTTGGCTTCAGCGGAGGTCGGCAGGCCGCCATCGACGGCGTTCCAGAGCAGATCCATCGTGTGGCTGCCCATGTCGCCGATCTGACCGGCACCGAAGTCCCAGAACATGTTCCAGGAGAGGCAGTTCGCACCGGCTCCACCGGAGAAGTAGGCGGGATTGTACGGAAGAAACGGCGAAGGGCCGAGCCACAGGTCGTAGTGGAAACCTTTGGGCGGCGCCCCTTCCTCAGGGAAGTAACCGGGCTTCGGGATCTGGCGATTACCCCACGCGTAAGCCGCCTTCAATTCACCGATGGCTCCATCGCGGATGAGTTCCCGCACGCGATTGAAATTCGGCTGCGCATGGCGCTGCATGCCGACCTGGGTGGCTAGTTTGGTTTTCTTCGTCTCCCACGTCGCACGCACGGTGCGCGCTTCATTCACCGTGATGGCCAGGGGCTTCTCGCAATAGCAGTGCAGGTCGCGTTTCAACGCCCAGTTGGCGATGAAGGCATGCGTGTGATCGGGCGTGCAGACGACGACGGCGTCGAGGTCTTTGTGGTCGAGGCACTTGCGCCAGTCGATGTAGGTGGTGGCACCGGGGAAGCGCTTCAACGCATCCGGGAAACGCGCCTCGTTGATGTCACACAGTGCAACGACATTTTCCTCCGCGATGGAATCATAATGCGCGAGACCGCGGCCCCACACGCCGATGAGGGCGACGTTGAGTTTGTTGCTGGCGGCGTTCTGGCCAAACAGCGGACGGGTGATCATGCTGCCGGCGACGAGACCGGCGGCACCGACGAAGCGACGACGGGAGAGGGGCGTGGGTTGGGTATTCATGGGTTGGATAGATCGGAGCGAGATGCAGTTCTCATTCGCTCAGATATGCAATCTTGAGCGTCCCAACGCCCGGCGCACCTGCTTTTTCACCCGCCGAGGCAGCGGGACCAGCATTCGGGGCGCGGACACCTGCCACAAGATGCCGCTTGCTTTACCGGTGACGGTTGTAAATCATCCAACAAACCAATTAAAGGCCATGGAAATCACCACCGCAGCCAAATCTCTCTTGGAGCACAAAGATCGGCAGATGTGGACCATCTCACCCGATGCCAAGGTCTATGATGCCATTCACCTGATGGACGCGAAGAATGTGGGGGCACTGCCGGTGATGGAGGGCTCCAAACTCGTCGGCATCATCTCGGAGCGCGATTACATGAGCAAGGTGATGCTCAAGGGGAAGTCCTCCAAAGATACCCCGGTGCGCGACATCATGACGCGTGACGTGGTGACAGTCACTCCTGAGCAAAATGTCTCGGAGTGCATGCGGATCATTACGGAACATCGCATCCGACATCTGCCGGTGGTCGAGGGCGGCGAACTGCTCGGTATCGTCTCCATCGGTGATCTGGTGAAGTGGATCATGGCGACGCAGCGCACGACGATCGAGCAACTGGAGAAGTACATCGTCGGTGGCTATCCCGGCTAGCTGCGTCTGAGAAGGGTTCTTCAACTCAGGTGGTTGCAAATCCGGCCAGCGTCCCCGTGCTCGATCCAAACGCCTCCGCCTCCGCACCCAGGTGCTGGAGCATGGAGACGAAGAGATTGCAGAGCGGTTTGTTCGCGTCGGGCTTGTAGGCATGGTGCTGGCCGTGGTTGAAGCGGCCGCCGGCGAGGAGGATGGGGAGGTTGGTGTTGTCGTGTTTGTTCGCATCTCCCATGTTGCTGCCGAAGAGCACCATCGTGCGGTCGAGCAGCCGGGAGTCGTCTTCACGCTTGGCGGCGAGGCTTTGGATGAGTTTGCGGTAGAGCACCATCTGCTGGCGGTCGGCGTCTTCGAGCTGTTTCACCTTTTCAGGAGCCTGGCCGTGATGGCTGAGGCCGTGGTAGCCTTCGGTGGTGCTTTCTTCGTCGTCGATCTTGAAGGCAGGCGTGGCAAAGGCATCGACCATGAGTGTGATGATGCGCGTGGAGTCGGACTCGAAAGCGAGCTGCGCCATAGCGAGCATGAGGTCGAGCTTTTCAAAGATGCGCTTCTTGTCCTGGATGTCCGCAGGCTCCGGCAACGTGGCGACGGGCTTCGGCCTCAGCTCCCACTCGCGGGCGGTCAGCAGGCGTTCCTCCACTTCGCGCACAGAGGTGAGGTATTGATCGAGGCGCGAGCGATCATCGCTGTCGAGGCTGCGACTGAGCTTCTTCGTGTGATCCATCAACGTGTCGAGAATGCTGCCGCGCTCGTCGAGTGCGTTGAGTTGTCGTTTCACCGCCTCAGGATCGCCCTGGAGGAACATGCGCCGAAACAAAGCCGTCGCGTTGTCTTCCGCAGGCAACAGAACACCATCGCGCGTCCAGGAGAGGCTGCGGTTCGCTTTGTCGATGTTCACGCCGAGGTTCAGCGTCGGGAATCGCGTGAGCTGGCCGATCTTCTCCACCGCAAACTGGTCGAGCGAAATCTGATTGCGAAACCCGCTCTTCGTCGGTCCGCGTGCAGCCGTGAGGAAACAGTTCTCCGCGCTGTGCCCGCCATTCACATCGGGATGCGACATGCCGCTGAAGATGCTGAACTCGCTCCGCACGTCCGCCAATGGAGCGAGCGTCTGCGTCAGCTCATAATCACGCCCGGCGGTCGTCGGAAAAAACGGCTTCGGCAGAAAACCGAGGTTGTTCGAGATGATGAGCATCCGGCGGGGTGCTTTCGCTTGCGCCGCACGTCCAAAAACGGGCGTCATGCATTCGAGCAAAGGCAATCCCAGCGTGACACCCGCGCTTTGCAGAAAGCGGCGGCGTGAGAGGGACTTGGCGATGTGAGGGGCATTCATGTTTGAAAATATTTCCCGCAGATTCAGAGAACCCGCAGATTGGGCTGATCTGATTTTAATCTGTGGGTTTTCTGAATCTGCGGGAAGTCTTCATTTGCTTCCTCCGGTGAAAATCTCACTCCCCACCAACGCGAGCATCAGATCCCGCACGCGATAGCCGTCCTGCTCACACGCATCGAGCATCGACTCGATCTCGCGGCGATCAGAATACCGCACGGGCGTGCCAGTCGCATACACAGTGAACTGGTGGAGCAGATTTCGCGCGAGCTGGCGTGGGTTGGCGGCGAGGATGGATTTCAGAGCATGCACATCATGAAAGGTGCGCCCGTCGATCAGTTTGCCGCTGGGATCGATGTTCGCGGCTAGCGTGTAGCTGAAGTCGTGGCCGGCGCGGTCGATGCCGGTGATGCGCTCGCCTTCCTCGATGCCGCGATA
>JAYVIO010000192.1:0-4485 GCA_043770175.1 Verrucomicrobiales bacterium | reverse complement strand
GCCTCCTTATGCAGGTATTCGGCAAAGGCTTCGGCGAGACGGTCGGCGAGCGCTTTAACAATGATGGCGCTGAAGGGATCGTGCGCGGCTTCGAACTCATGCGCGAAGTCATCCGCACCGTGAATACCCACGGCGAAGCCGCCGATGTAGTCGGCGCGGCCGCTGTCTTTCGGCGCGATGTAGTCGCTGAGCGCGTAGTTCGGCGTGTCCTTCTTGATCACTTGCTGGCGCAAGGTGTGGAAGACGGTCTTCACGCTGCTGCGGGTGTCATCGGCATAGACTTCGATGTCGTCGCCGATGCTGTTCGCGGGGAAGAAGCCGAAGATGCCGCGTGGGGTAAAGCGCTTCTCGGCGATGATGCGGTCGAGCAGGTCGTTGGCGTTCTTGAACAGCTTCACGGCTTCTTCTTCCGCTTTCACCTTCATCTCGGCATCTTCGTGTGAGGAAGAGAAGCGGCCTTCCGCAGTGATCCAGCGGCCACGCAATTCCCACGAGTGGAAGAAGGGCGACCAGTCGATGAACGGGCGCAGCGTGGCGACCATGTCGGTGCCCTCATGAACCTTCGTGCCGATGAAATTCGGCTTCGCGATCTCCTGCGTGCTCCAGTCACACTTGAAGGCTTTATCGCGTGATTCCGCGAGGCTGAGAAGCTGGCGCTCTTTCTTCTTGCCGTATTCTTCACGGAGTCGCACATGACGTGCCTCGTTTTCGGCGATGTAAGCATCCCGATTTTCGTCGCTGATCAATGAAGTCGTCACCGGCACGCTGCGGGAGGCATCGAGCACATGCACGATCGGCCCCGAGTAATGCGGCGCTATCTTGATGGCCGTGTGCGCGGCGCTGGTGGTGGCTCCGCCGATCAAAAGAGGCTGTTTCATGCCACGGCGCTCCATTTCGGAGGCGACGTGAACCATTTCATCGAGCGACGGAGTGATCAGGCCGCTGAGGCCGATGACGTCCGCGCCTTTCTCAATAGCAGCGGCGAGAATCTTGTCGCACGGCACCATGACGCCGAGGTCGGTGACTTCGAAGCCATTACACGCCAGTACCACGCCGACGATGTTTTTGCCGATGTCATGCACGTCACCCTTCACGGTGGCCATGATGATCTTCCCACCACCCTGCTTTGCCGCCTCGGCTGGGATGAGATCAGCTGCTGTCAGTCCTTCTGCGGCGTGGCCTGATACTTGGCCGGCTCCTCCATCAGGAGGTTGGATTTGCGTGAGGCGTTGTTCAGCGAGCGAATCGTCGCCTCGTTGATCTCCTCGAATAGCTTGGCCGTCTCCGGGTCGAGCTTGGGCGAGAAATTGCGCCAGGATCCTGTCAAAATTGGTTCTGTCGGCGATGTTTTCATGGAGTTCTTGTTTGAGTTCAGTTTCACCGCTCTGGAACAGTTCTTCAATGGATTTGTAGAGTCGTTCATGCAACCACTGAAGGGCACGGATCACCGCATGGCCGTGCAGGGCGTTGTCGAACACAAAAACATTGAAACCGGGCTGGGCGGCAAATTCCTCCACCAAGGCAATCGTGGTTCGGGCGGCCTGATAATGGCCTTTGGCGGCACGTGGCAGAGGGACGATGCGTCCGGCTCCTTGGAGCGCACGTCCGACCATGTTGCGCACGGCTTTGAGCCATGGCGCATGGATGAAGCGCACCTCCACTCTGCAATTTGCCGCAAAGGCCGCGGCGAAGTGCTCACGACTGCGCTTGTGATTTTGTAAGGTGCCGTCCATCACCAAGATCAAGCGAGGATCATCCGGCATGTCTTGAGTCGCCGTCGTTTTCCCGCTTCCCTGACCACCGGCGTTGAAAACAATGACATCTCCAGGCTTGGCGGACTTCACTGTTTTAGTGAAGAGCCAATCCACCAACGCCCCGGCCGGCTCCAGCGTGGCGACACTCCACTGCTGGCGGCTCTCGCGGGTGGCGGCGTAGTCGGGGCTGAGCTCCTGGACGCTGTTGCGATCCAGTACGATGCCAAAGCGCTTCTTGTACTCGGCCTCGAAGCCTTCGAGGTCGGCTGCGATGGCGGCGGCGAACTTCACCTCCATGCGGCGTTCTTCGAGGCTGAGTCCGCCGTAAGGTGTATAGCGGAAATCGTCACTGACGACCACATCGCCACCGCTTTGCAGTGCAGCGGCGGTTTTCTCGGCGATCTCGATGAGCAACTCGCGCTCGCGGGCCTTTTTGAGCTTCTCGGCCTCCATGAAGGGCTGCAAATACGCGACGCTTTGCTTCATCACGCGCGCGCTTTTCACGACCTGCGGCAGGAACATTTTGCCAGCGCCGAAGAGGTCGCCGACGACGCTCATGCCGTCCATGAGCGGGCCTTCGATGACGAGCAGCGGCTTGCCGAGCTTGTCGAGCGCCTCCTGCGTGTCGGGATTGATGAAATCGGTGATGCCTTTGAGCAGCGCGTGTTCGAGACGTTTTTCGACGGGCGCATCGCGCCATTGAAGGTCGGCTTCGATCTTCTTGCCGCCACCCTGACCTTTGAACTGCTCGGCGAAATCGACGAGGATCTCCGTGGCATCGGGACGACGATTCAGCAGCACGTCTTCTACCTTGTGGAGCAGCTCCTTCGGGATCTCCTCATACACTTCGAGCATGCCGGCATTCACGATGCCCATGTCCATGCCCGCCTGGATCGCGTGATAAAGGAAAGCGCTGTGCATGGCCTCGCGCACGAGGTTGTTGCCACGGAAGCTGAAGCTGATGTTGCTCACACCGCCGCTGACTTTCGCGCCCGGTAGGTGATGCTTGATCCAGCGCGTGGCGTTGATGAAGTCGAGCGCGTAGTTGTTGTGCTCCTCCATGCCCGTTGCGACGGTGAGGATGTTCGGGTCGAAGATGATGTCCTCCGGCGGGAAGTCCACTTCATCGACGAGAATGCGATAGGCGCGCTCACAAATGCGGATCTTTTCATCGTAAGTCGCGGCCTGACCATTCTCGTCGAAAGCCATCACGACCGCCGCCGCGCCGTAGCGCTTGATCGCCGCCGCACGTTCTTTGAAGGCCTCTTCGCCTTCCTTGAGCGAGATGGAGTTCGCGATGCCCTTGCCTTGCAGCATCTTCAATCCGGCTTCGATGATCTCCCACTTCGAGGAATCGACCATGAACGGCACCTTCGCGACTTCCGGCTCGGTTTGCAGCAGGTTGAGGAACTTCGTCATCGTTGGCACGCCGTCGATGAGGCCTTCATCCATGCAGATGTCGATGACGTTCGCGCCGTTCTCGACCTGCTGACGTGCAATGGCCACCGCCTCCTCGAATTTGCCTTCCTTGATCAGCTTCGCGAACTTTGGCGATCCGGCCACGTTCGTGCGCTCGCCGATCATGAGGTAGTTCGCTTCCTTCGTGTGATTGTAGGGCTGCGATCCGCTCAAACGCATGATCGGCTCCGGCGTCGGCACATGGCGTGGTTCTAAACCTTCCACCGCTTTCGCAATGGCGGCGATGTGCTCCGGTGTGTTGCCACAGCAGCCGCCCATGATGTTCACGAAGCCCGACCTCGCGAAGTCGGTGGCGAAATCCGCCATGTCCTGTGGCAGCAAGTCAAAGCCCGTGGGCGCGAGCGGGTTCGGCATGCCCGCGTTCGGATACGCCGAGACGAAGCAATCCGCCTTCGTCGCCAGTTCTTCGAGGAAGGGGCGCATCTTGTCCGGCCCGAGCGAGCAGTTCAGACCGATGGACAGCGGCTTCACATGCCGCATCGCATTGAGATAAGCCTCCGTGATCTGGCCTGAGATCATTGTCTCACCACCGGGTCCGACTGCGGCGGAAATTTGGATTGGCAGCTCCACACCATCGGCTTCAAACACCTCGCGAATCGCCACCAGCGCGGCCTTCGCATTGAGCGAATCGAAAATCGTCTCGACCAGCAGCGTATCGACCCCGCCGGCGATCAGTGCGCGAATCTGATGCGCGTAAGCCGTCTTCACCTGATCAAAGGTGACGTAGCGGAAGCTCAAATCGCTGAGATCGGGAAACTGCGACAGCGAAACCGTCAGCGGCCCCACGGCCCCGGCGACGTAGCGTTTGCGGCCGGTTTTTTCGGCCACGATGTCCGCCCACTTCCGGCACTGCCTGGCCGACTCGAAATTGATCTCCCAGGCGAGGTCGTTGAGGAACTTGTCATCGATGATCTTCTGGAAGAACTCCGGATCCTTCCGCCCGCCCTTCTCACGCGGGTCTTCCACGAAGAATTCGCTCTGCGCGATGCTCGTGCCGGAGAACGTGTTCGTCTCGATGATGTCCGCCCCAGCTTCCAGGAAGCGGCGATGGATGTCCTCAATGATGTCCGGGCGCGTGATGGAGAGGATGTCGCCGTTGTTCAGGATGTCCTTTTCGTTGTCGCGGAAGCGTTCGCCACGCGCCGAGGCCTCGTCGAGCACGCCCTTTTCCTTGTAGCCGCGAATCGTCGTCCCCATGGCCCCGTCGATGACGAGGATGCGCTGGCGCATGGCGGCTTCGAGTTCAGTGCGG
>JAYVIO010000191.1:0-13297 GCA_043770175.1 Verrucomicrobiales bacterium | reverse complement strand
CGGAGAAGGCCTTCTCATAGGCGGCATCCAGCGCTCCGGCGAGTGTCTTGCCCGCCTCCATTTCTTCACGCAAACGCTCGTAGATGAGCACGTTCGCATCCACCGCCATGCCGATGGTCAGCACGACACCGGCGATGCCCGGCATGGTGAGCGTGAAGCCAAACAAGGCCATGGAGCCGAACAGGATGGCGATGTTGATGACCAGACCGACAATCGCCACGATGCCGGCGAGGCGGTAGATGAACAGCATGAAGCAGGTGGTGATGATGAGGGCGGCGATGCCGATCCACTTGCCCTGCTCAATCGAAGACTGGCCGTAGGCGGAGGACACCGAGCTTTCCGCGAGGATTTTCATCGGGTTCTGCAAGGGATTGCTCAGCAGCGTGGCCAGCGTGTCGGCCTCCTGCTGGCTGAAGCCCTTGCCGCCACCACCGGAGATTTCCGCCCGGCCGCCGAACTGCTTGGCGTTCAACTGCGGCGCGGAGTGGATCCTGCCGTCCACGATGATGGCCATGCTGTTGCGGAAATGCACTGCCGCCAGATCATCGAAGAGTTTGGCCCCCTCACTGTCGAACTGGAGCGCGACCTTGTTACCCTCGGCATCGACGGTGCGGAAAGCCTTGGAAACGTATTTGCCCTCGATCTCCGCCGCGTCGCGGACGAGTTCGGATTTGGCAATGACCGTGCCGTCTTTGGCAGTGACGGGGTCGCTGTACTCCATTTCGATCCAGCCGGGCTCCTTGATGCCACCACGGGCCTTGATTTGCTCCAGCTTTGACCGGCTGTCGGGATGCACGCGGCGGAATTCGAGGTGCGCCACGGTCTGGATGGTGTCACGCACGCCCTTGATCTCCTCATCGGTGATGCCGGGCATCTGGATCACGATGCGGTCCGTGCCTTCCGGTTGCATGGTGAGATCCTTCTGACCGTCAGGATTCAGACGCTTTTCAAGAATGGCGATGGCCTGCTGCACATCGCTGTCGGTGACCAGTTTGGGCGTGCCGTCGTCATTCTTGCCAGGGGCAAGCTGCACGATGAATTCGCTGCCGCCCTGCAGGTCAATGCCGAGCTGGAGGCCCATCGTCTTTGCGGTGTAGATGGCCGAGAAGGCGGTGAGCGCGACGAGCAGCGTGCCGACCCAACGCTTGGTCTTATGCACGGCGGTGCCGATATAGACGAGCAGCATCAACAGGATGGAGGCACCGACGAAGAAGGTGGCGAAGGGATTCATGAGGGCAGGTTGGGGTTGGAGGGGAAGTGGGAAGAAAAATGACGAAAGACGAATTCAGAATGACGAATGACTGGAACCTGGTGGCGACGCTAGAATCATGGGATCATTCGGGTTTCGTCATTCCGGCATCAGGCATCAGGCCTCGGTCGCTTCGACGACATCGGACTTTTTCGTCACGGCGGCGATCTTGGTGCGCTCGTACTCGACTTTGACGTTATCGGCGATTTTGACCATCACCGTGCGGTCTTTGACGCTGGTGATGATGCCATGCACGCCGCTTTCCATGATGACGTGGTCGCTCACGGTGACGCTGGCGATGAGCTTTTGATGCTCCTTCATGCGTTTTTGCTGCGGGCGGAAGATGACGAAGTACATCACCACGATCATGAGGATGGGCAGCATCATAGGGCTGCCAAGGATGCCGCCTTGGGCTCCGGCGGGTGCGGCTTGGGCCAGAAGGAGGGCGTTATCGAGGAGTGGAGAGATCATGATTCAGGAGCGGCAGGGTGGGTCTGGTATTTCGCGACGACCTCTGCCCGGAACTCGGCGAAACAACCTTGTTCGATCGCTTGACGTGCCCTGGACGCGAGGGACGCGTAGAAATGCAGGTTATGGAGAGAAATCAACCGCAAACCCAGAATCTCCTGGGCCTGCACCAAATGCCGGATGTAGGCCCTGGAAAAGCCCCGGCACAGCGGGTGTGTGTCCTCGGCCAGGTCGCGGAAATCCTTCGCGTGGCAGGCATTGCGCAGGTTCATCGTGCCCTCGTGCGTGAACGCGGTGCCATTCCGGGCCAGCCGCGTGGGCAAAACGCAGTCAAACATGTCGATCCCGCGGGCGATCAACTCGATCATCTGTGGCGGCGTGCCCAGGCCCATGGCGTAGCGGGCTTGATTGGCCGGCAGCAATGGGCAGGTCCATTCCGCGATGTGCATCATGTCCTTTTCTGGTTCCCCCACGCTCAAACCGCCGATCGCGTAGCCATCGAAGCCAATCGCCACCAGCTCCCGCGCTGATTTTTCACGCAGCTCTTTATAGACACTGCCCTGCACGATCCCGAAGTGTAACTGCGCTCCACCACCAGTCTGCGGCTTGTGTTCGTCGATCCACGCACGGCAACGCTTTGCCCAGCGCAGGGTCAAATCCAGACTCTTCTCGGCTTCTTTGGCCTCACATGGATACGGCGTGCATTCATCAAACAGCATCGCGATGTCCGATCCCAGCGTCGCCTGGATCTCCATCGAGGTCTCCGGCCCTAGAAACATTGGCGTGCCATCCAAATGGTTTTGAAAATAGCAGCCCTCTTCTTTGATCTTCCGCAGTTTCGCGAGTGAGAACACCTGAAAGCCGCCGCTGTCCGTCAAGATCGGCCGGTCCCAGTTCGCGAACGCGTGCAGCCCACCTGCGGCCTTCATGATCTCCATCCCTGGCCGCACAAACAGGTGATACGTGTTCCCCAGAATGATCTGCGCCCCCAGCGCCTTCAATTCATCCGGATGCACCGCCTTCACCGTACCCTGCGTCCCCACTGGCATGAACACCGGCGTCTCCACCACGCCATGCGGCGTCGTCAGCCGCCCGCGACGTGCGCTGGAGGATGGATCGGTGGCAAGAAGTTCAAACATGACCAGAAAAAGGGCGCGGAGTCTCGCCGCTGCGGCGGAAAGAGCAAGCAGCACGAAAAGAGGCGGTTTCGAAGCTTGACGAAACAGATGCAGATTCATAAAACCCGCGCACATGTTTTTAAATAAACCCTTCCGCGCGCTGTTTCTCGTGACCCTCGGCAGTTTTGCCGGAGCAATTTCCACCATGGCGCAAAGCCCCGCCGTGGACCGGGCGGTGACGGACCAGACTATTCGCGAGGCCCTACGCACCACGAAACGCGGCACAAACAGCCAGACGCCGGCCTCACCCGCCAGTCAGGAGGAGATCAACCTGCTTGACCGTGAATTCGGCCTGCAAAACATCAGCGGACTGGTGCAGCAAAAGCCAGAGCAGTTTCTCCTCGCGCTGGAAGCTGCGGGCTTCTTCACCTCCAACGCCGCCCTGCTGCCTGGACCAGAGATTTCCGACTGGGTGGGGCGACCGGGCCTGCGCGCTGCATGGTTTCCGAAACTTTCGGAGCACTTTTCATTGTTGGCGATGACCAACTACTCGCTGTGGCGCTATGCCGAACAGCAGCAGCTCGATTTTGATGACTTCGGCGGTCAGTTTGGGCTGCAGTACCATCAACAGCGTGCGCAACTGCCGGGGGGCATGTCTCGTTTCACGGGCTGGGCCCAGTATCGTTACAACCGCCTGATTTCCCCGTGGAATTGGGGCAACCGCCTGTACGAAGCGCATTTTCTGGAGGCCGGACTGCGGCAAGGCTGGTCGCCCATTGCAAATGTCAGCGTCTGGCTGGGTGCCAATGCCGCCCTCAACGCCGCCGGTGGGCCGAATGACCTGCGTCGTCATGAATTCAGCTCTCAAGCCGGGGTGCTCTGGCAGATCACTCCCCGTTTTTCGACCACGGCGCTGTATCGTTTTGCCTCGTTTGATTACACCGAGGTCAGTCGCACTGACCTCAATCACCTGCTCTTTCTGGGGCTGTCGTATCAACTGACGGCCAATTTCAGGGCGGATCTTTTTGTCAGCGGCATCTTCAACCACTCCGACATCAACACCTTTGACTACAAGGCGCTCAATACCGGCATGGGGTTGGTCATTTCGCAGGTTTGGTGAATTTCCCAACGGCGGCATTGACACTGCGGCTCGTTTTCTGTAAAAAATCGCCAAACAACCAACTCACGACAGGGCATTCCATGAACAAACTTTGTTTTATTTCGCTGATCGTTGTCGCGCAGACAACGGCGCTCACCGCAGGCTCGATCACCCTCTCCAACGGCAATGTGCGCACCCAAGGCAACCAGGTGGTCACAGGCAGCGGTGCCCGCGCCGAGGCCACTGTGGACCAGCGTGGCAGCGTTGTCCGGCTTGGTTCCAACACAGCAGCCCAGGTCGGCGACCGCGGTGAGGTGTCACTTTCCAAAGGGGTGGTGCTGGTCTCCTCCGGGGACGGTTTTTTGCGCCGTCCGGCGGTGCAGGTCAGCACCCCTCAGGGAGACGTCACCGTGCGCGGTTCGGCCATCGTCGCGGCGCTGCCGGACGGTTCGGTGAAAATGACTTGTCTCGAAGGTCACGTCCGTGGCGATCTGGGCGGCCAGGGCATGGCCTTGAACCCTGGCAATCTGATCGTCCAACGCCAGGAAGGCACGCGCGATGCCGTGCAAGTGAATCTCAATGCTCTCACCAGTTCCAGCGCCTTGCTTGACACCGGCAGCTTCACTCAGCCACTGCCCGCCGCGACGGAAATCCGCCAGGAAGTTGTCCAGCAGGCCCAGTCCATCGGCGCGACGCTTCAGATCAGCGGTGAGAACAGAAGCGCGGCCCAAGTGGAGAACAAAACGGTCGAGGTGAAACAAGCCGAGCCAGGCCTGCTCGCCCGAATTTTCGGCGCGGGTGACAAAACCGCCAGCGCTGGCGATTCTTCCGTCACGACCGGCCCAAGCCTGCAGATTCAAAGCGGTGGAAATCCACCAACAGCCAATGCAACAGTGGCAGCCACCACCCAGGCAGGAGCCACCCTGCTCAGGGTTTCCGGTCAGGTTTCCGGGAGCAACATTCTTCTCAACAGTGCTGTGGCTTCAGTCGGCCCGTCTGCAGGCACTGTTTTGCAGGTGGCCGGGAATCAGCAGCAAAACGTGCTGGCGGCGACTCCCAACGCAACGATCTCGTTGTCCAATGCCACCGAGCGGTTTGTGGTGGCCAACGGCAGCACGCAGATCGCCAATCAAGGCGTCCTGACCGTCGTCAATGCCGGTGTGGCAGGTTCGTCAGCGCTCGTCAAAGCCGGTGCTGGCACACTGGTGCTGAATAACAATGTACAGACTTCAACCGGGGTCACTGTCAACTCCGGCACCCTAGTGCTTCAAGGCGCGGCCGCCCAGCAGTTTGCCGGTGGCACGCTGACTGTCACCGGCCCCGGCGGCACGACGCTCGTTCCCACCAGCAGTGGTGGCGCCATCACCTTCCAGCCTGCCGGTGGCACCCCTCCCGCTAATCCCGCAGGCGGTATTCCCTGATTTCCGCTGCTGACACAGAACCAGACTTCCGTTGACGTGGCACACCGCCCTCTGATGCTCAGTGCAGTGTCGTAGGCCTTCCAAACGCTGGTCAAACTTCACGCTGCTGGACTCAAGTGACGATGTTCTGACGATGTTCCGTCGTATTCCCGCGCTGTAGAGATTTCAGTCACGGTCTCCCAGGCCGCCGTAGCAAGATCAGCAGACCCGCCGCCGCGATCAACGCGGCCCCGCCTGGCTCAGGCACCAAATTTTGCGGTGCGACGAAAGTCGGATCCGCAGTTCCATCACTGTACAATCGGGTTATCGCGGCTGTTGAGCTGCCCTGCATACCCATCGTGAGATCGAAGGATTGGAGCGTGGCAAATTGCAGCGTCACCGCGTAAGATCCGCCGAGACCGATGCCAGCCTGACTGGCACCGGACGTATCGGAATACTTGTACATTCCGCCGCCCAGGTCTTCCACGTTCACGCTGGTCGGATTGTCCAGAATGTAACTGCCAAAGAGGCCCAGTTGGTTGAATTCCGCCAGACCCGCCTGCCCGTCAATGTCGATAACGCTCCAGTCCACATTGTTGATAACAACGGGACTAAGCGTTGCCGTGGCGACGAATGCTAGATTGAAGTCCACACTCGGAGTCAGGGAGGGCGTCCCGGTGATGGTCGGCTGAAAGTTGCCTTGCGGCCCTCCATTGGCAAGATCGTCTAAAATGCTGATCGTGGCCCCGTTTTTGAGGTCCATAATCGTCAGCAGAGCATCCGTCCCTGTCGTTACATTGCTGAATCGATACATCGCGCCGATTTGCAAATCCACCCCGGACTCCAGGGTGGGAGCATCAAAAAAAAGGAGGTGGGAATCTGCGCTTTTAGCGAGGAGTAGCCAAGCCCCCAGCAAAGCACAAATAGCATGGAAATAATGGGTCGTTGCATGGAATCATATTGTATTTATGGTAAATATATATAAGTAGATAGAAATGTCAAATGTAACGAATTGCTAGCTAAACTCCATCGCAGGCTAATTGAACGCAAATGCCTGTATAGATGCATCCTCGATCCAAAGCTGGGGGCAGCAGGGGGTTCTTGGGTTGTCTGCCAGAAGTGGCTGTCGGTTGGCAGTTTTTTCGGTCCAAAACCAGATTCCGTTTTCAGCGCAAAACTAAAATGAGCCCTCCCGGCCGAAAACTGGCTGAATGGAAACGCGCTGAACGCTTGCTCATCTCTTAATCCGCCCTAGTCTCGCGGCCCTCATGCTCCGCGCCGGAATCGTCGGCCTACCGAATGTAGGCAAATCCACCCTATTCAATGCAGTCACCCGCACCCGCAAGGCGGAGGCGGCAAACTATCCTTTCTGCACCATCGAGCCAAACACCGGCGTCGTGACCGTGCCGGATGAACGCCTCGCCGTACTCTCGAAGCTCTCGGGTTCCCACAAACTCGTCCCAGCGGCCATTGAGTTTGTGGACATCGCCGGTCTCGTCAAAGGTGCGAGCCAGGGTGAAGGCCTCGGCAACAAATTCCTCAGCCACATTCGCGAAGTCGATGCCATCGTGCATGTCGTGCGCTGCTTTGAGGACGGCGACATCACGCACGTCAGCGGCACGATTGATCCTGTGCGCGACATCGAGGTCATCAACACCGAGCTTATCCTCGCCGACATGGACGCCATCCAGCGCCGCAAGGACAAGGCCGAAAAGAACGCCAAAAGAGGCGAAAAAGACGCGAAGGCCGAACTCGCCCTCTGCGAGAGGCTGATCCCGCACTTCGACGCCGGCAAGCCGGCTGTCACCCTCGAGTGCACAGATGATGAGCGGAAACTGCTCAAGAGCTTCTTCCTCCTCAGCTCCAAGCCCTGCATCTTCGCCTGCAACGTCGCCGAGTCCGAACTCGCCGCTGCCACCAACGACCCTGACGGCCATCGTTTCGTCGGCAAAGTCCGCGAATACGTCAAGCATGCGCACGAGGCCAGCGCCGTCGTCGTCAGCGCCGCCATCGAAAGCGAACTCACGGATCTCTCAGCAGAAGATGCCAAGGCCTACCTCGCCGACATCGGCGTCGATGACAGCGGCGTCTCTCTATTCATCAAAGGCGTCTATGCCCTCCTCGGCCTCCAGACTTACCTGACCACCGGGGAGAAGGAAACCCGCGCCTGGACCATTGTCAAAGGCATGAAAGCACCGCAGGCCGCCGGTGTCATCCACACCGACTTCGAACGCGGCTTCATCGCCGCCGAAGTCGTTCACTACAACGACCTCGTCGAACTCGGCTCGAACGCCAAAGCCAAGGAAAAAGGCAAGTGGCGCATCGAAGGCAAGGAATACGTCATGCGCGATGGCGACGTGGTGGAGTTCCGCTTCAACGTGTGATTGGAAAGGAAATCCCGCCTGCGCTCAGGGTTCCGACCACACGCGTCCCTGACCCGTGCGCAAGGAACGCTCCAGACTGCCAAAGAGAGAGTTGAGCGTTGCCTCATCCTTGAGTGAGAATTCAATCGTATGCGCATGCGTCGATGCCGGGTAGTTTTTCACCACCTTGGGAGTCGTCAGCTCGGGCGAAACACGACCGGCTGCCTGCTCAAAGAGCCCCTTGGCCTTCTCCAAGGCCTGTGTGCCTGCGGCCAGCGTGCTGCTGCCCGTCTCCGGTTTGTACGGCTCCAAGAAATAGAAGCGGATGACCTGCGCTGAATTGAGCGTGAGATTGACCTCTACCACCCGGGCCACGCCGTCGGAGATGTACTCGTGTTTGGACAAAGCGATGATCGAGTTGCAGCGCACGATGTAGTTGCCGCCCTTGAGCCTGCCGTCCCACAGACCATCACGCGTGACCTGGTCCTGCTGGGTTTGTGTCGGCGTGGTTTGTCCAGGTGCCGTCTGTCCTGGGGTGGTTTGGGCATGGAGTGCTGCTGTCAGCAGCAACGAAAGGGCGATGAAGATAGTTTTCATGAGAGTGCCGGTAAAACTAGCATGATGAGCGGAGGATTGAACAATCATTTCTTTATCGTGTTTGAATCGCGTTCCGCAAATTGTCCGGTCCAGTGCCCCAGCGATCGATGCAACTGCCGTCGCATCGAAAATCGCGGGAAACCGGCTGCAAAATCATCAAACGGACTGCCCGAACTCGCCAAAGCCAAAGTGGCATCGTCCATTTAGAAGCTGCCCCGGCTGGCGTATTAATCAGCAGTTCAACCTCCACGCGCACCACCATGTTCAAATTCACTGACAAAGGCTCCGTCACCACCTGCGATGGTGTTTCACGCCGCGACTTCCTCCAAGCCGGTGCACTCGGAGCGATTGGGTTGACGATGCCCGGCTTTGCTAAACTGAAGGCGGAGGGGAAAGTCGATGCCAAGAAGAGCAACAAGGCCTGCATCATGATCTTCAACCTCGGTGCGCCGAGCCAGCAGGATCTCTGGGACATGAAGCCCGATGCGCCGAGCGAGATTCGCGGGCCGTTCAAACCCATCCGCACCAAGAGCAACGCTTTTGAGATCTCCGAAATCCTGCCGCTGCATGCGAAGATCGCGGACAAGTTCAGCCTCGTCCGCTCCTGCTATCACACCGCCGCTGCGGTGCATGACACCGGCCATCAAATGATGCAGACGGGCCGTCTTTTCACCGGTGGCGTGAACACACCGCACGTCGGCAGCGCGCTCGAGTTCCTCCAAGGTCGCCGCAGCGATCTCCCGGCGCACATCATTCTCCCAGAGTCGATGGGCCCCACCGGTGGCAACATGCCGCACGGCCAGGACGCGGGCTTCCTCGGCAAAGCGTATGATCCTTTCGTCCTGAACGCGAATCCGTCGGAAAAGGACTTCAAAGTGCCCGATCTGCTCCCGCCGAAAGAGATCAGCGAGGTGCGAATGGAGCGCCGCCGCGAAATGCGCGAGCTGGTGGACAGCAGCGTGCGCAATTTCGAATACAGCGAGCAGGCGAAGCTCATGGACTCGAACTTCGAGTCCGCCTACCGCATCATGACCAGCACGCAGGCCCGCGAGGCCTTCGATCTCACCAAGGAGCCACTCAAAGTGCGCGAGCGCTACGGTTTGAACCGCTTCGGTCAGAGCTGCCTGCTCGCGCGTCGCTTGGTTGAGCGCGGTGTGCGTTTTGTCACCGTGAACACCTTCATCACCGTCTTCGGCGAAATCACCTGGGACATCCATGGATCGAAGCCCTTCACCAGCATCGAAGGCATGAGAGACATCGTCGCCCCCATGTATGACCAGGGCTACAGCGCCCTCATCGAGGACCTTTTCCAACGCGGCATGTTGGATGACACCATGGTCACCTGCCTCGCCGAATTCGGCCGCACGCCCAAGATCAATCCCGCCGGCGGCCGCGACCACTGGCCGAACTGCTGGACCGTCAATTTCGCCGGCGGTGGCATCAAAGGCGGCGAAGTCATCGGCAAATCCGACGACATCGGCGGCTATCCCACCGAGCGCCCCGTCGCCCCCAAAGAAATCGTCGCCACCATCTACCAAGCCCTCGGCGTCGATCTCCACACCGAACTCCCCGGCCCGCAGGGCAGACCCTATCCCGTCGTCGATTTCGGCACGCAAGCGATCAAGGAGCTGTTTGCGTAGATTTTATCGCGACTCTTTTCATCATGAATAAGCGCGTATTTATCAGTTCCTTGCCGTGTCTTGGCTTGTCCGGTCTTGTTCTGGCTGAAAAGGGCAAAGCACTGCCCGAGCTGACTCCAGAGGCCTGCTCGATGCAAAGTCCTGAATCGATGTGGCAACAACAGTTGGCAACGGATGCCCTAGGCTCATCGGAACAAGCACAAACGCGCTTCTATCAATCCTATGAGGTTTCGCTTCGCCAGTGGACGGATTTGAAATTCCCAGATGCGAAGGCGTTGCGTCCACACGTCGTGAAGGCGTTCACTTCGGCTATGGACTTCATTGTTTTGGATGTTTGGGGCGCCGTCGCCCATGTCCTTACGCGACTTCCAGCCGAGATTGAGTGGTGCATTTGTAATGGCTTCAATCACAACTTTGAGGGCGCATACGTTGGCCGATACAACCATAAGATCGTCTCAGATCTCCTCGCTGCGATTTTCGAAGCCAATGCAGAGCCATACAAGAAGCTGGCAGACAGTCATTGGCGCATCACCGATTGTCTGGCGGCGCTAACTGATGCTGAAAAGCTGTTACCTATGCAGGGAGCGTTTTACTTCCGTTCCCAACTTCTCAAACGGGTCGGGCAATGCATTTGACCCACCGCTTTCACCAAAACAACGGCACGCCGTAAGCCGGAAACTCCGAGTCACACGCCACCAAATGAAACCCGCCCGTCAACGTCTGCGCAATGATCATCCGATC
Source organism: Verrucomicrobiales bacterium (assembly GCA_043770175.1). Lineage (GTDB taxonomy): Bacteria > Verrucomicrobiota > Verrucomicrobiia > Verrucomicrobiales > Verrucomicrobiaceae > Prosthecobacter. The sequence continues at coordinate 2,622 of JAYVIO010000191.1, read as the reverse complement.
AAAAGGATCGCGATGATGCATGGGCAGGCTGTCGAGCTTCAGGATGTCGTCGTAGCTGATCGAAAGCAGACGGAGCCGGTTCACGCGGGTTTCTTGCTCGATCAAATCGGCCAGCGGAGCGTTCAGCTTCAGTTTGCCGAGTTGGATCTTGATCTGAAGTTCCCAGACACTCGCGTGACTCAGCCATATCTGGTTCGAGCGATCGCTGAGCGTCTGCCGGACATGTGCCGGCAGCCTGGAGCTGTTTTCGTTCCACCAGATGAAGGCGTGCGTGTCGAGCAGGTAGTTCATGCGTCGCGGCCCAGCCAGAATTCATCGGGCAGGGGCGCGTCGAAGTCATCCGCCACCTGCCACTGGCCCTTGCCGAGGCCGGAAACTCGCGGGCCTTCGGTGTCGGCATGGCTTTCGACCGAAAGCTCCGCCTTGAGCCAGCTCAGCAGCGAACGCTTCTCAGCCGCCGGTAATCCCGCCGCCGCGATCTCGATTTCAGCCAGTGTGCTCATGCTGGCATCTTAATTTCCGCCCCTAGTTCATGCAACCCCGCATCTCCAGACTTCTTTTTGCTGCTTTGGCCCTTTTTTCGGCCGGTGAATGTGCTGCGGATGGCTTGCCGTATCACACGGGTGATGCTGGCAACCGAGCCATGATGGGTGACTACATTGCACTTAGAATCTCGAAGCCGCAGATCCAAGAAATCAGCAAAACAGGTGTGATCTCCTTCGACGAACAGCAGTTGAAGAAGCTGCATGTTTTTTATCCCACGTTCCCTGCAAAGGCAGGGGTCGCTTCATCAACGTTCAATGACAACCTTGAGCGTTTTGAGTCGAGTGCTGATGTGATCTGGTGGTATGCAGATGAGGTTCGGATTCCTCTGCTTGCCTCACAAGCGAAGGAGCCAGTTGGAATGCCAGGTCAGAAAGCTTGGACTCCGGATAGGCAGGTCCTGACTCGACTTGCTCCGGATGGCACGCCGTATCGAAACGGTAAAGAGACCAGCTATCGTGACATTTTGGCTGCCATTGATGCATTGGCAGCGAAGGCCAGCCCAAACCCGAGTGAGCGGCCATCGATTTGTATCATTGTGCCGCCTCCTCATCGTGGCTGGACAGAATCGAATCCGAAAGTCGTGAAGCAACTCCAGATGGAAAACACAGACCTTGATCCCAACAAAATTATCCCGCGCATTTACGAGTTTCTCGAAACCTACGCTCATGCCAAAGGCATTGGACTTTCCAAGTGCTGGTAACCTCATATGAATCGCCTCTGCATCATCTTTGCTCTTTTTGTAGCTACTTCGGCCTCTGCCGCCGAAGCCCCGTCCTTCCGCAATACCATCCAACCAATCCTCACGCGCTACGGTTGCGCGATGGGCGCGTGTCACGGCGCTGCCGCAGGTCAAGGCGGCTTCCGGCTTTCGCTGCGTGGCTTTGATGACGAGGGCGACTGGATCTCGATCACGCGCAGCGCCAACGGTCGCCGCCTCACGATGGAAGACCCGGCGCGCAGTTTGATTTTGTTGAAGACCGTCAAAGCCGTGCCGCACAAGGGCGACAAGCGCTTCGAGGTGAACTCACTGGAATACAAAGCCATCTCCGAATGGATCGCCGCTGGTGCGCCGGGGCCGAAGGCGGATGATCCTCGCATCGTGTCGCTCGAAGTCTCACACCCGCATGTTGTCACGCAGGCGGGCAAAACAGTGCAGCTCAAGGTCACCGCGAAGTTCAGCGACGGGCACAGCGAGGACGTCACACGCTGGACGAAATACAATGCCACCAACGCCAGCGTGGCCACCGTGGATGACACCGGCCTCATCAAAACCACCGGCAGCGGCGAGGGCAGCGTCAGCGCGTGGTATCTGAGCCGCCTCGCGCTCGCCACCATCACGATTCCAAACGCCAGCAACGTCGATCCCGCAGCGTTCGCCGCGCTGAAGCCGCGCAACTTCATCGACGAACTCACGCTGAAAAAACTGCACGAGCTGAACATCCCGCCATCCGTCCGTGCGGAGGATCACGAGTTCCTCCGCCGTGCGTTTCTCGACACCATCGGCGTTTTGCCAACGCTCGATGAAACCCGCGCTTTCCTCGCCGACAAGACCGCTGACAAACGCGACCGCCTCATCGACTCGCTGCTGCAGCGGCCTGAGTTCGTCGATTACTGGTCACATCGCTGGAGCGATCTGCTGCTCGTCAATGGCGACAAACTCATGCCGGAGGCGATGTGGTCGTATTACAACTGGATCCGCCGTCATGTCGCCGCGAACACGCCGTGGGACGCCATGGTGCGCGATCTTCTCACCGCCACCGGCAGCACGCTGGAGCATGGCGGCGTGAATTTCTTCGTCCTCAATGACGAACCCACCAAATGCGCTGAAACCGTCAGCATCGCCTTCCTCGGCACCTCCATCGGCTGCGCGAAGTGCCACAACCACCCGATGGAAAAGTGGACCAACGAGCAGTATTACGGCTTCGCCAATCTGTTCGCCCGCGTCCGCACCAAGAACGGCATGCAGGCCGATGAGCGTGTGTTGTTCTCCGACACGCAGGGCGATCTCGTAGCACCGCTCACCGGCAAACCGCCGCCGCCACGTCCGCTCGATGTCACCACGCCCATCTCGATGAC
>JAYVIO010000190.1:0-36278 GCA_043770175.1 Verrucomicrobiales bacterium | reverse complement strand
GGATGTTGCTGCCGCTGTCATAGGCGGCTCCGAGAACGGCTTCCTTGCTCCAGAAACCGCTGAGCGGCGGCAGTCCCATGAGGGCAACGGTGCCGATGGCGAAAGTCCAGAAGGTGACGGGCATGTGCTTGCGCAGGCCGCCCATCTTCCAGATGTCCTGCTCATGGTGACAGGCGTAGATCACCGCACCGGAGCCGAGGAACAGCATCGCCTTGAAGAAAGCATGCGTGTAGAGGTGGAACATCGCCGGATGGCCGGGATCGGGGCCGTGTTCGGCGTGACCATGCTGCGCGGCCATGGCGACGGCACCGACGGCCATGACCATGTAGCCAAGCTGGCTGAGCGTGGAGTAAGCGAGCACACGCTTGATGTCGTTCTGCTGCGTGGCCATCAAAGCAGCGAGCAACGCGGTGAAACAACCGATGCCGGCGATGATTTCGGCCGAGAGTGGCGATGCGGTGACGAGGAAGCTCATGCGCACCATCATGTAAACACCAGCGGCGACCATGGTGGCGGCGTGGATGAGCGCGGAGACCGGCGTGGGGCCTTCCATGGCGTCCGGCAGCCAGACGTGCAACGGGAACTGGGCGGATTTGCCGACGGCACCCAAGAAAATGCACAGTGCAGCGGCGGTGATCAGGCCAGGATTCGTTTTCTGCACATCAAAGAGAGCGCCGCCCTGCACGAAGGCGTCCTGGAGGTTGTCGATGGCGACATCGCCCTTGTTCAAACCAAACAGCAGCAGAATGCCGATCATGAAGCCGAAGTCGCCGATGCGGTTGGTAAGGAAGGCTTTCTTGCAGGCCTCGGCGGCACTGGCCTTTTCATACCAGTGGCCGATGAGCAGGTAGGAGCTGAGTCCGACCAGCTCCCAGAAGATGAACATCATGAACAAGTTGCCGGCGAGCACGATGCCGGTCATCGAGAACATGAAGAGCGACAGCGCGCCGAAGAAGCGTGGTTTGGCCGCGTCGTCCTTCATGTAACCGAGCGAGAAGAGATGCACCAGCATGCCGATGAAGGTGACGATGAACATCATGCCCTGGCTCTGCTTGTCGCTCAGCACGTCGATCCCGGCACGGAAACCGGCCACGTCAATGAAAGGGAGCAGCATCTTCGTGCCCTCGTTGTCATCAGCGCCCAGAAAGGCGATGCTGGCGAGGAAGGCGATGATCGAAGAACCGACGGAGATGAGGACGGCGGCACCTTTGAGCTGGCGATGCCCCAGCAGGATGAGCAGCGCCGAAAAGAAAGGCAGCAGGAGGAGGATGCTGGCGTTCATGGTGTCGCGTTAGCCCTGAAGTTTGGTGACAGACTCGACATCGACGCTCTGCTTCGAACGGAAGAGCGCCACGATGATGGCAAGACCCACGGCCACCTCAGCGGCGGCCACGGTGATGGTGAAAAAGACGAGCGACTGCGCGGTGTAGTCCGGCAGGCCGTTGACGAGATGAAAGCGTGAAAAGCCGACCAGTGCGAGGTTCGCGGCGCTGAGCATCATCTCCAGGCACATGTACACGATGATGATGTTTCGGCGGGCAATGACGCCAGCGAGGCCAAGCGCGAACAGCATGCCGCTGACCACGAGATAATGACCGAGGGTGATCATGGCGCACTCCTTTCGCGTTTGCTGAGCACCACGACGCCAATCGTGCCGACTAGCAGCAGCAGGCCGATGACTTGCAGATGGAAGCCGTATTGATCGAAGAGCGTGAAGCCAATCAGCTTGGCATCGGGCAGCGTGCCGGTTTTGAGATCGTTCGTGATCGTGGGAAGGGCGGCCTTGCCGATCTTTCCTGCGGCTTCGGCGAGAGCGAGAGGTGTGGACTGCGCGCTTTTCTTCGCAATGTCAGTGCTGCTGACGACGGCGACGATTTGCAGCGTGAGCAGGACGGCGAGCAACACGCCGGAGATGATAGCAGGCAGATTCAGCTTCTTGCCTTCCTCGGCCTTGATGTCGAGGAGCATGATGATGAAGAGAAACAGCACCATCACGGCACCGGCATAGACGAGGATTTGCACGATGCCGATAAAATAAGCGTCGAGGCTCAAAAACAGCGCCGCCAGACCGACAAAGCTCGCAGCGAGCGAAAGGGCGCAGGTGACCGGATTGCGGCCGGTGACGACCATGAAGCCGAAGCCCAGGGTGATCAGTGCGAACAGGTAGAACAGCAGCGGGGGCATTACTTGAGGTCGTTCCACTTGTTTACCAGTCCCACACGCTGGCCGCCGATCTCATAGAGGCGTTTTTTGTCGTGCACCATCTCCTGGCGTGAGAGGCCGGTGATGGCGTAGTCTTTGCGGAGGTAAATGGCCTGCTCGGGGCAGACCTCCTCGCACATGCCGCAGTAAATGCAGCGAATCATGTCGATCTCGAAGACCTTGGGCCGCTTCTCGACCTTCGCCCACGGATCATCGCTCGGAATCTCGCCCGGGATGATCTTGATGGCCTTCGGCGGGCAGATGAACTCGCAGAGCTGGCAGCTCACGCAGCGCTCGCGGTCATGCTCGTCGGTGACGAGAGCGGGAGCACCACGGTAGTATTCGGGCAGATGTTCGTCCCACTTCTGTTCGGGGTACTCCATCGTCACCTTCGGCTTCTTTCCTGCGATCTGGAGGAAGGTCTTGATGCCGTGTCCCACGGTGATCCGCAGCCCCTTCCAGAGCGTGGATATGAACCAGCGTTCATGCCAGGCAAGAGTGGGGCGTTGGACAGTGATGGTAGCCATGTAAAAGCAGGGAGCCGCAGGGAGAGTCGAATTTGATTATCCGAGCGTCCCGCAGAGCGGCAACCGCTATTTGTGAAAAATTTCACAAGGTCGCGGCCAAACAGCCCTCAGAATGAATCTCCGCTCCACAATTTCGCCTGCGGCTGCGTATGCTGACCGCGAAACAGCCCACCGGCCTATTTCGCGTCCTTTTTCGCGTCCTTTTTCTTCGGCGTGGACTTCGAGGACTTCGCCGGGGCCTTCTTTTTCTCGGCTGGCTCTGCTTTGGCCTCCTTTTTCTCCGGCTGAGGGAAGCCGGCCTTCGCATGGGCGACCATTTCGGCAAAGGTGGATTCGCCGACGCCCTCAACCTTCATCACATTGGTCACATCGGCAAAAGGACGGGCCTTTTTGATCGCGGCCGCACGGGTTTCTCCCACATTGGGGATCGTCATCAGGGCCTTGTCATCCCCCTCGTTCAGCAGGTCGAGCAGCTTGGTGCGCTGGGAGGGGGTAAGCGTCTTGGCGATGGCTTCGACTTTGGCGGAAGATTTGGCTTCTTCTGCAACGGGTGCCTTGGCTTTGGCCGGGCTTTTCTTTTTGGGTGCCGTCTCAGCGGCGGAGAGTGACAGGCTGAAGACGAGGATGGAGAGGAGCGAAACGAATATTTTCATGGCAATAGTTAATAAAACGGAGCACGGAGGCTATTCGTTTGCCGGTGGGATTGGCGAGAAAAAAGTACTTCCCGACGCACTTTTCCAGCACTCTCCTCACACCGGACTGCCTAAATGCTCGACAATGGGCGACGCTTCTCCCAAAATCGCCGCCATGAAGCCCTCCTACCGCTGGTGCATCGCCGCCGCCTTGCTGCTGTCTGCCATTTCACAGGCTCAGACAACTGCACCCGCCACTCGCATCTGGACCAGCACGGATGGCCGCAAGATTGATGCCGCCTTCGTGGCGCTGGAAGGCGATGGCGTGAAGATTCGCATGGCGAATGGCAGCACTTTCACGGTGCCGCTGGCCCGATTGTCCGTCGCAGACCAGACCTTTGCGAAGGGTAAAACGCAGACACCCCCCGCCACTGCAGCTACACCACCCTCCGGCGTTCCCGCCGCCAGCACGACCTGGCCGCGCACGGTGTCCTTGGAGGACAAACCGGTGGTCACCGTGGTCAAGGAAGACGCTGACGCCAAAGAATTCATCTACCGCTCACCGCATTATGAATTCCAGTGCGACTCCAAGCTCGGGGCCAACGTGGTGCGTGAATTCGGCCGCATGTTTGAGGCCACCTACTTGATCAATAATCTTTTGCCCCTCGACTTCAAACCGCAACCTGAGCCACTGCGCGAATTTTTTCTGGCACGGTTGTTTACCGAAAAAGCGGATTACATGAAGGAAGGTGGCATCGAGGGTTCGGCAGGTATTTACTCGCGCGGCAAGAAGGCTCTGATGGTGCCGCTTTCCAGCCTGGGTGTGAAGATGGTGGGCAGCCGCGTGTCTCTGGAGAACGGCAATGACCAAGACAATGTCGTGCTGATCCATGAAATCACCCACCAGATGATGAATCACTGGCTGAACAAGCTGCCGACGTGGTACATCGAAGGTTCCGCTGAATATGTCAGCATGCTCGAGTACAACAGCAACGGTCGCTTCAGCCTGATCGGTCTGAACCGCCGGCTGCAGGACTTTGCCAGACGGCGGAACTATGCCGGAGGTGGCAAAAGCTACACCATGATCGATCTGGAGGAACTCATGACCATCGAAGGAGAGCGCTGGTCTGCGGCGCTGGGCAAAGGCGGCTCCGCCAATGAAAATTATGGTTCCGCCGGCCTGCTTGCCTATTATTTCTACCATCTCGACGGTAAAGGCGATGCCGCGAACATCATCGCCTACCTGCGTGAAGTTCAGAACGCGAAAAGCAACGAAGAGGAGCAGGCTGCGGTCAAAAAACACCTCCTGCGTGAACGCACTTATGCTCAGCTCGCCGACGAGGTGAAAAAGACCCTGCGTAAGGAGGGGCTTGATGTCAGCTTCTTCCCTCCTGGCAAGAACGCTCCGGCGGCATCCTCCAACTGATCCCAGCAGCTCGTGCTGCGGTGGCCTGAATCCTGCGGCACTCGACCCGCTAGAGAAAGGATATGGATTTCTTATGGCGTTTCTAATTTGTCTCGGCTAGAATAGTCCCATCCTCTGGGAAATGACCAATTCCGACCGCATCCGCATCTTAATCGTCGAAAACGAAGGCCTCGTCGGCTGCGACATGGCCGCATCGCTCGGCAAACTCGGTTATCACGTCGTCGGCATCTGTGCCTCGGGGGAAGAAGCGCTCGGACGCTTTGAAGAACTGCGGCCTGACCTTGTCCTGCTGGATGTACACCTCGCCGGTCAGCTGGACGGCATCGACACCGCCCGTGAACTGCAGCGCCGCAGCCGCGTGGCCATCGTTTATGTCACCGCGTGTGCGGATCTTGACACCGTCGCCCGTGCGCGGCAGACACATCCGCATGGCTACTTGCTAAAGCCCTTCAATCACGACGAGCTTCGTCTCACCGTTGAAGTCGCCGCCCAGCGCCATCTCGAAGAAAACGCGCGTCAGCGCCGCGAGCACAGTTACTTCGAGGCCTTCCAAAGCCTCGCCGATGGCGTCATCGCCGCTGATCTTTCTGGTGGTGTCGTATTCATGAATCCCGCCGCCGCCCGTGTCAGCGGCTGGAATGCGCAGGAAGCCGTGGGCCGCTCCTTGAACGAAGTCTTCCGTATTTTCCAAAGCAGCGGTGAACCCGCCGATGTCCTGCCTGCCGAAGCATCAGCGCAAACCAGTGAGCGCACCGTCTATCTCACCACGCGTTCAGGTGAACGGGTGCCCATTCAAGATCGCACCGCTCCTTTACGCGATGCTCAGGGCCAGCTCACCGGCCTCATCATTCTGTTCCGTTCTTCCGCCTCTAATACGGCACTGGCCGTCAAACCCGAGACCAGCCGCAGCAGCGCACCACTCGTCGATGTGGTCGAAAGCATCTCCGATCCGCTCTTTGCGCTCGATGCCCGCTGGCGCGTGACCTATGCCAATGCCAGTGCCTTGCGGCTCTTTGACCGCACGTTGCCGGACATGCTCGGCCTCTCGCTCTGGGACATCATGCCCTCCGCCACGCGTGAATTGCATCATGAGGCCTTCGCCCATGCCATGCTGCATCGCGAGACCGTGAACCGCGAACTTTACCTCGATGAGAAGCAGGTCTGGCTCGAACTGCGCGGCTATCCCTTCGGCGAAGGTTTGCTGCTGCTCGTTCAAGACGTCACCGCCCGTCGTGAAGAAGCCGAGCGCCGCAACCGCATCGACCGTCTCGAATCCCTCGGCCTCCTCGCCCGTGGTTTTGCGCACGACTTCAACAATCTCCTCACCGTCCTGCTTGGCAACATCTCGCTCGCCGAGATGCGCTTGCGCAACGCTATCACGCTGCCCGAGCTGCACACCGCCAAACAGGCCACGCTTCAGGCGCAGAACCTCGTCCAGCAGCTTCTCACCTTCGCTCGTGGCGGTGCGCCGATCAAAGCGCTCGTCCGCCTCGGCGACCTGATCGACACCTTCTTCATGCATCACACTCGTGCCAATCGCATCGAGTACCGCATCGAAGTGCAGCCTGGCCTGCCGCAGATCGCCATTGATGGCGGTCAAGTGCGCCGCCTGCTGAGCAATCTCATCCGCAACGCCGAGCAGGCCCAGCCCAACGGTGGTGAAATCATCATCCGCTGCTTCGCTCCCGATCACGCCGAGATGTTCCCCGGTGAAATGGTCACGGACACAAACTTCCAGCCCTCCGGCCTCGCCATTGAAGTCGAAGACAAAGGCGAAGGCATCGCGCCAGACCACCTGGCGCACATTTTCGAGCCATACTTCAGCACGCGCAAAGCCGACAACGCCACCGGCCTCGGACTCACCGTCTGCGAATCCATCGCCAAGGCCCACGGCGGCTCACTCACCGTGCGTTCTGATCTCGGACGTGGCACCACCGTGCGCTTCTATCTCCCGCTCGACTCCGACGCCGATGAGGCCGATGCCTTTGGCCTCAGCAAAGTCTTCGATGCCCCGCCCGAACTCGCCGCCGCCACGCCGCGCATCCTTGTGCTCGAAGATGATCCGCTCGTGCGCTCCTTGATCGTGCGCAATCTTACCAGCAACGGCTTCGATGTTACCGAAAGCGCTGAAGGCAGCGACACCGTGCGCCTCTATCAGGAAAGCATGACGCAGGGCCGCACCTTCGACCTCGTCATCCTCGATCTCAGCATTCCGAACGGCATGGGCGGTGTCCGCGCCATGGAAAAACTCCGCACCATCGACCCCGAGGTCTTCGCCATCGTCTCCAGCGGCTACTCCGACGATCCCGTCATGTCCAAACCCGCCTCCTATGGCTTCGCTGCCGTGCTGCCGAAGCCCTACGAACCCGCTGACATGCTCCGCCTCGTGCGCAACATTCTGGCGACTCGCGGCATTCGCCGAGCCTCATAAATCAGGCCCGCATGCGCGAACAGGATCTTCTCGACAAGCTCCGCAAAATCGAGCGCCTCTATTCCGGCGCCACCACACCCGGTGAAAAAGAAGCCGCCGCCGAAGCCATTGCGCGCATCAAACGCCGCCTCGGTGAAACCGCCAAAGTGGACCGCCCCATCGAGTACAAGTTCACCTTGGTCGATGGCTGGTCAAAAAAACTCTTCATTGCCCTGCTGCGCCGCTATTCGCTCAAGCCCTACCGCCGCGTCCGTCAGCGTCGCACCACCGTCATGGTCAAAGTGCCGCGCACCTTCGTGGAGGAAACGCTCTGGCCCGAATTCATCGAACTCAGCAAAGTATTGAGCACCTATCTCGATGAAGTGACCGACCGTGTCATTGCCCAAGGCATCCACGCCGATGAAGGTGATGAGGAAATTGTGGACGACGATTTTCTCGCATGATCACTCCGCTTTCGGCGGTGACCATTCCGCCGGTTTTGGATTCGCCGAGGTCAGCGGCAGATCATCGCCATAGTGTTTCTGCCACTTTTCCATCTTAGCCATCAACGCCGCGATGCGTTCTTTCTGCGCCGGATCATTTGCCAGATCGTTCAACTCATCCTTGTCGTTCGCGAAATCAAACAACTGCGAGCGGTTGATTTGCGGATAGCGGATGAGCTTGAAGCCATCGGCAATGACGGCGCGCTGCACCTGCATGTAGGCGAGGAGCATCTCTTTGCGGACCACCTTGGATTTGCCCTCGATCACCGGCTTGAAGCTGATGCCATCAATCGTCTTCGGCGCCTCCGCGCCCACAAGATCGCAAACCGTCGGATAAATGTCGAATAGATAAACCAGCGTATCGCTGCCGCCCTGGGGAATGCCCGGCCCGGCGAAGAACAACGGCGAATTCATGCCGGCGTTGTAGAGGTTCTGTTTTCCCAGCAGCCCGTGGCTGCCAACGGCGATGCCCTGGTCGGCGGAAAACAGGATGATCGTGTTCTCCATCTGCCCGCTCTCTTTCAACGCGGCCAAAATGCGGCCGATGTGGGCGTCGAGCGCCGTGATTGTCGCATAATACTCATGCAGCGTGCGGCGAATCTCGTCCTCGGTGCGCGGCCAGGGGGAGAGTTTTTCATCGCGAATCGACATCTCGCCGTTGTCGAAGGGATGCACCGGCTTGTAGTTCTTCGGCAGCGGAATTTGCTCACGCTGATACTGATCGAGATACTGCTGCGCCGCCACCCGCGGATCATGTGGATTGGCAAAGGCGAGATACATGAAGAACGGTGTCCCGGCATCACGCTCCTTGATAAAGGTGATCGCGTGATTGGTGATTTCCTGGCCGGGTTCGCCGTTTCGGCGCTCGGCCTCGTCGTTTTCCAGGTACTTGTTATGCTGGAACCTGGCCTGGATCAGCGGCGCGGTGTTGCCCTTCTTGCCATGATGATAGGTCTCGTAACCGGCAGCCTGCATCGACAGCGGGAAATTCGGCGCGTCCCCCGGAGCGATGCTGCCTTTCGCGCCACCCCCCTTGCCTTTCTTGTTCGGTTTCGCTGCGGGCGGCTGAAAATCCTTCCAGCGGAAATACGCATTGCCGGAGAGCAGCATGTTGCGGCTCGGCGTGCACACCCCAGGTGAATTGCCGCCAAAACAGAACGCATTGCGAAAGGCGAAGCCGCGCTTCGCGATCGAATCGAGATTCGGTGTCTTCACCACTGGATTGCCGAGCGCCGCGATGCTGTCCGCCCGCATGTCATCGGCGAAGAGGAACAGAACATTCGGTTTTGCCGCCAAAGCAGCCGTCGGGATCAAAAACAATGCGCAAAGAAGTGCCTTCATGGTGGAGGCACTCTTCAACGTGTCGCCACCGTTGAGCTATCCGTCTTTTGCGTGTCCCACAGCAGCTTCATCGCGATCACACCGAGCCAGGGAGCTAGACCAGACATCGCCATGCCCAAATCGAACGATTTCGTCTCATCCACCAGCCTGCCAAACAGCTTGTGCATTGGCGACGACACCGCCCACACCCACATGCTCAGCAAACCCGTGAGCCGTCCCACATGCCGCTCCGACAGCTCCTGCACAAAACTGTAGTAGCACGGGAACAACGCCAACGCTCCGGCTCCCACGACCAGAATTGCCCCCATCAGCGCCCAGCCCTTCGGCAGCCACAGCAGCAGTACGCTGAACGATGTCAGCACACACGCCCCCGCATACACCCAGCGCCGCGCTCCATGCGCTGAGATCGCAAACCGCCGCGCCAGCCACAGTGAAATGAACCCCGCGGCGATACAACCGACGTCCGTGCCAATGTAATAGGCCGAATTGAACGCCAGCGCCTCCGTCTCCGAGTAGCCGCGCCCTTCCTGCAGGAACTTCGGCAGCCACACCCGGAACAACTGCCAACAAGTCTGCGCACCGAAGATCACAATCGCCAGCGCCCAGAACTTCGAATTTACCAATATTTCAAAAAGGTCGGGAGCAAATGCGACGATCAAAAAAATGCACCCCAGCAACAAGTTACCTTCGCCAACCCATGGGAAGTTCCCTCGAAGCCGGCAAAGCATCAATCCCACGAAAAAAAGCAGCAATCGTTGATGGCGTTGTCTGGTAAAAAACTGAGCCCCCAACTTAAGCACACACCAAACAGCCAACACAATTGGGATGCCGCCAAGATCTTCGATGGAGAATGCCAAAGCTTCATCGAATGAGATCGACTTCTTGAAGAGCAAAACACCGCTTCTTCCGATAATTAAGGAAGCCACTTCCGCACAGCCAAACAAAACTGCCAGCCTATAGGACTGATTACATATCAATGTCAGAATATCCGGTTCGCTAGATTGAGGTGGTGTTATTGAAGAAATATTCGTTTTTACATCCAGCTCCGTCTTGCGGATTGAAACGAACCACACCACCACCCATAGCAACCCGATCGCGCCGATCACCTCAAACGCGAAGCGCCAGCTCTTGATGTCGTCCGTCATCAGCCACAGCATCAGCGGCGGTGTCACCACCGCGCCGATGGACGCGCCGCTTTGCAGCACGCTGTTGCCCATCGTGCGATCCTTCGGGTCCAGCAGCGCAAACGTCGTCTTCAACGCGCACGGCCAATGCCCCGCCTCAAAAAATCCCAGCAGCACCCGGCACTTCAGCAGCGGCCAGTAGCCCTCCGTGTGCGCCGAGGCGATTCCCATCAGCGACCAACCCGCCAGCACCACCGGATACAGCCAGTAAACCCGAAACCGGTCCGCCAAAAACCCGAACACCAGCGACCCCAGCGCAAACGCCCACCCAAACGCCAGTTCCATGTCCCCATACTGCTCCTGCGACAGTTGAAACTCCTTTGTCACCCGCACCGCCGCATTCGCCAGCGTCTGCCGGTCCATGTAATTGATCGTCGTCGCCAGTAGCAGCAGGCCACAGATGTACCATTTCCAGAGAGAGGACTGTTTGGCTTCAGCAGGCATGCGATTCTTCCGTGAATTCCGTGTGTTCCGTAGGCTAACCTTCCCAACTCCTTCCATCCCACGCGATCACGCGCTCCAGCATCTTCACGACTTCCTCGGTAAAGCAGGAGAACAGCACCTCGCCTTTCTCGGCCGTCGCTGAGCGTGGATCGCCGACGTGGCCGGGCTCGCTGCGATCCGTCATGATCCAGCCGCGTGAGGCGGGCTCGAAGGCATTGCCGAAGGACACGTCGTTCGTCTTCGTGAGATCGCCGACGAGTTCGGGGCGCAGGCGCAGCACCATGCTGGTCTCCCATTCGCAGGCGTGGCCCATGACGCGTTGTTTGATGCTTGGATCGCGCGTCCAAGGTTCGGCGCCAAGATTCCAGTAGGTGGCGAAGAGGAGGAGCAGGTCTTTGCGTTCGCGGTATTTCTGCCGCGTCTCAAACACAGCCTGCTTGCCGGGAATGTCGTTGCCACCGTGACCGTTGAGGAAGACGAGGCGCTTGAAGCCGTGGGCGATGAAGTTGTCCATCAGGCCGTTCAGCAGATCGAGATACACCCGCGGCTCCGCCGACAGCGTGCCAGGGAAATCCATGTGGTGATGCGAATTGCCCAGCCACATCAGCGGCGCGATAAGAACGCGATTCCCCATCGCCGCCTCGGTGCGGCGGATGAGTTCGTTCGTGAGCATGCTGTCGGTGAAGACCGGCATGTGCCGCCCGTGCTGCTCCAGTGCAGCGACGGGGAAGATGACAGGAGTATTTTTATCGAGGGCGGCAACGGCAGGCCAGGTGAGGTCAGTCAGGAGCATGGAGGTAGAACGGACTCCCAAGTTCTTTTTTGGCAGACTTGCAAGTTTGTTCCGCGCGGGAATCATGCGCAGATGAATCTCGTGCCTCGTTTTCTGATTTGCGGGCTGATTGTTTTGGAGTTGTCCTCATGCGGCTCTTCAAGACCGGATGCGGCCCCCTTGCCCACCATCGGATTCGTGAGTCAGGAGACCATTTCGCAGGCCTGCCGTCAGCGCACCGTGCGCCGCAGTGGCACCTCCGGCTTTGAAGTGCTGCCTGACAGCGAGGAATCTTACCTCGCGCGTTTGGCGATGGTCGAGGCGGCCCAGCGGACCTTGGATGTGCAGTATTTCATCTGGAAGGATGACGTCGTCGGCACGGTTTTCGCCGACCGCCTGCTGGCTGCGGCGGATCGCGGCGTGAGCGTCCGTCTGCTGCTGGACATCACCAGCGACGCGCAGAAAGAAGTCCGCACTGCGGCGTTGGCCGCGCATCCCAATATCCAGGTGGGCTTGTTTAATCCCATGTCGGATCTGAAGGGCATCTTTGCGGGCAATCCGATCCCGGTGATCGGAGAAATCGACCGCATTCAAAGCCGCATGCACAACAAGCTCATGGTGGCGGATAATTCCATCGTCATCGGCGGCGGCCGCAACCTCGGCGACACCTACTTTGGCATCCATCGCAAGCGCAACATGCGCGATCTCGACTTCATTGCCACCGGGCCGGTGGTGAATGACTCGGCGAAGTCGTTCGAACTTTACTGGCGCTCGCCACTCACACGCATCGACGATCAGGCCAAGGTCACCAACCACGAACGCAAGGAGTTGCAGAAACTGCGTGATCACATCGATCGCAAGAAACGCTCTCTCGCCAAAAGGAACGGCAGCCCCTTCCCCACCTCCCTGACCCGTGCCGAATCACTCAAAGTTTTGCGTCGGATGACCGGCCGCATGATCTGGGCGGAATACGAATTCGTGTCCGATCCACCGGAGCGCATGCTGCGGCAGACGCGTGTCACCTCCCCCGTGAGCCGCCAGGTGGAGAATGCCCTGCGCAATGCCAGATCCGAGGTGGTGATGCATGCCGCCTACTTCATCCCGCAAAAGGACACGCTCGAACTGCTGCGGCAGATTTCCGCACGCGGCGTCCAGGTGCAGGTGCTGACGAATTCTCTCGCCTCCATTGACGGACTTCCGGCCATGGCAGGCATCGCCAACCGGCGCCTGGATGCACTCGACACCGGCATTGATC
Organism: Verrucomicrobiales bacterium; assembly: GCA_043770175.1. Taxonomy (GTDB): domain Bacteria; phylum Verrucomicrobiota; class Verrucomicrobiia; order Verrucomicrobiales; family Verrucomicrobiaceae; genus Prosthecobacter. Next base: position 23,582 of record JAYVIO010000190.1, on the reverse strand, counting down.
TTTATGAACTCAACGCCCGAGCGCCATCACGCCAGGATTACATTCGCGTCAAACAGCTCACGCCGATGGGAATGCACACCAAGGGCATCGTCGTGGACAACCGCGTCTCCTTCGTCGGCTCTTACAACATGGATCCGCGCTCGAAGTACATCAACACGGAGACCGGCGTCATCATCCAGAGCGCCGCCCTTGCCTCACGATTGAAGTCCTACCTCCTCGAAGACCTGCAACCCACCCATTGCTGGCACATCACGCGCACCAGCAAGGGTTCCATCCTCTGGTCAGGCCAGCGACCCGACGGACGAAGCAAGGTTCATCACAGCGATCCACACGCACCGTTGAGCCGCCGTGTGAGTTACTGGTTTTACCGGCTGATGCCTTGGGAAAACCTTCTGTAGTGCAGATTAGCGCACCTCCTCGACCTTGATCGTGTGTGTGACGGGCTTGATCTGCTTGCGCACGTTGGCGTCCATCTTGGCGTGCTCGTCCGCGAACTTCTTCTTCAACTTCGCCAGCGCGGCAGCCACTTTCGGCTCTTCGGCTGCTTCAGCAGCCACGACACGCATGTGCGTGACAAAGCTTTTGATCAATGTCGTCTCATAGGTCTGCTTCAGGCCGATGGCGTTGATCAAACCGGCGAACGCGGCATCAAATGGCGTCTGCGTGAACTCTGCGGCCAGATTGATGCCCGCTTCGAGCTGTTCGCGGCTGAATCCCTTGCTCTGCGCTCCCCAGGTGACCTTCGCCTTCGCAGAACCGAGGTTTTTCACCTGAAGCGTCAGACGATTGAGGTCTTGGTTGAAGCTGGTGAAAGGCAGGATGCTGCGATTGCTGCCCGCCGATTTCGGATCGGCGTCGAACACGAACGGCCATTTCGAACTCTCCAGCTCCACACTGCCGCCTTGACCACTCTTGACCACATGACCACTGCTTGCAGTGCCTTGACCCTTCATATCAATCGTGATCGTGCCGATCTCACCGTCGAAGCCCAGCGCTTTCAGAAACGCCTGCGCCATCAAAAGCTGGCCCGCAGAGGCTGGGTGGAAGCCGTCACCACCGAAGGGGCCGTAGCCTTTGCCGAGCGCGGCTTTCGATTTCTCGAGAGCGCTCATCATCGTGTCATGCACGTTGGCAAAAGGCTGCTTGTTCTCCTCCGCGAGCTTTTTGGCGATGTCGCGAAGCTGCGCGAGGTTTTCGTTGTAGATCTCGCCCTTGATCGTCGGACGCGTGAAGAAATCAGGATCAACACCACCCGGTGAACCCACTGCCACCACCTTCACGCCGACTTTTTTGAACCCAGCGAGAATGGCGCGCATGTTTTTCTCATACTCACCGCCGATCTGTGGCGTGAAGGCGGTGTAGCTGCCGTCGTTCATGCCGTAGCAGGTCGTCGCGACATTCGGATTGAACACCGCGAGGTCGTTCTCCAGCCGCGCCGCGAATCCACCGGCACGCTCACCGCTCCAGCCAAACTGGAACACCTTGATGTCGCTGCGGCCCGTGCAGGCCAGCAGGTAGGTCTCGATGTATTTGGAATAAATTTTCTGCTCCGTGATGCTGTCGCCGATCACGGCGACGCGGGCGTTCGGAGGCAGCAGGGATTCAGCCCGCAGGCTGATGGAGACGAGGAGAAGGGGAAGGAGTGAGAGGAGACGCATGGTATTTGGAAGGAGGGGCTCACATACCGCCGGAAAGCGTGCGGCTTTGCAAGAATTGTTTTCGTGATCATCGGGCGTGGACTTGTCAGTCAGAGGGCAGTTGGCTAACATGATCCGCAAATGAGTGAATTGGAGCCAACCATGAATCCAGCAGCACCCGTGGCGGATGCTCCAGAGAGGAAGCCACTGTCCAGTCAGGCTGCTGCGGGATGCCTGGCGCTGCCGGCGCTCACAGGGGGCTGTATGGCGGTGCTTTGGCTGTGCTTGCTGGTTATGGGTGCCGTGTCGTGGACTATCAGCATGCTGTTCGGCCATGATCCCAGGGGCGAGTTCTCCATGGGCGAAGTGAAACCGCACCACGATGTCGTGACATGGACTTGGTTTTTGACCTGTTTGATGGCATTTCGGGCCATGATGACAAGCACGCGCAGGCCCTGGGTGTACTGGCTTACGGCAGCGTGTCTCGCCTTCAGTAGTTTCCTGGCGTTGGGTTCGACCGCCATGACCGTGGCCTGGCCTGGCCTCGAAGGTGATGCGAAGGTCGTGGCAGGTCAGTGGGTTGGGTTTGCCATCGTCCTTTCCCTGCTTGGCTGGTTCGTCTTGAGCAAGGAGAGCCGACGATACTATCGAGTTTCCGCCAAATAGGACCGCGCGGACCACTTTACCGCAGCATCGTCTCGGTCTGCGCAAGCACATCACCAAACGGGATGCGTTCAAGCAAACCGAAGCTCGGATGCCTGCCAAGCCGTTCGCGACTTGTCGCCGGACTCGTCAGGCCGCAGAGGAAGCGGGCGAGCTGGCGGGAGGAGCGGAGCGCGGCTTTGCGTTCGGCAATGACTTCATGAATGGCGGCGACATGCTCGACGGTGATCGGCGGCGGTTCGGATTGCGGGATTTCGCGCGGTGAATCGGCGGTGCGGCCTTTTTCACGTTCTTTGCAGCTCGTGCAGGTGCCGCAGTCGGTTGCCATGGCTTCGCCGAAGTAGTTCAAAAGCCATTTCGTGAGGCAGCCGCGATGCTGGGCAAGCTCCAGTACCTGCCGCAGGCGTTCGACATCGCGCGTTTCGCGAGCAGCGAAGAGCTGCTGCATCTTTTTCGTGATCTCCTTCGGATCGCGACGATGCGCATCTTCGGCGAGGCGATACTTCTGGCGGCTGCCGCTGGGTTTGAGTTCGATGTCGCCGGATTCCTGCAGCCAAGTGAGTGCTTTGAGCACGCGATCGCGTGGCTCATTGAGCTCGGTGGCGGCTTCGTCGGGATTCAGCGTGATCCATTTGGTGCCGCGCTTGCCGCATTGAAACAAGCGGCGCAAAAATGCCTGACGTTCGGGTTTATGACCGGAAAGAATGCGCTGCTCGGGCTGGATGAAGCGGAACTGATAGCTGGCGTAAAACGAGCCCAGCGGACGCAGGATGCCGTCGAGTTCGAGATTGGTGATGACCGTCTCGATGACCAACGGGCGGATGTCGGTGGCATGCGCGAGGTCGTACATCGAGATGTCGAACTCGCCGCCTTGCAGCAGCAGGTGATCGAGAAGCTGGCGGATGGCTTGAGGCGTGGGTGTGTCGCCAAACGTGAAGTTTTCGAGGACGATGCAGTCATCGGCGCAGGCCAGCATCTCGCAGACAGAGGTTTTGCCATCGCGACCGGCGCGGCCGGTTTCCTGCGAGTAGTTTTCGAGCGTTTTGGGCAGGTTGTAGTGATACACGGCACGGATATCCGCTTTGTCGATGCCCATGCCGAACGCGATGGTGGCGACGATGACATCGGTCTGCCCGTTCATGAAGGCATCCTGCGCGGCATGACGATGTTCATCCGGCAAACCGGCGTGGTAGGCCAAAGCGTTCACGCCATTCTTCTGCAAATGCGTGGCGACGTGCTCGGCGGTGTTTTGCAGCGTCACATAGACGATGCTGGGCACCTTGCGCTTGAGCAGCAGCTTGGTGAGCACGGGCAGACGTTGCTGCGCGGTGCAGGGCGTGATGCGGAAGTGCAGATTGGGCCGCAGGAACGAGGTCTGCACATGATCGGCCTGCTCGATGTCGAACGCGCGTCGAATGTCTGCCGCTACGGATGGAGTAGCCGTGGCAGTGAGTGCGAGCACAGGCTTGATGCCGAGTTCCTTCGCCACGAGCGCGAGACGCAGGTATTCCGGACGGAAATTGTGGCCCCATTCCGAAATGCAGTGCGCTTCATCGACCGCCATCATCGAAATTTTAAGGCGCTTGAGCCGCTCGACGAAGTTTTCATTCATGAGCCGCTCCGGGGCGATGTAGAGCAGCTTCAGCGTGCCGTTGCGCATGTCGTCGAACACTTGCGCAGCTTCATCGGCCGAAAGCGATGAATCCAGCCGTGCTGCAGCGATGCCACGCGCTCGCAGCGCCTGCACCTGATCCTTCATCAGCGCGATGAGCGGCGAGATGACGAGCGTGACGCCGTCCATGAGCAGCGCGGGCAATTGGTAGCAAAGCGATTTGCCTGCACTCGTCGGAAACAGCGCCAGTGCGCTTCTGCCAGCCAGCAAAGCCTCCATCACCTGCTCCTGCCCGGCACGAAAGGCCTTGTGGCCGAAGTGCTGTTTGAGGGCGGCGTGGAGATCGTGGGGCATGCCGCACTCATGGCACATTCAGGCTTCTGCCTGCAATGCAAACCTTGCCGGGTTCGTTTTCTTGTGACCATGAAGACGATCCTGCTCTCCCTCCTTGCCCTGTCTGCCGCCGCTCTCGCGGCTGACGAAGGCTTCACACCGTTGTTCAACGGCAAAGACTTCGCAAACTGGCTCGTGCCCGAAGGTGACAATGGCCACTGGAAGGTGATCGACGGTGTCATTGATTACGACGCATGCAGTGAGGCACCGGGGAAGGACAAGAACCTGTGGACGGCGAAGGAATACGGCGATTTTACGCTCAAGATCGACTGGCGGCTCAAACAAACCACCGGACTCTACGACATGCCGGTCGTTTTGCCCGACGGCACACACAAGCTCGATGAGAACGGCAAGGAGATCAAAATCCCCACGCCGAACGCCGATTCCGGCATCTACCTGCGCGGCGTGGGCAAATCACAGATCAACATCTGGTGCTGGCCGGTCGGTTCCGGCGAAGTCTATGGCTACCGCATGGACAAAACGATGCCGCCCGAAGTCCGCGCTGGCGTGACGCCGAAAGTGAAGGCCGACAAGCCGGTGGGCGAATGGAACACCTTTGAGATCACGATGAAAGGCGACCGCCTCACCGTGGTGCTCAACGGCCAGACCGTGATCAAAAACGCCCAGCTCCCCGGTGTTCCTGCCAAAGGCAAACTCGGCCTCCAGCATCACGGCGGTAAAAACGCGAAGACCGGCGAACTCTCGCCGGCCTCCAGCCTGATTCAGTTCAGGAATGTTTCGATCAAGGAGCTGTGAGCTGCCGCAGGAACGGAGCGCGAGTATGGCGGAGCCTACTCGCCTGTCTTTCACGGCATTCACGCGTCACACCGAAGTGGCGAGTAGGCTAAAGCCATACTCGCGCTCCACTCCGGCGAGCATCACTTGCTGTGCGCGTCGCAATGTTCCGGCTCGGGGTCGGTTTCTTCGACGGCGGCCTTGTCCTTGAGGAACTCCATGGCTTCCTGCAGGAGCAGATCGCCACGAACATTGTCGATGAGGCCGCTCTTCTGGGCTTCGGCCATGAATTTTTTCGCGGGCACCTTCTGGCGCTCGGCAAGCTGGGCGAGAGCCATGGCGATCTTCTGGCCGGGGACTTCGAGAGCTTCCTTCTTCGCGATTTGTTCGAGGATGAAGCTCACTTTGACGTTCTGGCGGGCCTGATTGGTGGCGCTGTTGAGGATCTCGTCCTGCTGCTTCATCAGCTCTTCCTCGCCGATGCCCTGCTGCATGGCACGCATGGCGATCTCATTGGTGCGGCGCTGGGCTTCGCGGTTCACGACTTCCTGTGGCAGTTCGAATTCCACCTTTTCAAAGAGGTGGGCGATGACCTGGTTGGCCTTCGCGGCGTCACGGGCCTGTTCTTTGCGACGGCGGATGGCGTCGCGCACTTCTTCACGCAGGGTTTCAAGGGTCATGTCATCACCACCGACCTTCTTGATCAGTTCTTCGGTGAGTTCAGGCACGGCCTTGTTCTTCACGCCGTGGCACTTGGCAGCAAAGGCCACCGTCTTGCCCCGCAGCGCTTCAAAGTTGAAGTCATCAGCGATGGTGATGTTTAGCGTGCGCTCGTCGTCTTTGGCGATGCCAACGAGGCCCGCGTAGAAGCCGGGGAGGAAATCGTCTTCATCAGCGAGAAGGAACCAGTTCTCCTTCATCTCCTTGAGATGCGCTGGAGCGTCGGGCAGGGCCTCGGCCAGCGGCTGGCCGTCGAGGCTGCCGGTAACGCTGAGAACGACGACATCGCCAACGGCGGCGGCACGTTCCACGTCTTCATAGGAAGCCTGGTTTTCGCGCAGGTGGAGGAGATCGTGGTCCACATCGGCGTCGGTGACTTCGATGCGTGGGAGTTTGACCGGGATGCCGGTGTACTCGGGCAGCTCAAACTTCGGCGCGAGGCTCATCTCGATGGTGAAGCTGAAGCTCTTGTCGGTGTCGTGATACATCTTGTCGTTCACGGCGAGGACGTTGAGGAGTTCGAGGCCTTCGCTCTTCACGGCCTGACGCAGGCCTTCGCTGATGAGCTTTTTCTCGAGTTCATCCTTCACCTCGTTCTCGTAACGCTTGGCGACGATGCTCTTCGGTGTCTTGCCGGGGCGATAGCCAGGGAGGCGCACCATGCTGGCGAAATAGGTGATGATCTCGTCACGCTCCTTGCCGACTTGGTCGGCAGGAACGCGGACGTGGGCGACGGCGCGGCAGTTAGGCTGATGTTCGACGTTGATGTTCATGAGAAAGGGTTTAGGGGCGAAGTGTTTTCCATCGCAAAAACCGGGCGGTGGGAGCCGCGTCCGGGCCGGAGGGGCGCGCATGATAGACAGTTTGCCGGTTTTGACAAACAGAGAACGCAACCCCCGACTCCCCCCTCCCATGCGCGTGTTTCAGAGATTTGAGGTCTGGCTGCTGCTGATCGCAGGCGGCATCGCCGTCTGGTGGTCCTTTAAATCGGACGCCCCGCCTGCCGAAGACGGCCCCGTGGCCGCCATGAACGCCGATTCGCCCCTGCAACTCCGCCGCTGCACGCTGGAGCGTGATTTTGGCAACGCCCGGCTCGATCTCGAGGTGCGCTACAAGAACGCCAGCCCACGCCCGCTGTTCATGCAGCCGCCCGACGTGCGCCTGATCAATGCCGCCGGTAAGGATGTGCCGCCCTTCATCCTGCCCGTCGAGCGCCCCGCCAGCGTCGAGGCCCAAACCAGCGCCAACTTCCGCCTGCGCTTCTGGCTCGAAAAAGCCGACCTCCGCGGCCCCCTGACCCTCGACATCCGTGGCCAGAAACTGGAGGTGAAGAACAGCACGCCCCTCGATCTTGAAAAGCTGCCGAATGGGAAGCCAAAGGTGTGGACGAGTGCGGCGTGGACTCCGTAATCGCCTTCAGGCCTTCAAAATCACCCAAGTCGCGCCCCAGGAGCCGCTGGTTTCCTCCGCAGGCCAGATGAACTGCTGAACTTCGGGCAGCGTGGCGAGCAGGTGATGCACGCCGGTTCTAAGTGTGCCGCTGCCTTTGCCGTGGATGATGCGGACGCGGAAGATGCCGCGTTGGCGACATTCGGCGAAATATTCGGGCAGGAGGCTGCTCATTTCCTCGGGCCGGAAGGTGTGCAGATCGAGTTCCGGGCCGATGGGATGCTCCACCAGCTCGGGAATCGCTGCGTCATCGGGTTCTGGCATGGGCGGAGTGTGCGTATCGAGATGGATGGCGTCCAGTGGCAATCGGGTGCGCGCATTGCTTGTGCTTCACGCGCTCGCGTCTAGCATGCACGAATCGTTTTCCGAGGAGTTTCTCTTGTTTCCCCACCTGCGAGCCTGGTTTCAGCGTCTGCGTGACCTCACACGTCATGGGCAGACCATGCTGCAAACGGTCGTCGTCGAAAGTGCGCTGGATCCGTTTCCGCTGCGGCGGTCGCTGCTTGGCTATAGGAGGCGCAGCTTCATCGCCGATCTGCGTGCGGGTGTCACGGTGGCGATGCTCAGCATTCCGCAGGGCATGGCCTACGCGCTGATCGCCGGGCTGCCGCTGCAATACGGCATCACCTGCTCGGCCATCGCCGCTGTTGTGGGGCCGCTGCTTTGTTCCTCACGTCACACCGTGTTTGGGCCGACGAATGCGACGGCGTTCATGATATTCTCCTACTTCGCAGCGTATCCGCATCTCGACCGCCTCGGGATGATGCCACTGCTGGTGTTTCTGACAGCGGCGCTGCTCATTGTGGGCGCGTTTCTGCGAGTGGCGGATCTCACGCAGTTCATCAGCCGCACCGTCGTCGTCGCCTACGTCACCGGAGCGTCCATTCTCATCACGGTAAACCAACTCCCGGCGCTGCTGGGTATTCCGGCCGAGGCGCTGCACTCCACCGAACATCCTATCATCACATTTCCAGGCCACGTTCAGCGCATCCTCACACATCTGGGTCAGGCCGAATTACCGAGCATCGTTTTTGCAGCGCTGACGCTCGCCGGTTATTTCAGCATGAAGCGCTGGCTGCCGCGCTGGCCGGCGTTTGCCGCCACACTCATTACCGTGTCGGTGCTCGCGCTCATTCCGGCGGCGTTCGGCCAGCATGTGCCGACGTTCCGCAACGCCACCTTCACCTGGAGCGAACTGCTGCCGCCCTTCCCCGATTTCATCTCCAGCAGCACGCTGCCCGATTTCAGCCGTCTGTTTGGGCTCGCGCTCGCGCTGGCGTTCCTCGCCACGCTGGAAAACAGCGCCATGTCTAAAACACTCGCGAGCCGTTCCAATCAACGCGTGGACCCCAATCAGGACATGCTGGCCCTCGGCGCGGCGAACCTGGCCTGCGCCTACCTCAGCGGCATGCCAGCCTCGTGCTCGCTGACACGCTCCGCCTTGAACCACGCCTCCGGCGCACGCACCGGCTTCGCCAGCATGTGGAACGGACTGTGCTGCCTCATCGGCGCATTGACGCTCGGCGCAGCCGTGGGCTACATCCCGCGTGCGACGCTGGCCGCGCTCGTCGTGTGCGTTGCGTTTTCGCTGTTCAACAAACGCCACATCAGCATCAGCCTGCATGCCACGCGTTCAGATGCGCTCGTGTTTGTCATCACGCTTATCGCCACGCTCATGCTGCCGCTGCACGTCGCGATCTTCGTCGGCATTGGCGTCTCCATCGTGCTCTATCTGCGCAAATCCAGCCGGCCGTCGCTGGTGGAATACGAATTCAATGAGGAGGGCTATCTCACCGAGGCACGCGAAGGCGGACGCCAGCATCCGGCGATCTCCATCGTGCATGTCGAGGGTGAGCTGTTCTTTGGCTCCGCTGATCTGTTCCGCACGCAAATCCAGCGCTCGTGTGTCGATCCCAACCTGCGCATCATCATCCTGCGGCTCAAAAACGCGCGTCACCTCGACGCCACCTGTGCGATGGCCATCGAGGAGTTGGTGCGTTCGCTGCGTGCTGATGCCCGCGACCTCATCATCAGCGGCGTGGTGAAGGACCTTTACCGTGTGTTGAAGGATTCCGGCCTCGTCGAAGTCGTGGGCAAGGACAACATCTTCCCCGCCAGCCCCTCGAATCCGAATCTCGCCACGCGTAATGCCCTGCGACGTGCCCAGGAGATTCTTGGCATTAAAGATGCCGAAGTGCGCATCTATTACGATCCGGCGAAGCAGCCGAACACGTAACCTCATTCAACATGAAATGGTCCTTCCGCATTTTCACCTTTGCCGGCACCGAGGTGCGCATCCATGTCACGTTCTTCCTGCTGCTGCTGTTTGTCGCCAGTCAGAGTTTTCTTGGCGGCCAGGGGATGCCGGCGGCGCTGGAGTCCACGCTGTTCATCACCACCATGTTTGTGTGTGTCTTGCTGCATGAGTTTGGCCACGTGCTGGCCGCACGCGGCTACGGCATTCGCACGCCAGACATCACATTGCTGCCCATTGGCGGCGTGGCACGACTGGAGCGCATGCCACGCAAGCCTTCGCAGGAGTTCGTCGTCGCCATTTGTGGCCCGCTGGTGAATGTGATCATCGCCGCAGCGATCTTCCTGGGACTCGGCATCAACGCAGAGTTTCATCCCGGCTATGACTTTCTCAAATCAGGGCACTTCTTCGAGAAGCTCATGGTGTGGAATGTATTCATGGTGGCTTTCAATTTGATACCTGCGTTTCCGATGGATGGCGGGCGTGTGCTGCGCGCCTTGCTCGCGATGTTCATGGAATACGGCAAGGCAACCCGCCTGGCGGCCTCGCTCGGGCAGGGCATCGCCATGGTCGTGGTCATCCACATGCTGCTGACCGCCACGTTTCAGCCGATGCTGCTCTTGATTTGCTTCTTCATTTTCATGGCCGCCGGTCAGGAAGCCGCCATGGTCACACAGCAGGAAGCCACGCGGAATCTGCGCGTGCGCGATGCCATGCTCACCGATTTCCACCGGCTGCCGCCGCACGCCAAACTGCGCGATGGCGTGGAGCTGCTGCTCGCCGGAGTGCAGCAGGATTTCCCGGTGCTTGATCTGCACGGCGGCATGCAGGGCATGCTCACACGACATGACCTCATCTCCGCGCTGGCCGAAAAAGGCCCCGATCATCCCGTGATCGACGTCATGCGCCCGAGTCCCGCAGCCACCCAGCCCGCCACCGATCTCACTGAGGCACTCGATGCCCTCAGCGCCAGCGACTGCCCCGCGCTTCCGGTGATTGATCCGCTCAGCGGCGAACTCGTCGGCCTGCTCACTGCTGAAAACATCGGCGAGACGCTCATGGTTCGCGCAGCCTTGATGAAGGCGCGAGCCTGAGACGAATTCACTCCGTCCCTGGCAGATTCACCGCAGGCAATGGTGCCACGATGTTCACCGGCCACGGCGTGAATTTTTCAATGATGCCGGGGGCGAGTTCTTTGCCGGTTTCGTAGGCACGACGGAACATTTCGAGCTTGGCGTCGATGTTATCGACGTGATGCAGCGCAATGGCCTCCGGCGTCTTCGGCAGCACGGGGGAACCGAACTCGTGCGTGCCATGATGCGCGGCGATGAGATGCAAGAGGTGAAGGCGCACGGTTTCGGATGCGGGTTCGAGTAAGGTCCATTCCGCAGCAACGGACGAATCCAGCATGTCCCGCCACATCTTGTTCACCAGCTCAAGACCGAGTGGAATGTGGCCCAGCATCTCAGCAGTGAGGTTGTAGGGCATGGTAAAGCCGGATTCGGCATAGGCGTTCTCCCAGAGCTTGCCGCAATCGTGAAACAGCACGCCGGCGATCATCAAATCGCGGTTCAACGTCGGATAAACGCCTGCAATCGCCAGCGCGCAGCGCATCATCTGCGCCACATGCTCCACGAGACCGCCACGGCGCGCATGATGATTTCGGCGTGCGGCTCCGGTGCGGCGGAAACGTTCGCCGTGACGCTCCAGAAACGCGGAACAGAGCTTCAGCAGCCGTGGATCGCGAATGGACTCGATGAAAGCCACGATGTCGTTGTAATCGGCATGCTGGCGTCCGGCGAGGTCGGGATCACCGAGCAAGAGTGTGCTCATTTCTTCCTCCGACAGTGGCCGCATCTGCACCTGACGTGGTTCAAGGCCGTATTTGCCGTCCACCCATTGTCCGGCGAGCTGGATGAAGGTGTTGCGCGCAAGTTTGGCCGCATCGTGAAACAGCGGGTTGTTGTCGAACACACGCCAGACGAACGCGTCGCCCGCATCGACGAGTTTCACTTCAAAAAACGGGCTGCCGGAACTCGTGGCCTTCTCGATGCGCGATTCCACTTGCACATGCAGCCGGTAAGGCTGCGGCGTTTGATTCGCGACCTGGCGCAGTTGCGTAATCGAGATCAGATCGAGATCGCTGGCGAGGGTGTCTTCCATGCCGGCAGATTGGCCGCAGAGCATGCGCATCGTCAAGAACGAAGCCGCTACATCACGGGAGTGGCGATTTCCTTCCACGGGCCTTGTTTGAGCACGATGTCAGGCACGAGGGACTGCCACTGCGGATCACGGGCATGGATCATGTTGCGCACTTCGGAGCTGGTGTGGAACAGGAAATCTTGATTTGGCTCTTCCAGCGCACGCACACAGTTGGTTTGGATGAGAAAGCGCAACAGGTGCTTCTGCTCGGGTGTGACATTGGCGTCGTTCACGCTGAGGATCTGGCCGGTCATGGGATTGCCCATGGGATAAACATAGACGCGCACCTGGTTTTTGAAGAGGCGGCCGAAGGCTTCGAGCAGACCGCCTTCAAGATCGATACACCAGCGTTCATTAAACAGCTCCTGGAACAGGGGCAGGCCGAGCACGATGCCGATGGGACACTGCGTGTGACGGGCGAGATAGCTGCTGACGCGGTGGAACTCGGGATATTTCGAGATGAGCACGTTTTTGCCGAGCGCCTGCAGGATGTCGGCACGCGCGAGGAACTCGCTGTCCGGCACCTCGGCGCCGCTGGCGAGGAGGTTGTGCATGGTGATCTCGAGAATTTCGATGTTATTGCGTGCTTCATCGCCGAAGTCAGACTGAAAGGCGGCTTGCCCGCGCTCGATCATGTCGAGGTTGAGTTTGGTGATGGGATCAAAGCTGCCGCGCTTGAGGAAGACGGGTTTTTTGTAGAGCACGTCGGAGGCCTGCCAGATTTCGCCATCGGCGCCAAAGAGCGCGGCATCAGCAAGACCGAGGCGCACGAGTTTCAGGGCGACGAGGCGGTCCTGAAACTCGGCAGCGGCGAATGCGGGGCCGCTAAAATCAATCATGTCGATCTCGACGCGTTTGCGAGTGAGATCATCGAGTAGGCTTTGCAGAAAGGCGGACAGATCTTCACGCAAATGGAAGGCGGCATAGAGCAGGTTGACGCCCAGTTTGCCGAGAGCGTCGGATTGACGCACATTGGAGTCATCCAGAAGGCGCACATGCAGTTGAATGTCGTTGCTGGGGCCGCCGGGCTGGGTTTGAAAGCGCAGACCTACCCAGCCATGGCATTCCTCCTTGGTGTCGCGATACGATTTGGCCCGCACGGTGTCAGCGAGCGTGAAGAAAGTCGTGCTGGCACCGCGTTTGGCGTTCAAGCGCTGGATGAGCATCGGGAATTCGTGCCCCAGCATGTCGCACATGCGCTTGCGCGAGACGTAGCGCGTGGCTTTGCCGTAAATCTCGTCGCTGATGATCATGTCATAAGCAGACATGGTCTTCGCGACGGTGCCGGAAGCACCACCGGCACGGAAGAACCAGTTGGCGATTTCCTGTCCGGCGCCGATTTCGGCGAAAGTGCCGTAGATGGTGTGGGCGAGGTTGATCTTGAGAGCTTTTTCAAGCGTGCCGGGGCGATCGTTAACGGAATTCATGCAGTTGAATCATGATGCGCATGCCTGACGACGATGCACGCAGCATTTGAAGGCGCTGCCGGCACCGTCGGGATCGAGGAGTTGTGTCGGCGCTGCGTGGGAGTGAAGGAAATTGGCCAACGATTGATGTGAGACTTGTTGGATGCCTAGTTCATGGAGCCAAGCATTGTAATCGGTGAAATTGATATCGGCGGTGATGTCCTGACGGCCGGGGTTGGCATAAATGTCGGTTCCGGTGAGCCTTTGATGCAGCAGGTAAGCACGCAGCGTGCCGTGTGGCCGGCGATGGTAGAGCTGCGGAAAGTCATCGCCGTAGTCGATGCTGAGCATGGAGCCGCCGCACCAGTGAGGAGTCCAATTTAGCAGCCAGTCGCGGATGCTGGGATGCAGTTCGCAGCGCTGGCCGTCTTTGAATGCGGTATGGCGCAGGGCACTGAAATGTGCGGCATCTAGGTTTTGCGGGTGCAGCTGTTCTGGCACCCAGACTTCGTGCCACTGGCCGTTGTGCCATTGCACGAGCGTGGCGGGGAAGGCATCGAGCAGTTCGTTGTGATAAATGAAACCGTGGCCTTGGGCGTGATCAAGCGCCGACTCGATGTTGTCGTGCCAGTGAACTTTGCTGCTGAGACGCTGCTGCTGCTGTTCGCGCAGCACGGGGGAGGTTTCGACGATGTGGAAGGTGAACTGACGACGTTTCCACCAGCCGATGGCTTTGCGCATGCCTGCCATGAGTGATCCATCGCCTGCACCGACTTCGATGATGTGACGCACATGCGGCTGGATGTGTGATTCCAACTTGAGCCAGGCTGCAATGGCGTGAGCAAGACTGGGTGACAGTGTGGCAGAGGTCGAAAAATCGCCACGTCTGCCGACAGTGCGGATGTGGCGGGTGTAGTAGCCGCGTTCGGGATCAAACAGAGCGCGGGCCATGAAGGCGGCGAAGGGCTCAGAAGCTGCGGATGATTTCATCGGCGATTATTTCGAGGCCTTCGCGCACGATGTGCTGTGGCTGCGAGTAGGTGAGGCGCAGGCATTCGTGCGGGTGACGCCACTCTTGGTCGAGGCCGTAAGCGAAGTAGTGGCCGGGGATGACGAGCACTTTGCGTTCTTTGAGCCGCCGATACAACTCGGCGGCGGGGATGGGCAGGCCGTTGATCCAGAGCCAGAGAAAGAAGGCACCTTCCTGCGCATGCAGGGCCCAGGGGACACGTTCGCCCAACGCATTCGCGAGAACGGATTTCGCGAAGTCGGAACGTTCGCGGTAGAAGGGGCGGATGATTTCGGGACCGAGCTTGATGAGCGTGTCGTCTTTGAGCAGCGGCATGAGGAGCGCCTGGCCGAGATTGCCATTCGCGAGGGAAACAATGGCGTTCATATTCGACAATGCCTTCACGATGTGCGGATCAGCGACGATCATGGCGGTGCGCACGCCGGGAAGACCGACTTTGCTCATACTGATGCTAAAAATCATGCCGGGTTGCCATTTCGGCTGGAAGCCGTTGTGGATGACGCCGGGAAAGGGGTGGCCGTAGGCGTTGTCGATGATGAGCGGGATGCCGTGTGCGTCTGCAAGAGCGTGAAGGCTGTCGAACTCGTTTTGGGTTAGGACGTTGCCCGTGGGATTCGTCGGACATGAGACACACATCGCCGCGATGTCCGGCGTGATGCGCAGGCGGTCGAAATCAACGTGGTATTTGATTTCGTGCGGCGCAGTTTCGACGATGCGTGGCAGGCAGGCGGTAAACTGGCCTGCGGTGAGCGCCTGATTGGCGTAGCCGATGTATTCGGGCAGCAATGGGAAGAGAATGCGGCGTTTTTTGCCTGCTGTATCGCCAGCGAGGAGATTGAAGAGCAAAAAACAGGCGCTTTGCGAGCTGGGCATGACGCCGATGTTCGCCTGCGAGACATTCCAGCCACACTCACGCTTGAGGAAAGCGGCAAAGATCTCGCGGAAGATGGGATTGCCGCCGGGCGGATCGTAATTGAGCAGGGTGCGGTCGATGCTGCCGTCATCGAGCATGGCCTGCATGCGCTCCCGCCAGAGCTTTTGCACTTCGGGGATGGCAGCAGGCTGGCCGCCACCAAGCATGCGCATGTCGGGATGCGTAGTGAGCGCGGCACCGCAGTCATCCATGAGTTCCTGGATGCCGCTGGGGCCGGCGAGGCGCAGGCCGATGTCTGAGAAGGTGGGGGTCATCCGTTGGTGATCTCCAAAACGAGAACGATGCAGGGCCTAGGGTGGCCGAACTGGGACGTGATGCAACGGTGCTTTGAATTGAAAAGCAGCATCGGTTGTCATAACCTACAGCCATGAACACCCTCATCTCCATCCTTGCAGCCGCCGTGCTCGCCGGGTTTCTCGTTTCCTGTGCTTCATCCACGATGGACAGCACCCCGACCCTGGCGGAACTGGATGCCTATGAAAAAGTGATCCGTACGAGGTATCAGGGATTCTATGACGGTCTTGATAAGCAACGCTCCTCGGGCACGATCAGCAAGGCGGAGTACGATGAAAGAAAGCGCCAGCTTGATTCCAAGGTCACGGCAGAAGTAAACGATGTCGTCTGGCGCAATCATTATCTGGCCGAGTCCGAACGCAAAGCGGATGGCGTACCAACACCGGACGCGCCCGTGCGATTGAATCCGGGGGGCTCAGGCGGTGAATCCTTCCACCGGCCGGCCAATCAAAATTTTGGCAACGTGGCCGGCATGAGTGGGACTGCAGGCATGAGCAGTGTGAATTCCGCCAGCGAACAGTTTCAACGAGTCCAGTCTGTCCGCAACGATGCCATTTCAGCAGGCGGCACCTACCTTTCAGCACCACCACCAGGCTCCATCTACGACAACACGGTGAAACGGTAATCAGACGGCGGCGACAGGGCTTTTGTCGAGCATGCAGCACCAGAAGGCGGGATGGTGCCATAATTCGGGACAGATGCGCAAAACGAGAAAGCCCTGTGAGGAGTGATCCCCACAGGGCTTCTGAAGACGGATTGCTCCGCCACATTTGACCTCACAAGGAGGTCAACGAGTTACTTCTTCTTCTTGGCGGCCTTTTTTGCAGCTTTCTTAGCGGGGGCCTTCTTTTTTGCAGCTTTCTTAGCCATGGTGTTTATCCTCTTTTTGTTGTTGGTTGCGTTGTTTTGTTTTGCCGCAGAGGCAGCCGACTTTGCAGCCGGTTTGCTTCCACGGACATTTTTTCCTGCTGCGGCCGCTAGGGCGCGCTTTTCTTCGATCGCAGCCTGCGCAGCGGCAAGGCGGGCGACGGGAACTCGGAAAGGACTGCAACTCACGTAAGTGAGGCCTGCACGATGGCAGAATTTGACACTGTCTGGATCACCGCCGTGTTCGCCGCAGATGCCGAGCTTGATGTCGGGCTTGGTCTTGCGGCCTTTTTCGATGGCGATCTTGATGAGCTGACCGACGCCAGATTGATCAAGCGTGGCAAAAGGGTTCTTCTTGAAGATTTCGTTCTCGGTGTAGGGCATCAGGAAGCTGCCCATGTCATCACGGCTCATGCCGAGTGCAGTCTGCGTGAGGTCGTTCGTGCCGAAGCTGAAGAACTGCGCGGTCTCGGCGATTTCATCAGCCGTGAGTGCTCCACGCGGCACCTCAATCATGGTGCCGACGAGATAGTCGAGTTTGATTTTTTTCTCAGCCATCACTTCTTTTGCCACTTTATGCACGATTTCCACCTGAAGGTCGAGTTCTTTCTTGAACCCGACGAGAGGAATCATCACCTCAGGCTTCACCTTGATCTTCATCTTCGCCACATCTGCAGCGGCTTCAAAGATCGCACGTGCCTGCATTTCGGTGATCTCAGGATAGGCGATGCCAAGACGGCAACCGCGGTGTCCGAGCATCGGATTGAACTCATGAAGCTGCTGCACGCGGGAGGCGACTTTCTCAACGGAGACGCCCATTTTCTTCGCCAATTCGGCCTGCGCTTTTTCTTCATGAGGAACGAACTCATGCAGCGGCGGATCGAGCAGACGAATCGTTGCAGGAAGACCTTTGAGCGCAGTGAAGATGCCGGTGAAGTCTTCACGCTGATAGGGAAGAAGTTTCGCGAGCGCTTTTTTGCGGTCGGCCACGTTGTCGGCGAGAATCATTTCACGCACGGCGTCGATGCGGTCACCTTCAAAGAACATGTGTTCGGTGCGGGTGAGGCCGATGCCCTGGGCACCGAAGGAGATGGCGTTCTGCGTCTGCTCTGGATTGTCGGCATTGGTGCGGACCTGGAGACGGGTGGCTTTGGCGCACCAGATCATGAGCTGCTGGAAGCTCTTGAATTTTTCGGTCGCCCTTGCGACTTGATCGCCATGCAGCATGCCGGTGATGATTTCGGAAGGCGCGGTCTTGAGCTGTCCGGCATAGACGATGCCACTGGTGCCGTCGATGGAGAGGAAGTCGCCTTCTTTAAAGGTCTGTCCCGCAACGCTGACGGTTTTCTTGTCGTAATCGATTTCGAGCGCGGCAGCACCGCAGATGCAAACCTTGCCCATCTGACGAGCAACGAGCGCCGCGTGCGATGAAACACCACCGCGCGCGGTGAGGATGCCTTCGGCGGCGATCATGCCGCGCAGATCTTCGGGGCTGGTTTCATTGCGAACGAGCAGCACCTTCTCGCCTTTTTGTTCGGCGATGACGGCACGGTCAGCATTGAGATAAATTTTGCCGGAGGCAGCGCCAGGGCCGGCCGGAAGGCCGGAAGCAACGGGCTTGGCCTTCTTAACATCAGCGAGATCGAAGATGGGTGCGAGCAACTGATCAAGCTGATCGGCAGGATTGCGCAAGACAGCGGTTTCCCAGTCGATGAGCTTTTCCTTTACCATGTCGATGGAGAACTTCAGCGCGGCGGCGGCGGTGCGCTTGCCGTTGCGGGTCTGCAGCATGAAGAGCTTGCCTTCCTGAATGGTGAACTCAACATCCTGCACATCCTTGAAGTGCTGCTCGAGCTTTTTGCGAACGACGAGCAACTCGGCATAAGACTTTGGCATTTCCTTGGAGAGCTGCAGCACCGGCTCAGGAGTGCGAACGCCGGCGACGACGTCTTCACCTTGCGCGTTGATGAGGAACTCACCGTAGAATTCATTCGTGCCGTTGGCCGGGTTGCGGGTGAAGGCCACGCCGGAACCGGAGGTGTTGCCGGTATTGCCGAACACCATCGCCTGCACGTTCACGGCCGTACCCCATTCGGCGGGGATGTTGTATTTGCGGCGATAGACAATCGCACGGTCATTCATCCAACTGCCAAACACGGCGCCAGCAGCACCACGAAGCTGTTCCCATGGGTCGGACGGAAACACCTTGCCGGTACGTTCTTTGACGAGCGCCTTGAAGCGCTTCACCAGCTCCTGCTGGTCGGCGGCGGTGAGATCGCTGTCGATGATGTCCTTGTGATAGGTTTCGTGTTTGAATTTTTCGATGGCAATTTCAAACGGCTCGTGGTCTTCACCTTCGAGCTTTTGCACGCCAAGCACCACGTCACCATACATCTGGACGAAACGGCGGTAGCAGTCCCAAGCAAAGCGTTCGTTGTTGGTCGCTGCGACGAGCGAGAGAACCGTCTGATCATTCAGACCGAGATTCAAAATGGTGTCCATCATGCCGGGCATCGAATCACGCGCGCCGGAACGAACCGCGACGAGCAGCGGGAAGCCTTTGGCATCACCAAACTTGTAGCCCATGATTTTTTCCATGCCTCTGACGGCGCTTTCCATCTGCGTCTGCAGCGCAGCAGGATAGGTTTTCTTGTTCTGGTAGAAATAGGTGCAGACATCCGTGCTGATGGTAAATCCAGGAGGCACCGGAAGACCGATGCGGCTCATCTCTGCGAGGTTGGCGCCTTTGCCGCCGAGCAATGCCTTCATGGAGCCGTCTCCGTCTGCTTTTCCTGCTCCGAAGAAATAAACGTATTTCTTTTTATCTGCGCTGCCCTTGGATGCTGTCTTTGCCATAAATAATGATGCGGATCGTCTGATGCGAAACCGTGGTTGTTGTGTGTTCAGTGAGGGGTTAAGGCGCGGATTTATATCGTTGAGGCATATGTTGCAAGCATTAGTTGACAATCAAAAGCCGCGATGTTGCGGGCCGCATGTAACACATGCGAATGGATCCTCCATGATAATCTGGTGCGCATCGAGGGTGCGGGCAATGTGCCTGGAAGTTACAACATGCCTGATCACAAGTATTGACGCGGAGATTCAAAAACGATTAAATCAATCCGTGTGGAGCACCGGATGCTTTCAATAAGCCGCTGTTCCAGCACTTCAAATCCCACAACCATCCCAAGATCATGAAATCGAAACGCAATGTTCCCACCGTCACCCGCCAGGGCTTCACGCTCATCGAGCTGCTGGTGGTGATCACCATCATCGCCATTTTGGCCGGGCTGGTCATGTCCCAAGCCTCGAAGATGATGGCGGACGCGCGAAAACTGCAGGTGCAGACGGTCATCAAAGATCTGCGCATTGCCATCGCCAGCTATCAAGTCGAATACAACCGCTATCCGGTGAACTCCAGCCTGCTCAGCAGCGCATCGTCCGGCGAGGACATTCAGCCGCTGATGACGGATGAGAACACTGGCATTGTCAGCGCCTTGATGAGCACCTCGTCCTCCACAGCATCATCGGGTGGATCCGGCGGCTCCACGAACCTCAACCCCAAGGACATCAAGTTTATTGATCTCCCGATTGCCAAGAACGGCAGGTTTGGTCTCGTCAATGCCCAGCCGCCCTACAAGCTGGTGGATCTCTGGGGCCAGCCTTATTATGTGCTGCTCGACACCAATGGCGACAAGCAGGTGATGAATCCGGATCTGAAAAATTCTGATCCCACCATTTCACAAAACGCCACCAGTCCTCCGCCGCAGAAACTGCCCACGGAAATTGCCATTTACAGTTGGGGTCTGGACAAGTTGGGGATGACCAAGGATGACGTGGTGTCCTGGCGGACCAAGTGATGCAGGTGCCAGATTTTTCAGTCGGCGCAGCGGTTTCCCCGCTGCGCTTTTTTTGTCACTCAGACGTACTTTGCCAGCAATTCGCCCGCCTTCGTTGGATCGACCTTCTCATGAAAGTCATCCTCCACCATGCAGACGGGGCCAAAACCACAGCTCGCAAGACACTCAGCGAACTCGATGCTGTATTTGCCATCAGCGCTGACCGCAATGGGGTGATGATGATCGGTGTGTGAGCGGTCAATGTTCGCCGTCTTGCACAACGCGTCCATCAATTCGTAGCTGCCGGCCATCGCGCATGACAGCGTGCGGCAGACGCGGATGTGAAACTTACCGGGAGCGGTCTGGCGGAAGCCGGGATAAAAAGTCACGACTTCAAGCACTTGGATCGGCTCTAGGCCCAGCTTCGCGGCCACCCAGGTCACGGCTTCATCGTTGATGAAGCGAAAGTGCTCCTGCACCAGATGCAGCAGCGGCAGCACCGCGCTGCGCTTTGAGACGGGATAATGCGAGACCGCCTCGTCCATGCGTTTCTCCAACTCGGCTGGAACTTCAAAGGGCATGCGTGCGGGTCTCGGATGAAAAGGTTGAAGATGCATCAGCGGTCACACTCGCCCATGACGAAATCCAGACTGCCGAGCACGGCGGGGATGTCGCTGAGCATGTGGCCGGGGATCAGTTTGGAAATGATGCTGAGATTGAGGAAGGAAGGAGCGCGGATTTTCAGGCGATGCGGCACACCGCCGCCGGTGCTGTTGATGTAGAAGCCGAGTTCGCCCTTCGGATTCTCAGCGGCGAAGTAAACCTCCCCCGCAGGAGCCTCGATGCCCTGGGTCGCGAGGATGAAGTGGTGGATCAGTTCCTCCATCTTCATCAACACGTTTTCTTTCTTCGGCAGCAGGCCCTTGGCATCTGCCACATTAATAGGACCACCAGGAAGCGTGGCAAATACCTGCCTCAAGATGCGCACGCTCTGCCGCATTTCCTCCATGCGCACGAGATAACGGTCATAACAGTCACCCTTGGTTCCGATCGGGACATCAAATTCGTACTTGTCGTAATCCAGATAAGGCTTGGCCTTGCGGATGTCATGATCGACGCCGGAACCACGCAGATTCGGACCGGTGAGACCGTAGGCGATGGCGTCCGCTTTGGAAATCACGCCGATGTCCTGCGTGCGGTCGATGAAGATGCGATTGCGCGAGAGCAGCTTGTCGATCTCGTCGATCACCGGCTCCAACTCATTGAGAAACTGCTTCACTGAATCCACGAAACCGAGCGGCAAATCGCGAATCTGGCCACCCACACGCGTGTAGCTGGTGGTGAATCGAGCGCCAGTGAGCTGCTCGCACAGATTGTAAATCTTCTCACGCTCGGTGAAGGTGTAGAGAAACACGGTCATCGCGCCGACATCCATCGCAAACACCCCGACCCCCAGCATGTGGGCGGAGATGCGGGCCAGTTCGCAGCAGATCACACGGATCGCCTTGCCACGCGCCGGCAGCTCCCAGTCCATCAGCTTCTCAACCGCCAGCGCATACGCGACATTGTTCGCCAGCGGTGCCAAGTAATCCAATCGGTCCGTGTAAGGCACGAACTGGTTGTAATGCATGTTCTCGGCGATCTTTTCATCGCCACGATGCAGGAAGCCCACATCAGGGTCGGCCTTGGTGATGATCTCGCCGTCCAACTCCAAAATCAACCGCAGCACCCCGTGCGTGGCCGGGTGACTCGGTCCCATGTTCAGCACCAGCTTCTCGCCCACGATGTCCGTCGTGGTTTCTTCCACGGCTTCGAGCTGCCGGGCCACCTTGGCGGCGGTATCCGGTGCCTCGTATTCTCGGGTGACAGTGGGCATGTAAAACAGGGGTCTGGTCTCGGGCTTGAGGACTATCTATCTACGCTGCCTAAACTGCGGCAAGGCGATTTTGTGAAAAATTTCACAAGCGCGCCCAAACAGGAACCAGGCCCACCTCAACCCGCGCTCTTTCTCTATTTAATAGACGCTGTTTCTCACCAAGGTTGCCCACATGCCGGGAATGGCACAGACTAACATCGCGTATGCCATCCATCCACCCCTTCAGAAAGCGCCTGCTTTTCCCAGCACTGGCTGGCTGGCTGATCATGGCCGGATGGGGGATCGCACAGACCACGCCCCCCACCGACGGCATTCTGGATGAAACCCGGGCGCTCTCTGCGGAGACCCGCCGCCAGATCGCGATCGAGCTGCAGTCGTTCCGCAAAGATTTGAAGTGTGATGCGTGGATCACCGCCTCCAGCTTCACGCCGGCAGGTGTCACTATCCGGCGGCAGGCACAGATCACCCGCCACGAATGGAGTGGCGCGCGCCCGGCGATGCTCATGGCTTATGATCGCGCCAGCAACACCAGCGCCATGTCCTTCGCGCCCGAGTTTTGGGAGCGCTATCCGTCCGCCGAACTCGTCGAGATCATGCAGGAAACACGCCGCATCTTCACCGATGCCAAGCTCACGCTCGACGAGCGCCTCGCTCTCGCTACGCGCTCATGGATCGACCGGCTGCGGGTCATGGAAAGTGTGCGGCTCAAGCAATCGCTCTGGATTCAGCGTGGTGAGAAGCGTTTCGCGCTCATCATCGTCACGGTGCTTGCAGGTGCCGCAGCCATCGCCGCCGTGCTCGGCTTCGCATCGCGCCGACGCAGCGCACGCGCAGGCCGCCGCTTCCGTTTTCCCGAGGTGCATGTCGGCATGCGCTTTGGTGCGGCCTATGGCGGTGGCGTCACCGCCGAGATCAAAACGAACGTCGCCGCACAATAAACTGCGGCGACGTCTTATTCGTCACTCGTCTTGGTGCCGTCCGGCTTGAGGCCCATGCCTTCCAACTTCTTGTCGAGCTGCTCCACATACTTCCACGGCAGCTTCTTGCGCTGATACTTGCGAAACAACAGATCGCGCAGCTCCAGCCAGCGCTCCGGCTCTGGACTTTCCAGCGGCGTCCACATCTCACCGTCCGGGTGCGCGACCCGAAACAGCCACTCGCGTGAGTCCCAGTACGCGCGGATGTACTGCTTGCGGCCGTCTTCCAGACGTTCATGCCATTCGTGGATTTGGTTTTTGGTCATTGAGAGCATGCAGGATGCGCTAGTATCGCACCCATGCAAGCCGCCAGCCCCGGCAGTTCCTCTGCCCTGCCCAAACTCCTGCTCTACCTTCTCGTCGTCATGCTGGGCGGTGCCTTGCTGGCCGTGCCGCTGTTTCACCTCGGCAAAGCAGCCTACGGCTGGCTGTCCACGCCTTCGTGGCAGGGCATCAGCATGGCCAGGTGGCTGCGCGCCGAAATCGAACGCGCCCACTTCACCCGCTACTTCAATCGCGCCGTGCTCGTCTGCGCGATCGTGCTCATCTGGCCGTTTATGCGCTGGGGACGGCTGGATCGCTCCCTGCTGCCCAGTTGGAAACCGTTCAGCACCGGCATCAAGCAATGGGCGCTCGGTTTCATTCTCGCCAGTGGACTGCTGCTCGTGCTCGGCTTCGTTTTCTTCAAGATCGG
>JAYVIO010000189.1:0-13389 GCA_043770175.1 Verrucomicrobiales bacterium | reverse complement strand
GCTTCGCGACCTCGCGCACGCTGAGCGTGGCGGTGCCGGTGAGGTTCACGGTCCAGGCGGGGCTTTGCGCTTTGCCGAGGCTGAGGAGCGAGAGCGCGTTCGCATCGCCCTGCCAGATGGTGTTGAAGTAACCCATGCGCACATCGACCGGCTCGCCGTTCCAGACTTTCTGCGCCACATCCACCATGACGCCGTAGCGCAGGTCGCAGGCGTAGTTCAGGCGAATGAGGGAAACCGCCGTGCCGCGTGTCTGGCTAAAGTGCTGGAAGATGCGCTCGCGGCCCAGGCAGCTCATGGCGTATTCGCCGGCGGGATTGAGCGCGTCCTCCTCCTTGCTACCACCATGTTCGACGGACACGAGACCATACACATTGCCGGTGGAGAAGGCGGCGATGCGGCTGCGGTGGTAGCGCTCGCATACGAGGCCGGGCAGCCATGCGTTCATGGCCCAGGTCATCGGTTCCTGGCCGGTGGAGCCGAATTTCATGCCTGCCATGTAAATCACGTTTGCCACATGGGGCAGATAGGCCACGGCATTCGCCGCCAGCAGATCGACGGCGATGGTTTCGATGCCATGCCGCTGAAATTCTTCCACCGAACCCGGCGTGCTGAAACGCGACACCGCGATGATGCGCCGTTTCGTGCCCGCCTCATCGCTGGCACGTTTCGCCATGCGCGAGAGCGACGGCCCCATCTTGCCTGCGGCGCCAAGAATGATGATGTCACCCGGCAGCACGCGCATCAGATCCACCACGGCGGGTGTGGGGCGGCTGAGGCGTTCTTCGAGTTCTTCCAGACTTCCGGGCGGCATGGGCTGGATATATGAACGGATTTCGCCTTTGGAAAAGCCTTTGCTTCACGGTTTGTCTTGCCATCATGCGCGCTTCCACCGCCCATGCACCCGGACATTTCCCCCATCGCCGCAGGTCTCGGCATCGCACCCGAACACCTCATTCTTCACGGGCGTTTCATGGCCAAGGTCAGCCTTCAGGCGCTCCATGACAAACCGCAGCGGGGGAAACTGATCCTCGTCTCCGCCATCACGCCCACACCGGCAGGCGAAGGCAAAACCACCGTTTCCATTGGTCTGGCGCAGGGTTTGAAGAAAATCGGGCAAAACGTCGCGCTCGCACTGCGGCAGCCATCCATGGGGCCGGTGTTCGGCCGCAAAGGCGGTGCCACCGGCGGCGGCAAAAGCAGCGTGCGGCCCGCGCATGCGATCAATCTCCACTTCACCGGCGACTTCCACGCCATCACCTGCGCACACAACCTGCTCTCCGCCGTCATCGACAATCAGCTCTTCAATGGCGAGTCACGCGTGAAGCCTGACGGCGTGCTGTGGAAACGCGTCATGGACATGAACGACCGTGCCCTGCGCGTGGTGCACACCGCCGTCGGCAAACCGACGGAACGCGTCACCGGATTCGACATCACTGCCGCGTCCGAGATCATGGCGATCCTCTGTCTCTCCGAATCGCTGCATGATTTACGCAAACGTCTCGAACGTATCGTCGTCGGCTTTACGCCGGAGGGCGAACCGGTCTTCGCCAAAGAATTTCGCATCACCGGGGCCATGCTGGCGCTGCTGCGCGAGGCGCTGCTGCCGAATCTCGTGCAGAGCATCGAAGGCGTGCCCGCCTTCCTGCACGGCGGTCCGTTTGCCAACATCGCGCACGGCTGTAACTCGGTGCTCGCCACCCGCATGGCACTCGCGCATGCCGATTATGCCGTCACCGAGGCCGGTTTCGCCTTCGATCTCGGCGGTGAGAAGTTCATGCACATCAAGTGCCGCCAGGCCGGTCTTGCGCCTGCGGCCATCGTCATCGTCGCCACCATTCGTGCGTTGAAGATGCACGGTGGCGTGGCCTTGGACCAGCTCACGCAGGCCGACCCCGCCGCGCTGAGCCGTGGCCTGGAAAATCTCGCCGCACATCTCGACAGCGCTGCGCAGTTCCAGCGTCCGGTCATCGTCGCCATCAATCGCTTCCACACCGACGACGATGCTGAGATCGCGCTTGTGCATGAGTTCTGTGCCGCACGCGGCGTCCCTAGCGCCACCGCTGATGTCTTCGCCCACGGCGGCGATGGTGCCGTGCAGCTTGCGGAAAAAGTGCTCGCCGCATTGCCCCAAGAGTCGCAGCCGCTGCCATTCCTGTATCAACCCGACGACAGCGTCGAAACGAAGCTCACCGCCATCGCCACGAAGATCTACGGGGCCGACGGCGTGGTGCTCACCGACGAGGCCAAGGCCAAACTCGCGCTCCTGGCCCGCAACGGCTTCGACAAGCTGCCGCTGTGCATGGCAAAGACGCAGGACAGCCTTTCCGACGACGCGAAGAAGCGCGGCCGCCCACGCGGCTTCACCATCACCGTGCGCGATTTCGAAATCGCCAACGGGGCCGGTTTCCTCGTCGCTTTGACCGGCACCATGATGCGCATGCCTGCGCTGCCGAAAGTGCCCGCCGCCGAACGCATCCAGGTCACGGATGAAGGCGAGATGAGCGGCATTTAGCGATATCTTGCCCCCGACATCCGCACGCTCTAGCATTCCGTGCGCATGATCCTGGCCCGCACGCTCATCTTTGGCTTCCCGCTGCTCATCGCGGCGGTGGCGTGGTGGGCGGCGACGGAGTCGCACCGCAGCCGGACGCAGCACAGTGATGGCATTATGGTCATGCTGCCCCAGGGCGTGCCGGCGCTGAATCCCTTCCTGCCTGCGACCGAGGTGGAACGGGAGATCATCGATCTCGTGCATGAGCCGCTCCTCCGCATCAGCGCGGATGGTGCATTGCAGCCGGTGCTGGCGGAGTTCTGGCGCTGGTCACAGGACGTAACCTGCTGGTTCGCCGATGCAGCGACGGCCAAACGTGCGCAGGAGCTGTTGCAGGCGCAAATCGGTGAGACCAACCGCTGGGCGGAGTGGCGCCTCAGTTCGGTACGTGTGGTGGAGAACATGCTCCTGCTGAATTTCAGCGATGCGAACGCCGCAGGTGTTCAACACGCGCTGGAAATCATCGCCGGGCTGGAATTGCAGCCCATCGCGTTCTGGCGCATCGAACGCCGCACCCCGCTGCGTCAGGCATGGGACAAATTCATCGCTGAATCATCGCAGGCGCGGCAGATTCAGCGCGTGTGGTTCGATGGCGCAAACGCCTGCGAAATCGTCGTGACCGGCCCTTCACAACGACTGCTCGATGAACTGCATCGTTTTTTTGACGGCAACACGAACGAACCGACCAGAATGAACCCACTGGCCGAAGTCGGTGCGCTCAGCGAGCCGGTGCTCGACCTCGACATCCGTCCCGGCCAGCACTGGCATGATGGCACGGCCGTGACGGCGGAGGATGCGCGAGCCACCATCGAATTTCTGCGCACCCGTGACTGGCCGCTACCGAATCGTGAAGCACTGCGTCACATTCAATCACTCGAAGCACAGAACAACGGAACGCGCCTGCATGTGACCTACCGCAGGCGCTATGGACCGGCGCTGGGCGCTTTCGCGGATCTGCCCATGCTGCCCGCTGCGTGGCTGCGTGATCATCCTGATGCCAAAGAAACGGATTTTATCCAGCAAGCGCCGGCCGGTGCTGCAACGCATCGCATCGCCGCCCGGGATGCGCGTTCGCTCATCCTCGTGCCGGTGAATCACGAAAAAACGGACGCACGCTTCCTGTTCAACTTCTCCGCCTCGCCACTGATGACGCAGATCGGCGTGCGCACCCACACGGTCGATCTCGTATGGCCTGCGGCGGCGGCGGATCGCACGCATCTCACGCAGTTGCGCTTCACACCGCCACGGCAGCGGCTCGTCGTGCTCTGGAACACGCGGCATGACATCTTGAAAAACGTGCGGCTGCGTGAGGCGCTGGCCATGGCCACCGACACCGATGATCTCATCCGTTCGCTGCCCGCCCGCCTCGGCCGTGTGGATGCCAGTTTGTTCGCGCCCGGCCTCTGGTTCAGCACGCAGGCAAAACGAAATCCATTTCAACTCGTAGCCGCCCAGCAAATCCTCACGGATGAAGGCTGGCTGCGCGATGTCGCCGGCATTGCCCACAGTCCAGACCGCACGTTGCAGTTCAAGCTGCTCGTGCCGTCGGGTGATGCCTTGCACACGCAGACGGCGCAGCGGCTTGTCGCGCAATGGAGCAAGCTCGGGGCGCAGGTGACGATTGAAACGATCGAGGACGCGCAAAAGCTCGCGCAGCGCCTCCATGAGCATCATTTCGATGCCGTGCTGCTCGATCAGCGCTTCGAGGTTTCGTGGGATCAACTGCCATGGTGGCATTCCTCACAGGCGTCACCAGGTGGCACGAATTTTTGCGGCATCAGCGATCCTCAAATCGACCTGTTGCTCGAAGCACTGGTTGCCGAAGTTGAACCGGCACACGTGCCTGCCCGTGTGCGTGCGCTGGAGGCAAAGCTGCTGCCGCGGCATCCCATGCTGCCGCTATTCACCACACATGACGAGGCCGCCGCCGTGCCATCACTGCAAAACGTGACCGCAACGGCGGAACCGACTGTCGGCTGGACGCTGCGCGCCCTGGCCGTGCCGCCGAAACGCGCACCTGCCGCGCCTGTCCTCAACCTCAAACTGCGCACTCCCGAATGATAAGCGTGCAGCACTTCTCACCGCCGCCGCGCTGGCTGCCACTGCGTCTGCTACTTGGCGGTGTGATCGCCGCCGTGGTGCTGTTGCTCACGCAGCGGCGTGGTTTGAGCGCGTTGTTTGCCTGGGAGGTGCCTGCGCCCGGCCTGTGGGCGCGTTGTGGCTTGAGTTTGATGGTGCTCGTCATCGCGTTGTTGCTGGCGATGAGCATCGGCCTTGCGGCGGGACTGCTCGCACGCCGCATCGGCACGCATGTTGAAATGCTCGTCGCCTTTTTCGGTCGTGCGCTGGCCTGTTTGCCGATTGCGGCGGTTGCGTGGGGTTTCATCGGCGGCTGGATTGGTCATCTCGGCTGGCCGGTCGAAACGTTGCTGCCTGCGCAGCTTCCAGAAGCCGCAGGCACCTGGCAGACCACGCTGGCACGCACGTTGTGGGAGTTTCTGGCGCCGGCGCTGGTGCTGGCGCTGCCGCTGTGCGGTGAAGTGATTCAATGTGTCGTCACCGATGCCACCGCCACGGCGGATCTCGATTTTTCACTGCGCGTGCGCGGTGTCCCTCAAAGTTCGCGGCTTTGGGTGCATCATCTGCGTCAGTTGCTGCCGCTGCTGCGTGTGCGCATGCAGTCGCTCTGCCTCATTGCGCCGGTTTATCTCATCATTGTCGAAGATGTGCTGCGTTTCATGGGCTGGGGCGGCTGGATGGCCCAGTCCATTCGCGCTGGCGATGTCAGTGGCATCGCTCATGGGTTCATCGCGGGCGGAGCCATGACAGCACTGCTTTGCGCTTGCCTGTTCGTGTTGCGTGGCAAACTCAAATCCTCCAGCAGCTTCATGCCTGCGCTCGCCTGGCATCCGTGGTTCCTCTGGGCGCTGGGCGTGATGACGCTGCCGAATATGTCTGCCGTGTCCTGGCTCATCCTCTGGCTCGCGGTGCTCGTCTCCAGCAGCGCCGCATGGCATCAGGCATGGAATAGCATCGAAGATCAACTGCCCATCGACGCCGCACGTGTCCTCGGTGCTTCGGAAGGCATGATCTGGCTCAAACACATCGCTCCGGTGCAATTGCGCATGCTCGCGGCGTGGATCTGCACCGTCTTTGCGCAGACGCTGCTGTGGGTCGCCGTGGTCTGTGCGGTGCAGCCACGCTTGATTCACGAACTCGGCGGCCCTCTCGCGAAACTGTGCCGCCCGCTGGCGATCGCCACGATGCAGGACGCCGCGCAAACGCTCGCTGATTCCGCCGCACTGCTGCACGCCGGTGGCAGCATCGCGCTTGCCGCCTTGTGTTTGATCCAAGTCAGCCGCATCATTCAACCTCGACCCACCTGAAGCCTCATGTCCGACGCCTCCATCCAAAAAGACGCCCCGCTGCTGCGCATCCGCGATCTCCAGATCGAATTTCGCCGTCATGAC
Source organism: Verrucomicrobiales bacterium (assembly GCA_043770175.1). Lineage (GTDB taxonomy): Bacteria > Verrucomicrobiota > Verrucomicrobiia > Verrucomicrobiales > Verrucomicrobiaceae > Prosthecobacter. Next base: position 7,368 of record JAYVIO010000189.1, on the reverse strand, counting down.
GGCGAACCGGTCAAAGCCGTCAAAAACATCAGTCTCGAACTCAAGCAGGGCGAGTCCATCGCGCTCGTCGGTGAAAGTGGCAGCGGCAAAAGCGCCACCGCGCTCGCTTTGGCACGCCTGCTGCCCGAACCTCCCGCCAGCATCTCAGCTGCGGAGATGACATTGAACGGCCACGAGATTCTGAAGATGAATGAGCGCGAGCTGCGTGCCATTCGCGGCAAAGAAATCGCCTACATCTTCCAGGAGCCGAGCACCTCGCTCAATCCCGTGCTCACCATCCGCACGCAGATCGGCGAAGCACTCGCGCTGCATCGTCCTGATGTCGCCAAGGCCGATCGCGACGACGAAATCGTGAAGTGGTTCGACAAGGTCGGCATCGTCGATTCGCGTAAACGTCTGCGGGCCTATCCGCACGAACTCAGCGGCGGGATGCAGCAGCGCGTCATGATCGCTATGGCGCTTTGCACGCAGCCGAAGCTCCTCATCGCCGACGAGCCGACCACCGCGCTCGACGTCACCATTCAAAAGCAGATCATGGACCTGCTGGCCCAGCTTCGCCGTGATCTCGACATGAGCATCATCCTCATCACGCACAACTTCGGCATCATCCGCGATGTCGCTGATCGCGTCGCCGTCATGTTTCGTGGCGAGATCATCGAAACCGGCCCGGTGGATGAAATTTTGCGCAATCCGCAGCACGCCTACACCAAGGCGCTGCTTGCCTGCGTCCCGCGCATGGGCGCCAAGCAGCCACGCCTCAAGGCCATCGACTACGCGACGCTCGCTTAACGTGGAAATGGTGCTTGCCTGCCAGGCCGTTTCCATCATAGCCTGTGCGGCATGAAAGCAATTCTCCTCATCTTCCTGGTGACGGTGCCGCTCAGCGCGCAGGTGATCAATCCCACCACCGGCAAGAAATTTGAAACGCGCGACCTCAACGGCAGCGGGGGCAGCGGCGGGGTCAGCATCAATGCCGCCACCAAGCCCGCCCCACCCACCAAGACCAAGCTCACCTCCTACTTCATCCTCGGCGATTCACGACAGTGGAAAAGCAAGGATGGTAGATCGCTGCTGGGAGCCATCATTGCCTTCGAGGAGTCTGTCATCGAGTTCGATGCCGCGAATCCTGCTGCTGCCCGCGAAGCGGTCGAAAAAGCCCCGCCAGCCAAGTTGCCTGACAAACCCACGCTCATCCGCGATGGCAAGGTGCGCCTGATGGTGAACAAGAAACCCGTCGAAGTAGCGCTTGAACTGCTCAGCGACGAAGACCGCAAGTACGCCGAGGATTTGAACGCCAGACTGCCCAAGTGATTTCTCACAACGCACCAACACCACTCAAACCCACCCTCTCATGAAACCATTGATTCCCGGCATTGCCGCCTTGCTCGTCACACTCTTGGTATCCGCGTGTGCGGCAACCTCCACGCCTCCAGCCAAAACCCGGCAGCAACTCGAAGCGGAAGCTCGGGCAGGCAAGGTTCCTGACAACCTGAGTGATCCGCGCCCCGAGATGCCAGGCATGGGCCCACTGGGCATGCCGATGCGTTGACCGCCGTCACCCGCAAAGCACAAAACAAAGCGGCGGCGGCGTTAAAACCACGGCGGGTGGCGATTTGGCGACCCCCGCTTGGCCATAACCACCTCCCGCTCTCATGAATGCCACGCGCTCTCTGCTGTTCGCGCTGTGCGGTCTCACGACTGTATCCGCGCAGGATTTTTTCTCCAACTTGCTCGATCCGCTAGCGCCCTTCCCGCCGAAGGGCCAGCCCCAGCCCGGCTTGCTGCCGCAAAACGGTCCCTGGAACAACGACGTGCTCGTTTATCACGCCAAGGCAGATGGCGGTATGGAAAAATTAGCGACATTCCCTCGCGCAGGCGTTCCCACCATCACGCGCATGCAGGATGGCCGCCTCATCGCAGCACATCAGCACTTCCCGGAGAATGATCCCGCGTCTTTCGACAAGGTGGCCATTCATTTTTCCTCCGATGAAGGCAAAACGTGGACGCCTGCCGCCGTGATGAAACTCAACGGCCTGCCCGAAGGCATGCGTTTCCCGTTTGATCCGATGCTCGTGCCACTTCCGGAAGGTCGAGTGCGGATGTACTTCACCTCGTTGCGTGGCCGACAGTTCGATGAAGACCTGCCGCGCATTCACTCGGCGATTTCGAGTGACGGCCTCGAGTACACCTTCGAACCCGGCGTGCGCTTTAGCATCGAAGGCCGCTCTGTGATCGACTGCGCGGTCGCGTTGCATCAGGGCGTGTTTCATCTCTACTCTCCTGACAACGGCAAACAGCCCGAGCCAGGCCAGCGCCCCAACAACGGTCCACAGATGCAGCCAAACGATGGGATCGGCTATCATGCGACGAGCACGGACGGTCTCAACTTCACTCGCGCAGACGATGTGAAAGTCGAAGGCCGCCGCCGCTGGCTCGGCAATGCGCAGTCGGATGGCAAAACGATCACGTTCTTCGGCACGGGCGAAGGCGTTTTCACCGCCACGAGCAGCGATGGTGCAAACTGGCAGCTCGGCGACACCTTCCGCATCATGGGGGCCGATCCAGGTGCAGTGGCGGCCAAAGATGGTGGCTGGATCGTCGCTGTCACCGGTCCGCCACGAAATCAGCAGCCGTCATTTGCCCCCGAAGACCGCTGGCTGTTCGATTGGGCCGAGGAGGTACGATTTTTCGAGCGACCAAGCCCGGACGAGGCAGCCAGCACCACCCCAGAGCAGATCAATCAGATGTGGAGCCGTGGCCAGGCCAGTGGCGATGGGCCGGTGAGGCTGACAAGCTTCCCGCTGCGGCTCGATGACATTGGTTACATCATCCCGCTGGGCAACATGCAGAGCGGGCACACCACGCCGAGCGATCATCTGTATCTCGTGCCAAAGGGAGCCGCCAATCGCCCCAACAACCAGCGAAACGGCCCGCGCATGGACGATCGCGACTTCAGCCAGCTCTACGATGTGGTCGCCGTTGCCGAAGGCTTCATTGTCATGCTGCAATGGCGGCCGAATCCGCAGGGCGGGCAGGCGAAGTATGATCCCAGTGTGTTTGATCGTGAAGTCGATTTGAAAGTGTTCATCGAGCACTCCGCGCATGTGTGGAGCTACGTTGATCACCTCATCGAGGTCGATCCAGCCATCATGAAGGACGTTCCTGGTGGTGTGCAACCAGGACGGCCCGTGAACGTGCGCATTCCGGTCAAAGCTGGACAAGTGATAGGCAAAGTGGGCAACCAGACCTTCGACTTCGCGCTGATCGACACCAGCACCACGCGCAAAGGTTTCATCAAGCCCGAGCATTTCCTGCAACGCGATCCCCAGAAGCCGCACGTTGTCGATCCCTTCGATTATCTCGACGAATCGGTGCGCGCTTCATTGATCGCCAAATGCGCCCGCAAGGTGCCGCCGTTCGGCGGTCGCATCGACTATGACATCGACGGCAAGCTCATCGGCAACTGGTACGAACAAGGCACCGGCGGCTACGCAGGTCTGAACCGCCGCATCGACTACTGGGTCGGGCATCTCTCCCTCGTCTATCATCATCTCGACCCGAAGATCATCGTCGTCTCCATCGGCAACTACGACGGCCGCGCGCAGCAGTTCTGGATCAAAGGCAACCAACCCGATCCCGCGACCATCGGCGAGAAAAACGGCGCCGTGAAATACGAACTCATCCACGGCCAGCTCGGCAGCTCAGGTCAGGTTCAAATACGGCAGGACGGCGACCAAGTGCAGGGCACCGTGATCTGTCAGGTGCTGCCGGATCGAAAACTGAAGTTCGAGGCCTTCCCTGGTCAGGAAGGACGCGAAGTGAAAGGCTTCACCGAGAACTCGAAAACCTATGAACGCTGACCTCACCGTTCGCCAAATTTCAGCTTGGTAAAGCGAGTGTCATCGGTGATTCGCTTCGCCGTAAATCTCCGCCTACATCATCTCAAGCCCGCGCATCGTGCCGGTGCTGGAGGCGAACTTGTCTGCTTCGAGACCGAGTCGTTGGAGGAGGGAGACGAAGAGGTTCGAGAGCGGGTAGTTGTTCGTTCTATCGAAGGCCAAGTGACCGGCGTGCTTGAAGCCGCCACCGGCGAGGAGCACGGGGAGGTTGTCATTGGAGTGCGCGTTGGCACTGCCCATGTTCGTGCCATAAAGGCAGGCGGTGCGGTCCAGCAGCGACACGCCTTGTTCCGTGCTGCCTTTGAGGCTGGTGAAGAACTCGGTGAGGGCTTGGAAGTGTGCTGCCTCAATGCGGCTCAGCTCGGCGATTTTGTCCGGCTGCTGGCCGTGATGGGTGAGCGGATGCGTGCTCGTCTTCACGCCGGGGATCTTCTTCGGCGACAGGTTGCCGGTGTTGAAGCACACGGTCACGAGACGCGTGGAATCGGTCTCCAGCGCGAGCCGCACGAGGTCGAGCATGACGCGGCAGTTGAGCGCGAGGTCGTCGCGGTCTTCGATTTCCTTTGGCTGCGCGGCGCTGACTTTCGGCTTGGGCCGGTCCACCCATCCCTCGGCGGCGGCGAGGTTTTGTTCGAGATCGCGCACGGCGGTGGCGAACTGTTCCAGCCGGTCGCGATCACTCGCGGTGACACTTTGCTGAAGGGTCTTGAACTGCCCGCGCAATCCATCCAGCAGGCTGCGGTCCTGCTGAAGCCGCCGCAGGGCATCGGCTTTGCCCTCGGGCGTGTCCTCCACGAAAAGCTGCTGATAGAGCTGCAGGGGACTGACGACCGGCGGGATCATCGAACCGCTACGTGTCCAGGCGAGGCTCAAGTTGCCGTTGCCGATCATCACCGGCAGCGTGGGAAAACGGGTGGCGCTGCCGAGCTTCTCGGCCATCACCTGGTCGAGCGACACGCTGTTGCGGAACGATCCACGGCTGGCACCCGGTGCGCCGGTGAGAAAGCATCGTTCCGCTGTGTGACCGCCATCCACACCAGGCAGCGAGACACCGGAGAAGACGGTGAAGTCGTCGCGATGCGCTTTCAAAATGTCGAGATATGGCGAGGCCTCGTAGCCGCGTCCCTCGGTCTTTGGAAAGAAAAAGTCCGGCAGGATGCCCATGTTCGTCATCATCCCGACGAAACGGCGCGGTGGGGCTGGCGCAGCGGCGGCATCTCCGAGACGCGGCATCATGCTCTCAAGAAACGGCAGCGCGAGCGTGGCTCCGCCGCCGCGCAAAAAGGTGCGCCGAGACAATGGGGTGCGGGTGGCGATGTTCATGATTGGATGGCTACGATTTGGAAAAGAGCGGACTCAGTGTGGTCTCGATGAGCAAGGTGCGAAGACCGTAATGACCAGCCTTTGCGCGGGCAAGGATGCGCTCGACTTCGGGCCGGTCGGCGAAGCTCACGGGCGCGCCGGTGGCGTAGGCGATGAGATGTCCAACGAAGGCACGGGCGAGTCCTTCCTCGTCAGCGGCGAGGAGGTCACGGAGTTGTGCGAGGTCTTTGAATGGCCGTCCGTCCGGCAGCTCTCCGGTGCAATCCACCGGCTTCTCGAAGTGATACCAGATGCCGCGCCCATGAACGATCTTGGAGAAGTCCTCACGCGCATGAGTCGCGCGATACTTGTCGCGCCACTCGCCGACGACATCGAAGCTCTCCAGCGCGAAGCCATACGGGTCCATCTTCACATGGCACGACGCGCAGGTCGCGCTGGTTTTGTGCTTCGCCAGTTGCTCTCGAATAGTCGTCGTGCCGCGCGTGTCCGGCTCGATGCTGCCAGTGCCGGGCGGTGGCGGCGTGGGGACGATGCCGAGCAGCTTGTCCATGACGAACGCCCCGCGAATCACGGGCGAAGTCGTGGTGCCGTTGGCGGTGACTTTCAACACGCTCGCCTGCGTGAGAAACGGCCCACGCAACGAACCCGGTGGAAGCGCAACGCGGCGCATCTCATGACCCGTGACGCCAGCGATGCCGTAGTGCCGGGCGAGCGGTTCGTTGAGCATCGCGAAGTCGGACTTCACGAAATGCGCCACGCCGAGATCGGCGCGCAGCAACTCGGTGAAATAGGCACGCGTCTCCGCAAGCATCGACTCCTGGAGGAGCTGAGTGAACTCGGGGTAAAGCTGCTTGTCCGGCTGCGTGGCGTCAATCTCCCGCAGCCGCAGCCACTGGCCGGTGAAGTTGTCGATGAAGCGCGCGGCCTTGGTATCGCGCAGCAGCCGCTCGGTCTGCACGCGGAGCACGGCAGGCTTGCTCAACTCGCCGTTGTCCGCGAGCGCCAGCAGCTCATCATCCGGCGGCCCGGCCCACAAGAAGTAACTCAGCCGCGATGCCAGCGGATAGGGTCCGGCACCGCGCAGCAACAGGAAGTCCGGCGAGGTGAGCGCCGCTCGATATGCTGCCTTGAGCGCATCTTGAAAATGATCGCCAGCCTTCATCCGCGTCGAGAAAATGGCCGCGTAAGTTGCCATGTCCGCATCCGAGACCGCTCGGCGAAACGCATGCCGCAGAAATTCCGCGAGGAGCCTGCGCGCATCATTGTCCGGCTCCTTGCTCACGACGTGAACGATCGGGCGCTTCTCATTGCGCTCACCATAGAGGTCCTTCGGCTGCGAGCTTCGCGACTTCCCGCTCGGCCACTTTTGCTGCACCGGTTTGGGTACGCCGCTCGCTGCTGTCCAAGCCGCAACCGGCAGATCACCAAAGAGTGCACGCTGACTCGCAGGCGGCCATACGTCATGCACTGGTCCTTCGATTTCGATCCATTCAACGGCTACACCCGGCGCGGGATTCGGCGGTCCGATCACGGACTGGTCAATGCCGCCTTTGCCAGCCGCGTAGTGCGGCAGCCGCTCGCAGGTCTCCGGAATGAACATCAACGTATCCGGCACGCCGGTCGTCATGCCGCCGCCGCGCTCCAGCCACGCCGTCTGCTCGACCACGCTTGCGCGATTCGGCGGCAGATCCATCATGCCAAAGTTCAACCCCTTCGACAGGATGCCAAAGCTCAAGGCTCCGTGATTCGCGGTGGGCACCACTTTCCGGCCATCCCAGCCAAAGCTGTAGCCGCTCACGCGGAGGCGATACCAACCATCGAGCACCGGCGTAAAAGGCGTCACCCGATACCGCGCCGAGTCGTCGCCGATCCGAAACAGCCCAATCGCCGTGGCCTTCGGCTCCTCATCCATGATCCTCGAACCCTTCGCCGTGAACGTCTCATCGCGCGTCATGCCGATGAGCCCGATGGCCTCCTTGTGCTCCGTCAAGGTGCCGATGACCGTCACTTCCCACGGATGCCAGCGATAAGAGAACACCGGCGGCTTCTCGACAAAGGCCGGCGTTGCCGCATCGAGCGCCGCATCGACGGCAGCCAGATACTTCGCCAGATGGACGAACGAAAAATCCAGCGCCGCCGCCGAGCG
>JAYVIO010000188.1:0-4538 GCA_043770175.1 Verrucomicrobiales bacterium | reverse complement strand
AACGAGAGCATGCTCGTGAAGTTTCTCGAAGGACGCTCCGGTCGCGGCGGGAAGAATGAATCCATGCCGCCAGGCAAGCGTGACAAGCTCAAGCCGGAGGAGATCGCGCTGATCAAAGCGTGGATCAATGCGGGCGCGAAAGGCCCGCTCGTTGCTGAAGGCAAACCGATGCCGAAGGAGGTCATCACGCCGAAGATCGCGCCCACCGTCCCGCCAAAGCGGTCAATCCAGGCCGTGGCGTTTTCGCCGAAGGTGCAGCTCATCGCGGTGGGGCGTTATGGCGAGGTGGAACTGCTCAATCCGGTCACGCGGGCGGTGATTCGCAAGCTCACTGGCATCAAGGGCAAGGCCAATGCGGTCGCGTTTTCGCCGGATGGCGACGCGGTGTATGCCGCAGGCGGCGAGGCGGGCATTGTGGGTGAAGTGAAACGCTGGAAGACGAGCAACGGCACCTTGCAGCAGTCGTTTGAAGGTCATCTCGATGCCGCGTATGCGCTCGCCGTTTCGCCCGATGGCAAACTGATCGCCACCGGAGCCTACGATCAAAAAATCCGTCTCTGGGACACGGCGACGGGCAAGGAAGTCGCGCTGCTCAAAGGCCACAATGGCGCGGTGAACGGCCTCTCGTTCCGCCCCGATGGCAAGGTGCTCGCCAGCGCCAGCGCGGATCGCACGGTGAAGCTCTGGAGCATTCCGACCGGCTTGCGGCTCGACACGCTCTCGCAGCCGACGAAGGAGCAGACAAGCGTTGTCTTCAGCGCCGATGGCAAACAGCTTTTCGCTGCCGGTTCCGACAATCGCATCCGCCTTTGGAACATCAGCGCCGATGCCAAGGAAGGCACGAACAAGATCGTCACCAGCCGTTTCGCGCATGAAGGCGGCATCCTGCGGCTCGCGCTGTCGCTCGACGGCAAACTGCTCGCCTCCACCTCGACCGACAAATCGCTCAAGCTCTGGAACACTGCCGATCTCACCGAAAAACTCCCGCTCGAAAAACAATCCGACTGGTCATCCGCCCTCGCTTTCACCGACAAGGCGCAGCTCGTCGCCGGCCGCATCGACGGCAGCCTCAGTGTCTATGAATCCACCACCGGCAAGACCGTGATGGCACCTGCGCCAGCCAAGCCCGCTGTCGCGATGGCAGCCAAACCCACGATCACAACCATCACGCCACGCGGTTTGCAGATCGGAACCAAACAAAAGATCATCATCACCGGCAAGAATCTCGACCTAGCCCATGTGAAGTTTCAGGATGCACGTTTGCAAGCTGGATCTGATCTGATGGCCAGTTCATCGACTCAGCTCGTCACTTATGTGAACGTGCCTGCTGACATGCCGCGTGGCGGATATGAGGTCTTCGCACGCACCTCCCAGGGCGAGACGGAGAAAGTGAAACTCTATGCCGATGACATCACGCCCACGACTTCCACCGTTGCTGATTTCAAAGCTGCGCCAGTCGCCATCGCCAAATTGCCCGCGAGTCTGTGGGGCACGCTCACCGAGATCGGCCAGCACGACGCGTATCGATTCACTGCGAAGGCTGGCGAGGAACTCGTGCTCGATCTCGCCGTCGCGCAGGTCGGCAGCACGGCGAAAGCGCCGACGCTGGAGATCATGGACACGAACCGCACCGTCCTCGCCGTCAATCGCGGCCTCGACAGTGGCAGCGATCCTTTCCTCGCCTGGAAAGCGCCTGCCGATGGCGATTACATCGTGCTCGTGAGCAACACCACGATGGATGGCAGTGCGAGTCACATCTATCGCCTCACGATTGGCACCTTGCCGTATGTCACCGCTTGGTCGCCGCTCGCCGCGCAGATCGGCCAGGACACGAAAGTCACGCTCATTGGCCATCACCTCGGCGACAAAGCCACGGTGATGATGAAGCCCGACAAAGAAGGCATGATCAACGTGCCGCTTGATGTGAAGGCGTTGCGTTTTCGCTCGATGCCGGTGCTGCGTGTCAGTGCCCGCACTCATGTCGATGGCACTACAACGCATGAAGTGACCGCGCCCGTGACGGTGAATGGTAGCTTGGCTCTCCAGAGCCGAGTCCAACGTCCCGAGAACCCCGCCTCAGGAGAGGCAGGCTACTCCTTCACCGCCAAAAAAGGCCAGACGTGGATCATTGAGACGCTCGCTGCCCAAGCCGGTTCACCTGCCGACACGAAGCTCGATATCCTCGACGCGAAAGGCGAGCCCGTGCAGCGCGTGCTTCTCCAGGCCGTGCGCGACAGCTACGTCAACTTCCGCAGCGTCGATGCCAACAACCCAGACATTCGCCTGCAAAACTGGGAGGAGATGGAGCTCAATGAATTCGCCCATCTCAATGGCGACGTGATGAAAATTGTGCGCATGCCGCGCGGGCCGGATGGTGGCTGCTTCTTCTACATCAACGGCGGCAAACGCCGCGCCTACTTCGACACAAGCGCCACCTCCCACTCGCTCGATGAACCCTGCTACGTCGTCGAGCCACGCCCCATCGGCAGCCAGATCGTGCCGAACGGACTGCCCGTCTTCACGTTGAACTACGCCAACGACGACAGCGGCGACCGCAAGCTCGGCAGCGACTCGCGCCTCACCTTCACCGCGCCTGCCGATGGCCGTTATGTCGTCAAAGTCACCGACACACGCGGCTGGAGCGGCGAGCGTTTTGTGTATGCGCTCACCATTCGCGAGCCGAAGCCCGACTTCAGCGTCAAACTCGCCGGCGCGAACCCCACCGTCATGCCCGGAGCCTCCATCGGCTTCTCCTTCCGTGCGGACCGCGTCGATGGTTTCGATGATCCGATTCAGATCGACATCACCGGCCTGCCGCAGGGTTATTTCGCCTCTTCGCCGATCCTCATCGAAGCCGGACACGATTTGATCAGCGGATCACTCCGCGCTGCGCCCGATGCCAAAGCGGATGCCGATTGGAGCAAGCTCAAGATCACCGCGAAAGGCAAAAGCATCACGCACGACGCCGGAACCTTCGGCAAAGTCACGCTCGGTGCCGCGCCGAAGTTCATCATCGTCATGGAACCCGACAACGGCGGCAAAGCCGTCATGCGAGAGATCAAAGACGAAACCAAACCCCTCGAAATCACCCTCGTCCCCGGCCAGACCGTCAAAGCCTGGATTCGCGCCGTGCGTCAGGGCAACGACGGCATCCTCAGCCTTGACGTGCATGGCCTGCCGCACGGCGTCATCGTCGATGACATCGGTCTCAGCGGCGTGCAAATCCGCGAGAAGGAAAACGAGCGCCCCATCTTCTTCCGCGCCGCCAACTGGGTCAAAGACCAGGACAAACTCATCCACGCCGCCCTCAGCTCCGCCCGCAACGAACATGACAGCGCTGGCTTGCAGACGTGCTTTCCAATGCTGCTGAAGATTCGGAAGTCGGCGGGCGTGGCGGTGAAGTGAGTCTACTACATGTGATCAGTTTATCAGGGCGCTGCTGATGCATTTGATTGGCCCACCACAACCTGGACAGTAGAGGCTGCCGTCCTGATTTCTGACAAGATTCTGGCTTCCAATCAAACCGCTTTGAGTTTTACAGTGATTACAAACCAAAGTTTCGAGCTCGGGCCGGTTCTGAAATTCTCCAACTTTTACCCAGTCCGTGATTGTTTCACCCTTTCTTCGAGCAGCAATCAATCGACGTGTTCTCCCCCATAACTGAATGGGAGAACGATACGGTCGAGGCAAAGCAAAAAGCTCAGAAGAACCAGTGCGCATGTCCGACGCGCTCGAAGCATTGTGAAAGCTCAACCGGTGCATAGTGCCACACGACCTGCAAACCAACCTTTCCACATCTCCGTCAAGCCCCCGACTCACGGACATCCCCAGTGTAAAAACCACCGGGCAAGTTTCACAAAAATAGGTGTTCATGGATAATGGTTCATCAAAGCCTTCGCCTTTGGTGTCGGGAGAGAAGCCCGCAATCCGCTGCGTTCAAGCAGGCACCATGAACCGCCGACGTTTCCTCCACCAATCCCTGTATAGACGAGGGTCAATCCAACTCACCGAGCTCAAGCAAGAGATGGCGCTGGTTCAGATTGTCTGCGTCGTTGAAGCGTAGCAACCAAGCGGTGGTGCGGCCCACATCGGTGTGGCCGAGAATGAATGCGCCATCACGACGAAAATGATCCTCCCAGCGGTCTTTCCTGGCATGATACAAACGCGTCAGCTCACCTGAGTCAGGATCAAGACTGGCGAGATTCGGACCCTCGATTGCATTGCACCATGAGCATGCCAAAGCGAGGTTTTCAAGGTCATGGCTGCCGCCGTGCTGCTGTGCGATGACGTGCTCGACATGGAGCGGGTTCTCCTCCTCATGCTGCTGACGCAGGCGGCAGTATTCGCAGCGATTGCCCGCACGCTTCCGCACCTCAAGCCGCGTCGTGTGGTCCATGAATCAAGCGGCCTGGCGTTTCAGAAACAGTCGGGCCTGGAGTTTGAGGATCGACATCATCTTGCCTGCAAAGATGTAGCTCCAGTATTCGGACTCCTCATCGCGGGTGAGCCTGCCTTCATTGGCCTTTGCCGCGAGTTCC
>JAYVIO010000187.1:0-13423 GCA_043770175.1 Verrucomicrobiales bacterium | reverse complement strand
TTGGGGTGATCATGAAATGGATCTGCCCGGTGTTCCTGCTGGCGATTTTTGGACTCACGGTGCTCACGAGTTTGTTTGGCTTTGATCTGAGCACCCTCAAGTTCGGCGCGGCGTCGTCTTATGTCGTCGATTTGGTCGGCGGTGTGAAGGATGGCAAGCCGGTGGCGACAAATCAGGCCGCACAGCTCAGCGTGGCCTTGGTGGTCATCGTGACATTCTTCTTCGGTCTGTTGTCGGCACGTTCCAAGGCGTACAAACGCGCCGAACAAGGTTTGAAAAAACACGACGCTTAATTTTTCCATTCTCTCTCATGACCACTTCAGGACTCATCGTCATGCTTCTCTCGGTCGGTATTGTCACCGTGCTGTTCGTCTGGTGCATCTTTAAAGTGCTCACCACACCGAACGAGGTGGAAAAAGTTCATGGCGTGGAGTTTCACACGCCCGACATGGACGCGGATGGAGGATAGGCCTCCGGCCTGTCTATGGATCGAGGCGTCCCGCCTTTGATCGGAAAAAGGCGGGACGCCTCGATCCTCTGTCAGGCTGGAAGCCTGACCTCCGCGATGTACTCGCGCACCGCACGCAGCGTCTCACCGGCGACATCGGCGCGTGCTTTGGCAAACGGTGGGCGGAACCACGGAAAACTGCCCAGCAGGTCGGGCGTGACCAATACCTGGCCATCCGTGGCTGAACCGGCGCCGATGCCAATCGTGCTGGCTTTGACGAGTCCGGTGATTTGCGTGGCGACTTCCGGCACGATGCTTTCCAAGACCATCGCCACGGCTCCAGCGGCATCCAAAGCCTGCGCATCGGCGATCAGGCGCTCGATTTGCTCCGCGGTCTTGCCCTTCTTTTTGTAGCCGCCTTCCTCCTTCACACTCTGCGGTAGCATGCCGATGTGGCCGACGAAGGGAATGCCGGCGTCAATGATGGCCCGCACTTGTGGGATCATCGCAACGCCGCCTTCGAGCTTCACGGCAGATGCACCGCAGTCCATGAGACGTTTTGAATTGAGAACTGCTTCTTCCGGCGTGCGATAGCTGGCATACGGCAGGTCTGCGATCACGGGTGTGCGCTTCACGCCGCGGCAGACAGCGGCGGTGTGGATGAGCATCATCTCCATTGTCACGCCGGTGGTGTCCGGCAGTCCATGCACGACCATGCCGAGCGAGTCGCCCACCAGGATCAAATCGAGGCCGGCGTCTTCGAGGATGCGGGCGGTAGGGTAGTCGTAGGCGGTCAAAACGGCCACCTTGGGGCCATAGGCTTTGCGCTGGGGGAGTTCGGACAGGGTGGTGAGCATGAATGGGCGATGCATCGCCGCCCTCGGCATGAAATTCAAGCGTGACAGAAGCCGCCTGCTTGTGTTGAATGGTTCAGCCATCCGGCTTTACACCCAACTACATCGACCATGAAAACACTGCTCACCCTTCTTGCCCTCGCATTGACGCTTCCTGCCACCGCTGCCGAGCCGGTGAACAGCGAATGTCCGGTCTGCCACAAAGACATCCGTCTCATCTTCCACAGCACCTCCAAGGACGGTAAACGCGTCGCTTTTGCCACCGCTGAATGCAAAGCGAAGTACGACAGGACGCCAGGCAAGTACCAGGTGAAGCCGAAATAATCCTGGGCCTTTGCCGCGCCTTGGCGGAATGACTGCTCAAGCGGCGTGTTCGTGCTCATGTCATCTTGAAACATCACCGGCATCAGTGCCTGTGATGTTTTTTGTTTTAGCGCCTGCCTAGATCTGACAGGCCATCCTTTTTCGTCCATGATTTCCCATTCCACCAAAGCAGATAGCCATGAGTCCGCGCTGAACCGCGCACGCAGCAAAGCCTACCGGCGGCTGTTGCCGCTGCTGTTCGTGAGCTACATGATCGCCTATGTGGATCGGCAGAACGTGGCGGTGGCGAAGCTGACGATGACACGCGACCTGCCCGGCTTTGACAACGCGGTCATTGGCTTCGGCGCAGGCATTTTTTTTCTCGGCTACTTCCTGCTGGAGATCCCCGGCACGCTGATGGTGGAGCGCTGGAGCGCACGGAAGTGGATCTGCCGCATCATGATCACCTGGGGAGTCATGGCGGGTCTCACTGCGGCAGTGACGACGCCCTGGCAGTTTTACTCGGTGCGCTTCTTGCTTGGACTCGCCGAGGCCGGTTTCTTTCCCGGCGTAGTCGTGTATTTGACCCACTGGTTTCCCAGCCGCGACCGCGCACGTGCGTTGGCGACGTTCCTGGTGGCAACACCGTTTGCGCAGATCATCAGCCCGAAGATTTCCAATTGGCTGCTCGCCATCGGACACGGCGATCAGCCACCGGTGCTAGGCATGGTGGGCTGGCAGTGGGTCTATGTGTTCTGGGCTGTGCCGGCCGTGGTGCTGGGTTGCTTTGTTTACTTCTGGCTGGTGGACCGGCCGAAGCAGGCGAAATGGCTGACCGCCGAGGAAAGCGAAGCTCTGGAGTCCGAACTGGAGCGTGAACGTGCCGAGACACGCAAAGGCAAGCGCATGACGGTGATCCAGGCGCTGAAGCATCCCAAGGTGCTGCTGCTCGCTCTGGTCTATTTCTGCACCGTCACCGGCAGCTACGGCATCGAGTTCTTCATGCCGAGCATTTTGAAGTCCTGGTATGCCATGGACATGAATCAGCTCACCTGGCTCATTATGCTGCCGCCGGCCGTGGCCATGTGCGGCCAGCTTTTCATGGGCTGGAGTTCGGACCACTTCAAAGAGCGCCGCTGGCATGCCGTGCTGCCCATCGTCATGGGTTCTGCGGCGCTGGGGATCATGCCGCACACGCAGGGGAATCTGGTGCTGACGATGGTGTGCCTGATGCTCGCCTTTGCCGGCTTCAAGAGCTACATGCCCGCCTTCTGGGCGCTGCCCAGCCTCTTTCTCACCGAGTCTGCGGCGGCAGGAAGCATCGGTCTCATCAACTCCATCGGCAATCTCGGTGGCTTTCTCGGCCCCTATGTGCTCGGCACGGTTGAAAAGGTCACGGGATCTTTCGTTGGGGGTCTGTATTACCTGTGCGGCTCCATGCTGGTGGCCGCAGGGATCATCTTCAGCTTTGGATTGGGAAAGAAGGAAATTCAGCGCACGGGCGCGTAGCGCACGATGTTGCGGTGATAGACCTCGCACTCCTTCTTGTGCATCCAGATGCTGAACCAAAACAGCAGCGCCCCGAAGCTGACCACGAGAAACAGCACCGGCCGCCCCTTCGGTGATCGCGCTGAGAGCAGCGCGATGCCGCTGAACAGCGTCATCGCATAATACGGCCAGGCCCAGTCCTTGCGTCGCTGCGTCTGCTCCTGAATCAACGGCGCAAACTCCGGCGACCGTGTGGCAAGGATGCGCGGCGTGGCCTTGTCGCGCAGGTCGATGTAGGGCCACACGCTCGCGCAGGACACGCAGATGATCGCCAGCGCCAGCAGGCGGCACTTCGCCTCGCCAAACATGAAGGAGACGATCAGGAACGTCAGTCCGATCCCCAGCCCATACAGCGGCAGCGGCTCCAGCAGCAGATGCAGATACTCAGGATCGCAGATGCTTTGCCAGAGTGTTGTCAGTTCGCGCCACATGTTGAGGAATGAGGAATGACGAATGCTGAATGACGAATGACGAAACAGCAAGCGCGGGGATGGGCGCTTGGGCAGAAGAACAATGTTCTTGCGTGTGATTCGGCCTTTTGCGTACCTTTCGCAATATGACAACAAAACCGTCGGCTATAAAAGCGTTGGGACAAACCCAGCAGTTTTGTTGCTGACCCACCTGTTAGGCGAATAAACCATATGCGCAAACTACTCGTTCTCATCCTGCTCGTTGCGGTCACTGCCACGGCTGACGACACTATTCGAGCCTTCCCGATTCCTACCATTGTGGGCCTCGGCAAAGAACTGTATCGACGAGACCAAATGGCAGCGACTGCGTTTGATGCCTTGTTCGCCGCCCACCCTGAAGCCCAAAAGCTTCCAATAAAAGGTTGGATCACCGAGGACGACAAAGATCATCAACGCGTCTATTTCGTCCAGGAGCGGGATTCGCATTATTCGTTAGCTTACATTGCGACGTTTCAGGAGCGGGGTGAGCCACAAATAGAAGATAAACAGGGCGCGGCCCTGCCAGACTTGGTTGCGAAGCGATTCGCGGCGCGCCGCGCCGCGATAGCTGCAATCCCGAAATTCATGACTGAGAGCTACAATTTCGAGGTTCTCGACGCACCTGACGGCAAAGGCTTTCTCGTTTACGGTCTCGCCTCCACGAAAGACCCGAACGAAGTAGTCGTTGGTGGTCACTACCGCGTTTCGGTCGCCCCCGACAGCAAGGTTCAACAGGTCGATGCCCTTTCCCGCAGCTTCCTCGTCTTGCAGCGACGGTCCCCCGACGTTCCCAAAGACTCCGATGTCGTTGGATTGTCGATGTCCCATATCGTCAGCGACACGCCGGTCGAGACGCATGTGTTCGTCAGCCTTCTCCACAAAATCCCTCTTTACGTCGCTACCTCCGAACACAACATTTGGCGCGTAAGCGACGGCGAAATCACCAAAATGGATGACAAGAAATAGCGAATCAACGTCGCCTCCTGAATAACAATTGATACCAATCGCGAGATCGCTCAAAACAACTCCACCTGCCCCGTCGTCGGTGGAATGAGGCCGAGTTTGCGGTAGGCGGCAGGCATGGCAACACGGCCTCTGGGGGTGCGTTTGAGGTAGCCTTGCATGACGAGATAAGGCTCATGCACGTCTTCGAGGGTGCTGGCGTCTTCGCCGACGGCGACGGCAACGCTGCCCATGCCGACGGGGCCGCCGTCGAACTTGCCGATGATGGCTTCGAGAATGCGGGTGTCCATTTCATCGAGGCCGGATTCGTCGATGTCGCGCATGGTGAGCGCCTGACGGGCGACATCCTCGGTGACGACGTTCTGCGCCTTCACTTGGGCGAAGTCACGCACCCAGCGCAGCAGGTGATTGGCAATGCGCGGCGTGCCACGCGAGCGGCGGGCGATTTCGTGAGCGCCGGCCTCCTCCATCACCACATTCATGAGACGCGCGGAACGCATGAGGATGTGCTGGAGTTCGTCGCTGGTGTAGTAATCGAGGCGGTTGGGAATGCCGAAGCGTGAACGCATCGGCGCGGTGAGCATGCCGGCACGCGTGGTGGCACCGACGAGGGTGAATGGCGGCAGGTCGATGCGGATGGTGCGTGCCTTTGGCCCCTGGTCGATGATGATGTCGAGACGGAAATCCTCGATGGCCGGATACAGGTATTCCTCGATGCTGGGATGCAGGCGGTGAATTTCGTCGATGAAGAGGATGTCGCGTTCCTGCAAATTGGTCAGGATGCCGGCGAGATCGCCCGCGCGCTCGATCTGCGGGCCGCTGGTGGTGTGCATCTTGGTGCCGACGGCGTTGGCAATGAGATTGGCGAGCGTAGTCTTGCCCAAACCGGGCGGTCCACACAGCAAAACGTGATCGAGCGATTCGCCGCGCATCTTCGCGGCCTCGACCATGACGAGGAGCTGCTCTTTGACCTTGGTCTGGCCGTGGAACTCCGAAAAATCCGCCGGGCGGAGGGCGAGATCGAAGGGTGAGTCAGGTTCGTTGAGCGCGGGGTTCACTGCGGCACATAGGAGCGTGCGCAGCGCGGAGCGCAAGGAAGGGAGCGCGAGTATTCTACTCGCCTGACTTTCCTATGGTGAGGCTGGTCGAGACGGGGACTTTGCCGACAGATGAACCTCGTGGTTTTCTGCCGCCGTTGGGTGCTACAAATGGCGAGTGGTCTCGCTGCGCTCAACACACACGCGCTCCCAACCAGTTGCGGCGCAAGTGGGCTGCTATGCGAACATGTCCATCACCGGCTTGCCTTTGTCGCCGACGGTGAAGGGGCGGTTGCTGGGGGACATGACGACTTCATCGACGGGGAGGCCGAGGCTCCAGCCGATGGTGCTGAGAAAGTCTTGGATGCTGACCTGCTTGTCGGCCACGGCCATGCCTTCCTTGTCGCTGGAGCCATAGATGTAGCCGCCTTTGATGCCACCACCGGCGAGGAGGGTGGAGAACACCTTCGGGTGATGGTCGCGCCCGGCGTTGCCATTGATCTTGGGGCCACGGCCGAATTCGGAGCAGAGGACGACGAGGGTGCTGTCGAGCAGGCCGCGTGCCTGCAAATCTTCGAGCAGGGCGGCGAGCGCGACGTCGAGTTCAGCACCATGTTCTTCGAGGGCTTCCTCGATGTTGTTGTGCATATCCCAGCCGCCTTTAGCGACTTCGATGTAGCGGATGCCTTGTTCGACGAGACGGCGGGCGAGCAGGCAGCCTTGGCCGAACTTGTTGCGGCCATATTTGTCCTTCAGGGCATCGGCTTCGTCAGCGAGGCTGAAGGCTGCGAGATCCGTGCTGGACATGATGCTGACGGTTTTTTCATAGAACTGCGTGTAGCTTTTCACTCCAGCAGTCTGAAAGCGCTCACGGAAGCCAGCGTCGAGTTTGTCGAGCATGGCGAGGCGTTTCGCCAGCACATCGGCACCCGCATCGCTCTGCGAGTATTGCAGGCCGGCATCGGGGTCGAGGATGGGCAGCGGGGCGAAGCTGGAGGGGAAGAAGCCGTTGCCGTTTTGCGGCTGGCGGTTGATGCAGACATTCGATGGCAGCGTCTTGTGGCTGGAGCCTTTGAAATGCTGGGCCCAGGCACCGATGTTCGGATGCTTGATGGTGCCGCGCTGCTCGTAGCCGCTGCGGATGACATACTGCCCTGCGGCATGCACGCCGGTCTTTGAGGACATGCTGCGGATGATGCTGATGCTGTCGGCCCGCTTGGCGAGATTTTCCATCGTGCCGCCGAGTTGGAAGTCGGCTTTCGTCTTGATCGGTGCCTTCGGTCCCTGTGTCGGTCCATCCTTTGGATCGAGCGTGTCGATGTGCGACATGCCGCCGATCATCTGAAGGAAGATGACGTTCTTCGCCTTGCCGAATCCAGGGCCGGTTGCCGGAGTGGCTGCGGCAGCCGTTTCAGCGGCGAACATGCTGCCCGTTGTGCCGTGCAGCACGGTGACGCCGAGCGCGGTTTTGGCCCAGCGTTCGCAGAAAGCACGACGGGTGAGATCGCAAAGGGCTAAGGGCGAAGGGCTAAGAGTGGAGTGCATGGTGGTGAGGGGGCTGGAGGTGAGGCGAAGGGCTAAGAGCGGAGGGCCAAGGGGTGAGTTTTTGCTTGGAGAGGCGTTTTGCGGCTGGCAGAATGAGGGGATATGAGAACGACTTTTCGATTTGAGACGTTGAATGTGTGGCAGCGTGCGGCGGACGTGAGCATGCTGGTGTTTGGTCAGGCGGACAGACTGGAGCGGGCGAAGCAATTCAGGTTCGCGGAACAGTTGCGTAGCGCGATGCTTAGTGTGACGAACAACATCGCCGAAGGATCAGGCAGCGTATCGAACCGGGAGTTTGCGCAGTTCATCAACATCGCACGTCGCTCAGTGTTTGAGGTGGTGAACATGCTGGTGATGTTCGAGCGCCACGGGTTGGTAAAAGCGGATGAGATCGCAGACTGGCTGACGGAACTCGAAGGCATCAGCAAGATGCTCGAAGCCTTCCGCAAAAAGCTCTCCAGCACTCTGCGGAGTGTCGCTCTCGTCGTTGTCGGTTTCGTGCTCATCGCGTTCTGCTTCTGAACTCTTTGCCCTAAGCCCTTGGCCCTTCGCTGAATCTATTCCACGAAGACAAATTCACGTGTGTTGAACAGCACCCAGGTCAGATCGCGCATGGTGAGGCCGTTGCCGAGGCCGGCGACAGAGTCAGCGAGTTCGTTGGGCTTGGGTTTGCGGCTGAAGAAGCTGAGGTAAAGGCTTTCGACCTGCTGGTCGGGTGTTTTCTGTGCGGCGGCGGTTTTGACGACGAGAGAGTCGTTCTGGCCGATGACACGTTGTGCTTCGCCATTCATGAGCATCATCACCTGCGGAATGCTGCCTTCGTCGCTTTCACTGTCGGCGATTTGGCGGTCGCTTTGGCCGAACATGCGGAGGAAATGCTGATCTTTCTCGGGCTGCGGGAGTTCGGAGGCACGGGCGAGCACGAGGCCATCGCGCACAGGCGGGGCGACCGTGAGGTCTTCTTCATTGGTGCTGCCTGCTGCTTGCATCATCTTGCGCTTTTTCTTCGCGTTGTTCTTGGGATTGCCCTGGTTGCCGCCGGCGGAACGCATGGCAGACATGGCTTTTTCGAGCTGTGCTTTGATGGCGTCAGGCGAGGCATCTTTGCCGAAGTCCAGGGTCATTGCGTCGGCATACTGCGTGCCACGATGAGCTTTGAATTTGTCCACGTCAGCACCGACGACGAGCGTGGCGCAGGAGTCCCAGGCCTGCTCGGCGGTCATGCGACGAAGGATCGGTCCGGGGAAGAGGTAGGGCGTGTTGTCCGCAAGTTCGTAGCTGGTGGCCTCACGCTGATAGGCCTGCGTGTTGTAGAGCAGGCGCATGAATTGCTTGAGGTCGAACTTCACGCGCACCATTTCGGCGGCGAGGTGGTAGAGCAGCGGCGGATTCACGCTGGCATTCGGATCATCCAGATCGGTGACCGGTTCACGGATGCCGACACCGAAGGCACGTTTCCACATGCGATTGGCGATGGTCATGGCAAAGCGTGGATTGTCCGGCGAGGTCATCCAATGGGCGAATTGCGTGCGCAAGTCTTCCTCACTTTTGGTTTTGACGCCTTGATAGGCTTTTTTCGTCTTGTCATCGCTCCAGGTGACGAGTTTGGGCGCGACGTGTTCACCGGGCTTGGCGTCTGGGTATTTGTAGTCGTCGGGCAGCTTCAGATCATTCGTTTCCGTGTCCTCCACGGCCATTGCATTGATGCGCATGACGTTTTTAGCCATGTTTTGCATGCGCTTGTCATCCAAGGAGGCCAGCACCTTGCGCATCTCCATCATGTTGCTGCCGCCTTTGGAACCTTTGACGCCATAGGTTTCGGTGGCGCCGAAGAACGACGCCATTTCGTAGAACTGACGCTGGGTCCAGTCGGCAAAGGGGTGGTCGTGGCACTGGGCGCAGGAGACATTCGCGCCGAGGAAGGTGCTGAGCGTGAGAGAGAGATTGTCGAGGCGCATGCCGGCATCCCGCAGCAGGTAGCCGGTGGCGCCGTTTTCGAGCAGCTTGCCATCGGCGGTCATCATGGTGAACACCATCTTGTCCCACGAGATGTTGTCGGCGATCTGGCTCTTGAGCCAGTCCTGGTAGGTGTAGAAGCGCACCTTGTTGGCCTGATCGGCCACGCGCATCATGTCGGCGAAGTAGTTGAACAGGTTGCTGCGGTAGCCGTCGGTGTTCAGCAGCTTGTCGATGACCTTCGCGCGCTTGGAAACGCTGCCGTCGTTGATGAATTCGAGTGCTTCTTCCCGCGTCGGGATGCGGCCGGCGATGTCGAGATAAACGCGGCGCACGAACTGCTCGTCGGAGGCGAGCGGATTGGGCTTCAGCCCGGCTTTTTGCAGCCCGCCATTCACCAGCATGTCGATGCGCGCGGCGGCCTGGGCGAGATTCGGATCAGCCGGGATGCCGAGACCCTCGGGTTTCAGCGTCTTGGCGGCCAGTTGGTCTTCAGCGGAGAGTTTTTCAAGCGGCAGGCGATAGACGTAGCCGTTGCGGATTTGCAGGAAGACCTGGCCGTTTTCGATGCCACGGAAGGTTGCCTCCAGCTTGCGGCCCTGGGTGTCCGTCCAGGTGCGATACACGGTGTTGCCATCGGGTGCGGTAGCGGCAGCGGGAGTCGGTGCCACAGCAGCGGGTTCAGCGTGGAGGCTGGTGGCGAGCAAGACGCAAGCAAGGAGGTGGGGAAGGCGCGTTTTCATAGTCGTAGCGTCCGGTGGACCGGTTGGATGTGCGATGAAACGAAGAGGAGTCGGGGAAGTTGCACGAATTGAAGGAGTCAGATGCCTGGCCGGAATTCAGGTGGTGGCAGGGCGGGTGTGTGCGGTCACGCTCTTGGAGTGCGGCTGCGGCACCCTGAAGGGGTAAAGCTGCCGCTTTCGGGTGTCCATCGGCCCTGCGCATGTCCTACGACCCAGCGGAAAGCGGCAGCTGCGCCCCTTCAGGGCTGCGCGACCGCACTCCAAAAGCCGCCGTGTTGCTTGGCGGTGTGGTTTCAGTGAGGGGGCCGTTGATTGAAACCGCAGAGGTGGGTCGATTGTAAAAAAGAGGCGTATTCAGCAGGGTGGGCCCACGGAACACACGGAACACACGGAAAGCCGGACCGGTGTTTGGACTTCCGAGTTGTTCCGGGTGTTCCGTAGGCCATCCGGTCACGGCGTATGCCGCTTCGCTTTCGAGGTGCCGCCGTGCCAAATGTCGTATTGTGGATCGGCGTAGCGGGTGAAGAAAGCATTGAGCTGCTTGGCGAGGTTGGCTTTGATGTCTTCGGTGCCGGGCTGGCCGAACTGATTGAAGCGTTCCAGAGGGTCGGAGTGCATGTCGTAGAGTTCGTAGGGGCCACTGGGGAAGCGGGCGACGTATTTCCAGCGCTCGGTGCGGATGGCGCGGGTGGTTTCCATTTCGTAGAAGACGGTGTTGTCCCAATCGGCGAGTTTTTGACCGCGCAGGGCAGGAGAGAAGTCGCGGCCGGGGGATTTGGGCTTTTGCGGCATCTTGTCGGTGGGGCCGAGGTGGGCGAGGACGCCTGGCAGGTGCAGTTCTTCGGCCAGAACAACCCGCTGGCCGCACCGACTGCGGATGCGAGCGGTACGGGACAGAACAATCTCCTCAAATACACGGCAGGCCTGATTCCGACGGATCGTGACTCACGCCTGTTGACCCAGGTGGGTGGCAGCGGTGTGCACACGCTCACCATCAGTCCCCGGCTGAGCGACCGCACTTACACGGTGCAGTTCAGCACAACGCTCCAGTCGAACGACTGGCAGACCTTGACCGGTGCCACCATCCAGGACAATGGCCAGACGCGCACGGTGACGGACCCGGACGGGATCTCGACGCGGAAGTTCTACCGCGTGCAGGCAACTCGCCGTGAGGCAGGAGAAACGAGTTGATGCTGCGGTGGTTGCGGGGCTTACTATGCGCATGATTGCCATGACGGACATCAAGCGTTACTGCGATGCCATCGCCGCTGCCTGCAAGCCGCAGCGCATCATCCTGTTTGGCTCGTATGCCTACGGCAAGCCGAATGAGGACTCGGATGTGGACGTGCTGGTGGTGCTGCCCAAAAAACGGCGGGTGATGCGTGATGCGGATGTGAAAATCCGGCTGAAAGCCCGTGCCAGCTTTCCTGTGGACATGCTGGTGCGTGGCGAGGCCGAGGTGGAACGGCGAGTGCGCGACCGGGATTTGTTCATGCTGGAGGTGACGAACAACGGAAAAGTCATGTATGAAGCCGTCCACGCGTGAATGGATCAAGAAAGCCGAGGCTGACTTCCAGCTCGGCCTGGTGCTGTCGCGGCGGCGCAAGGTGACGTATCATGACCACGGCTGTTTTCTCTGCCAGCAGTGCGCGGAGAAGTATCTCAAGGCCCGGCTGGAGGAGGCGGGCATTCGGTTCCAGAAGACGCACGATCTGGACAAGCTGCTCCAGGACTTGCTGCCGGTGGAGCCGCTCTGGGCGGCGCTGCTGCCTGCCTTGCTGGGCTTGAACCGCTATGCCGTGAAATTTCGTTATCCAGGCAGTGAAGCCACGGCCCAGGATATGAAGGCGGCGATCAAGTCGGCCAAAACGGTGCGCCAGGAGGCGCGGCTGGCGTTGGGCTTGAAGGTCTGAGCGTGGGCCTGCGTCAGTGTCACGGCGTGTGGCGCTTGGCCTTCGAGGTGCCGCCGTGCCAAATGTCGTATTGTGGATTGGCGTAGCGGGCGAAGAAGGCTTCGAGCTGTTTGGCGAGGTCGGTTCTGATCTCTTCGGTGCCGGGCTGGCCGAACTGGTTGAAGCGTTCTTGGGGGTCGGTTTGC
The DNA here is from genome assembly GCA_043770175.1 of Verrucomicrobiales bacterium. Taxonomy (GTDB): domain Bacteria; phylum Verrucomicrobiota; class Verrucomicrobiia; order Verrucomicrobiales; family Verrucomicrobiaceae; genus Prosthecobacter. The sequence goes on along the minus strand of JAYVIO010000187.1, from coordinate 1,479 downwards.
ATGTCGTAGAGTTCGAAGGGGCCGGCGGGAAAACGGGCAACGTATTTCCAGCGCTGGGTGCGGATGGCACGGGTGGTTTCCATTTCGTAGAAGACGGTGTTGTCCCAATCGGCGAGTTTTTGACCGCGCAGGGCAGGAGAGAAGTCGCGGCCGGGGGATTTGGGCTGCTGTGGCATCTTGTTGGTGAGGCTGAGGTGGCCGAGGACGCTGGGGAGGAAGTCGTAGTTGCTCACGAGGGCGTCGCAGGTCTGCGCGGACGGGATCTGGCCGGGCTGACGGAAGATGAGCGGGATCTGCATCATGAGTTCGTGCGCACCGATGGGGCGGAAATGATCGCCCATGCCCCACATGCCGTTTTGACCGCCCATCCAGCCTTGGTCGCTGGAAAAGACGACGAGGGTGTTGTCATCAAGGCCATTGGCTTTGAGCGCAGCCATGATCTCACCCACACCGTCATCCACACCGCTGACTTCGCTGGCCATGCGGCGGCGCCCGGCGTCGGTGTTGTGGAATTCCTTGTTGGCATGCTGCCAGGGGTGCATGGTGTCGCGTGGGAAGGAGTGCAGCGGTTTGTCGGCGTAGTAGGCGGCGTGGCGGTTTTTAGCCTCGTTGAGCATGAGTTTGCCCAGGGAGTAGGGGCCGTTGTAGGCGAGGTAGAGGAAGAAGGGCCGATCTTTGTTGGCGTTGATGAACTCAATGCCTTTGCGAGTCCAGAGGTCGGTGGTGTAGCCCGCTTCGGTGCGCAGTTTGCCGTCTTCGATGATCTGCTGGTCGTAAAACTCGCGGGTGCTGCCGTCGGGCTTCGTCGTCCAGGTCGTGAAGCCTTCGCTGGGGGTCATGTTCGCGCCCAGATGCCATTTGCCACTGAGACCGCAGGTATAACCGGCATCGCGCAGGATTTCGCCGAGGGAGGTGAATTCCTTGAGCGTGTTATAAGCCGCCGGTCCCATCATGAACTTGGGATCGAGGAAGGAATGCAGGCCGTGCTGCGATGGAATCAGCCCGGTGAGGAAGGTGGCACGCGTCGGCGAGCACACAGGGTTGCTGCTGAGCGCGTGCGTGAAGCGGATGCCTTCGGCGGCCAGCTTGTCGATGTGCGGCGTGCGGATGTCGGGGTTGCCATAGCAGCCGAGGGTCCAGGCACCTTGGTTGTCAGTCAGGATGAAGACCAGATTGGGCGGCTTGGCGGCCCAAGCGGAGAGCGAAAGGCAAAGGGCCGAGAGCAGGAGCAGGGAGTGGAAATAGGCGGCCTTCATGGCAAGGAAACGGCCTTCAGGGAACGAACTTGCCCCTCCCATGGGCTGCTGAACCCGGTATATGGCAATAATTAACTAGAATTACCATATTAAAAGAGGTTAAGTATATGCTTATGAGGGGTCTTTTGCCCGCTCCGCCTGCGAATGCCCAGCCTTCAAAATGCTCAGAAACCTGCCAAGCCAGTGCGCATCGCACCATGGCGCGGGCCGTTGCATTTTGGGC